>JAEUOG010000045.1 GCA_016790815.1 Dechloromonas sp.
GCTCTACCAACTGAGCTACTGCCGCAAATTCCTGGAGGCGCGAGCCGGAGTCGAACCGACCTACACGGATTTGCAATCCGGTGCATAACCGCTTTGCTATCGCGCCCTGCCGAAAATCGTTACTGGTACAACTAAAAAGGGAAAGCCATGCTTTCCCCCGAAAAACTGGAGCGGCAGAAGAGTCTCGAACTCTCGACCTCAACCTTGGCAAGGTTGCGCTCTACCAACTGAGCTACTGCCGCGCTGAAACAGAGCGCGCATTATAGGCGACACAAGGGAATTGTCAACATTTGCCCCCTACTTTTCTGCAGTTCGTTTTGCAATTTCCGGCCAGGCCATGCGCAGGTAGTAGCCCATAGACCAGAGCGTCAACAAAGCCGCCACCCAAATTAACAGGTTGCCGAACGCCTTCATGTCAGCGCCAAACAGCGGCTGATAGTAGAGAAGGATGGGAATGGACAGCATCTGCGCCGCAGTCTTAATCTTGCCAAGCATGGACACGGCGACGCTTTTTGCCGCACCTATCTTGGCCATCCATTCACGTAGCGCCGAAATGGTGATTTCGCGGCCGATGATGATGGTGGCAACGATGGCGTCGGTTCTGCCGAGTTCAACGAGAACGATCAGCGCCGCGGCGACCATGAGTTTATCGGCTACTGGATCGAGGAAGGCACCAAAGGCCGATGTCTGGTCCAACTTTCGGGCCAGATAGCCATCCGCCCAGTCGGTCAGTGCGGCAGCGACGAAAATGGCCGTGGCAGCCAGATCGCGTTCGTGCGACGTTGCCCAATCTGCTGGCAGATAGTAGACGGCAATCAGTAGCGGTATCGCAACGATACGAAGCCAGGTCAGCAGGATGGGAAGATTGAAGGGCATGGTTCAGTGTAATGCGGAATGTATCTTTTCAGCCATATCCCGGCTGATGCCCGGCACTTCGGACAACTGCTCGGGACTGGCGGCGAGCACACCGGGCAGGCCGCCAAAGCGGGCAACCAGGGCTTTCCGGCGGGCTGGTCCAATACCCGGCAGGCTTTCCAGGGTTGATGTTTTCCTTGCCTTGCCACGCCTGGCACGGTGGCCGGTTATGGCAAAGCGATGAGCTTCGTCGCGTATTTCCTGAATCAGGTGCAACGCGGGGTGTTCGGGCGGCAATTGTAGCGGTTCGCGGCCATCCGGAAACACCAGGGATTCAAGACCGGGCTTGCGTCCTTCGCCTTTGGCGACGCCGATCATGGGCAAATGAGCCAGCCCAAGATCGGCCAGGGCGGCGAATGCGGAGGCAACCTGCCCTTTTCCGCCATCGATCAGGATCAGGTCCGGTGCGGTCCCTTCACCGGCGGCAATGCCATCGTAGCGTCGGCTGACGGCCTGACGCATGGCAGCATAGTCGTCACCGGGCTGGATGTCGCGAATGTTGAAACGTCGGTAATCTGCGTTTTTCATGCGGCTTTCCTGGTAGACCACGCAGGAAGCCACGGTCGCCTCGCCCATCGTGTGACTGATGTCGAAGCATTCGATGCGCACGATAGGTTCCGGCAGTTGCAAGGCATCCTGGAGGGCTGCCAGTCGCTTTTCCTGCTGATCGGTTGCCTGGCTGCGCGCCAGGATGGCAAGTCTGGCGTTCTGCAGCGCCATCTCGACCCAGGCTCTATGCGTAAGGCTGCGGGCTTGCATGACAGGAACGGGGCGGCCTGCCAGTTCCGCCAGCACCGCTTCGGTTTCCCCAGCATCATCTTCCGCGGGAAACGGATGAACCAGTACGCGTGAGGGTGCGGGATGGACGGCGTAGTGTTGCCGAATGAAGGCAGCACAGGCATCAGCCGGTTCTGATTCGCCGGCGTTAATCGGAAAAAACGGGCGGTCGCCAAGATGACGGCCGCCACGGACCATCGCCAGGTTGACGCATAACTGCCCTGCTTCATTTTGTGCGACAAGGATATCCATGTCCTCACCCTTGTTGCTTGAAACAAACTGCTTTTCCTGCACATGACGAAGTGACTGGATCAGGTCGCGGTAAACCGCCGCCTGTTCGAAGGCCAGACGCGCGGATGCGTCTTCCATCGCTTGATTCAGACGCTTGGAGACTTCGTGCTGTTTGCCTGACAGGAACATCGAGGCCAGCTGAATATCCGTTGCGTAGTCCTCTGGCGTGATCAATCCGACGCAGGGCCCGCTACAGCGCTTGATTTGATAGAGCAAACAGGGTCGAGACCGGTTTGCGAACACCGACTCTTCGCAGGTCCGCAAACGAAACATTTTTTGTAGCAGATGAATGCTGTCGCGAACTGCCCAGCTCGACGGATACGGGCCGAAGTAATCGGCCTTGCGGTCAGGATTGCCGCGAAAGAATGCCAGCCGAGGAAATTTGTCTTTGCTCAGGACGATGTAGGGGTAGGATTTGTCGTCACGAAAGAGGATGTTGTAGCGCGGCGAGAGCGACTTGATCAGGTTGTTTTCAAGTAACAGCGCTTCTGCTTCGGTACGTGTCGCTGTGGTTTCCACGGCGGCGATCTGGCTGACCATGTGCGCGATGCGCGGGCTGGAAACGTTTTCCCGAAAATACGACGAAACCCGTTTTTTGAGGTTTTTGGCCTTGCCGACGTAAAGAACAGCGGCGTTGGCGTCCAGCATGCGATAGACGCCGGGTAGCTCGGTCAGGGTGGCCAGGAAAGCCTTGGCGTCAAAACTCATCTGCGGATTCAGGCGAGGTGCGATTTGACCCCGGCAAACACCGCCTCAAAGCTTTCGCGGGAAAGCCTGCCCGTGCGCCAGTTGTAGCCACTGCAATGGTAGCTGTCAACAAGAATTCGTCCATCCGGCAAGGCGTGGCGGACGTTGTGACCGAAGGTAAATTCCTTGAGCTTGAGGTTGTAAGCCCAGAGCAGCGCCTGGTGAGCGATTGCACCGAGGGCGACGATGACCTTGAGCCTGCTCATTGAGGCCAGTTCCACACGCAAATGACCATTGCACTGGCGAATTTCCGCTGTCGTGGGTTTGTTGGCCGGGGGCAGGCAGCGTACGGCATTGGTGATGCGGCAGTTGATCAGTTGCATGGCCGGATTGGCCCAATGGTCGGCACTCAGCGGTTCGGGTTCACTGGCGAAGCCGAACCGGTGCAAGGTGGGATAGAGCAGTTCTCCGGCAACGTCGCCGGTAAACGGGCGGGCAGTTCGGTTGGCGCCTTTTTCGCCGGGACCAAGGCCGACAACAAGCAGTTCCGCATCAAGTGAGCCAAAGGCAGGCACAGGCAGGGCGTGCCAGTCGGGATCGCGCTCGCGGATGTTGGCAAGGTGCTCGGCCAGTCGTGGACAGGCTATACAGTCGGTGGGATCTTGGAATCTAGGCATGGCGGTGATGTTAGCATGGCGGCCATGCAGCTTCATTGGGACATCTTTTGCCGGGTTATCGACAACTACGGCGACATTGGCGTTTGTTGGCGTCTTGCCAGGCAACTGGTGGACGAGCATGGCCGCAAGGTACGATTGTGGGTGGATGATCTGGGCAGTTTGCAGTCTTTGTGTCCGTCGGTCGATCCGGCAAAGGACATACAGACTTGCCAAGACGTTGAAATTTGCCATTGGACGGAGAATTCTGCGGTCGACCGCGTTTCTGACGTCGTTATCGAGGCTTTTGCCTGCGAACTCCCGGATTGGTATCTGACGGCGATGAGCCGATGCCCGTCCAAACCGTGCTGGATCAATCTTGAATACCTGACTGCGGAACCCTGGGCTGATGATTGCCATGGCATGGCCTCGCCCCACCCTTCCCTTCCCCTGGTCAAATACTTTTTTTTCCCGGGTTTTTCGGGAAAAACCGGCGGACTGTTGCGGGAGAGTGGGCTGTTTGCCGAGCGCGACCGCTTTGCTACTGAACCAACAGAGGGGCGGCCCCTTGAGATCAGTCTGTTTTGTTATGACACGGCGCCGGTAGGGGCCTTGCTGGATGCGTTTCGGGATTCAGTACATCCCGTCGTGTGCCATGTGCCGCCCGGCAAGCCTTTGGCCGCGGTCCAGTCCCATTTGGGTGGAAGCGGTCCCTGGCGGCATGGCAATGTACGGATTCGCCCGATACCCTTCGTTCCGATTGACGAGTTTGATCGTTTGCTCTGGCGCTGTGACATCAATTTCGTGCGTGGCGAGGATTCTTTCGTGCGCGCACAATGGGCAGGCAAACCCTTCGTCTGGCAGCTCTATTCGCAGGACGATGGGGCGCATCTGACCAAGCTTGAAGCCTTCCTTGGCCGCTACGGGGAAGGCCTTGATGCTAAAATGCAAACGGCTATCCGCAGGATGTTTGTGGCATGGAATCTCGGACGCAACATTGGACTGGCGTGGGAAGAGTTCGTTAGCAACAGGGCTGTCATAGGCCGTCACAACAGCAATTGGGCCGAAAAGCTCGCAGCGAAGCCGGATTTGGCATCGGCACTCGTCAATTTCTGTGCCTCCAAGGTATAATCGAAAGTTATATCTTTTTCTGACATTAGAGAATCCCGAATGAAAACCGCAATGGAACTCCGCTCCGGCAACGTCATCATGGTCGGTGCCGACCCGCTCGTCGTCCAGAAGAGCGAATACAACAAGTCTGGCCGAAACGCCGCTGTTGTCAAAATGAAGCTCAAAAACCTGTTGACCGGCGCCGCTTCCGAAGCGGTTTACAAGGCTGACGACAAGTTCGAGCAAGTTATTCTCGACAAGAAGGAAGTGACCTATTCCTACTTCGCCGATCCGATGTATGTGTTCATGGATGCCGACTACGAGCAGTTCGAGGTCGAAGCCGAGAACATGACCGACGCGCTGAAGTATCTGGAAGATGGCCTGGCTTGTGAAGTTGTTTTCTACAACGGCAAGGCTATTTCCGTCGAACTGCCGAACAGCGTCGTGCGTGAAGTGGTGTACACCGAGCCGGCCGTCAAGGGCGATACTTCCGGCAAGGTCATGAAGCCGGCCAAACTGGCTACCGGCTTCGAACTGCCGGTTCCGGCTTTCGTCAGCATTGGCGACAAGATCGAAATCGACACCCGTACCGACGAGTACAAGAACCGCGTCAAGTAATCGGCGGCATATTCAGTATTTTGTTCGGGCAGCTTCGGCTGCCCGAATGCATTTCAGGCCATCGGTTTTGCGATGGTCTGCAGGGCGGCCAAATACGTGCTGTCGGATTGCAAGGCTGCCCAATCCTTTGCCGGCATGTCAGGACTAAGCGCCTCGACCCGCTTGCCGCGCGCCGGGTCGATAGTCGGCTGCCAGTTTTCGAGCACGTCGCCGACAACGTCCGGCGCATTGCATACCAGCAACATGTCGCAGCCGGCGTTGTAGGCTGTATCGACGCGGCTAAGCATGCCGCCGACCACGCCGGCCCCGGCCATTGACAAATCGTCGGTAAAAACGACACCATTAAATTTAATGTCGTTTCTTAAATAACTCATCCATTTATTTGAAAATACAGCTGTATTGCAGTCAAGGCAGTTGTAGATAACATGAGCGGCCATGACACCATCGAGGGGTACCTGTCGGTACGGCAGCATGTCTTCCTGCATGGCTTCCAGCGCCCGGTCATCGACTGGAAGTTCAACGTGCGAATCCGGAATGACGTAGCCGTGCCCCGGAAAGTGCTTGCCGCAGCTTCCCATTCCGGCCGATCGCAAGCCGTCGCCAAGCGCGGAAGCCAGAGCGATGACCGCCGCCGGCTGGCGATGGAAGGCTCGGTCGCCGATGACGCGCGATGGGCCGTAGTCGAGGTCGAGGACCGGCGTGAAGGAGTAGTCGACACCCCGGGCGCGCAGTTCGGCTGCAAGCACATATCCGACCTGGTGGGCGGCGGCGAGCGCCGCATCCGGATTGTCATCCCAAAGCTTGCCCAGAGTGGCCATTGCCGGCAAGCGGGTAAAACCGTCGCGAAAGCGTTGTACCCTGCCCCCTTCGTGGTCGACGGCAATCAGCAGCGCTGGTTCGCGCAAAGCGTGAATTGCTGCAGTGAGTGCCGACAACTGCTCCGGGTCTACGTAGTTCCGCGAAAAGAGGATGATCCCGCCAACCAGCGGATGGCAGAGCCGTTCGCGGTCAAGGTCAGTCAGTTTGGTGCCGGCGATGTCGATCATCAGCGGGCCGAGCGGCAAATTCGTCATGCGTGCTCCAGAATGACGTAGGCGACGGCGTATTCCGCTTCGTCGCTAATCGAAAGATGGGCGATCAGGTTTTTGTTTTTGAGCATTTTTTCCAGTTGACCGTGGAAGTGCAGTTCTGGCTTGCCCAAATCATCATGGCCAACCGCAATAGCCGTCAGGGTGGCCGGCGGGCGAACGCCGGTGCCCAGCGCTTTGCTGAAGGCTTCCTTGGCGGCAAAACGCTTGGCGAGAAAACGGCCTTTGTCCGCAGCCCTCGCAAATTCCTCGATTTCCTGTGGCGCCAGCAACTTATCCAACGCCCGGTCGCCATGCCGCTCCCACATGCCGCGCAGACGGGCAACGGCGACGATGTCGGTGCCGATCCCGTAAATCATTCGGGGGATTTCGCCGCTTCGCGCATCAGGGCTTTCATTTCGCGGACGGCCTCGCGCAGGCCGACGAAAATGGCGCGGCTGACGATAGCATGACCGATGTGCAACTCGCGGATTCCGGCCAGACGGGCAATTGGCTGAACATTGTAATAATTGAGTGCATGTCCGGCATTGAACCGCATACCAAGTTGCCGAACCGCTTGCCCGCCTACGCGTACCTTGTCGAGTTCAGCGAGCACAGCCGGCGCTTCTGCATCGCGGCCTTTATCGTAGAACGCATGAGCATAGGGACCGGTATGAATTTCGCAGACACGGGCGCCAATCCGGGCGGCAGCCTCGATTTGGGCCACTTCGGCATCGATGAAAACGCTGGTCACGATGCCGGCATCGGCGAGGCGCGAGATGACATCTTTCAAGCGCGCCTCCTGCGCCAGAATGTCGAGGCCGCCTTCGGTCGTGACCTCATGGCGTCCCTCAGGAACGAGCATGGCCATTTCCGGCTTCAGGGCACAGGCGATGCCGACCATTTCATCGGTCGCGGCCATTTCGAGATTGAGCTTGATCTGCGTCGTTTCACGAAGACGGCTGACATCGGCATCCTGAATGTGACGACGATCTTCACGCAGATGCACGGTAATGCCATCAGCCCCGCCCAGATGGGCTTCGACGGCACCCCAGACCGGGTCTGGCTCGTAAGTCCGGCGGGCCTGGCGAATAGTTGCCACGTGGTCGATATTGACGCCAAGTTCGATCATAGTTCTTGCAACTCCTTGAATATCTTGCGTGTTTCCAGCTCTTTTCCAGCCAGATAATAGGCCATCAGCGTGCGCATCAAGGCCTTGCTTTCATAGCGCGAGCGCGGGTCAGAAAAATCCTCAGCGTCAAGGTCGAGCAAGGTCTTGCCAATGACGACCTGGGCAGCAGCCTCGTCGTGCTCAAGGCGAACCGGCCCCTGCTCCATGCGGTAAGTGTAGAACGCTTCAGGCAGAATCGAGCTGCCAGCGCTATCGTGATTCAGGGTCAGGCCATAGCCCAGTTCCTGCAAAAGCGCTTTTTCGAAGCAGCGCAGGTCTGCCTCGCGGACTTTACCCGACGGATCGGCCGCCAGTCGGCCCAGCATTTTGGTGTAGTGGGCGAATAGCTGCTCATGCGCGTCTTCGCGCGGCAATAGATGCATCAGCAACTCGTTGAGATAATACCCGCAGAACAGCGCTTCGCCGGCGAGCAGCGGCTGCCCGCCTTGCCACTCCGCTTTCATCAGGGTCAATACCTCACCCTTGCCAGCCCAGCCAATTTCAATCGGCTGAAAAGCCATGAGCAGCCCGCGGATCGCTGAACGAGGACGGCGCGCACCGCGTGCCAGCAAGGCCATCCGCCCGAAATCGCGGGAAAACACTTCAACAATGAGGCTGGTTTCCCGAAAGGGATAGCTGTGCAGAACGTAAGCCGGCTGCCCGTCGACTTTGCTGCGCAGGTTCATTCGTAGCCGAGGCTCTTCAGCAGGCGTTCGTCATCGTTCCAGCCCGACTTTACCTTGACCCAGATTTCAAGATAAACCTTGCCGCCAAACAGGCGTTCCATGTCTTGCCGCGCCTCAGAGGCAATGCGCTTGAGCTGTTCGCCACCCTTGCCGATCACGATGGCCTTGTGCCCCTCACGGTCGACAACGATAGCAGCAAAAATCCGGCGCAAGTCGCCTTCGGTTTCAAACCGCTCAATTTCGACTGCCGTGGCATACGGCAATTCGTCGCCAAGCAGGCGGAAGACTTTTTCGCGGATGTATTCGGAAGCAAGAAAACGTTCGCTCTTATCGGTCAGGTCATCTTCCGGGAACATCAATCCATCGTTGGGCAGATGTTTCTTGGCTTCATTCAGCAGGTTCTCGGTTTGCCGCCCCTTGGCGGCGCTGACCGGGATGACCGCGGCGAAATCGTGATCGGCTGCAACCTCGGACAGGAATGGCAGCAAGGCTGCACGATCCTTCTGCAAATCGGTCTTGTTAACGACCAGGATGACCGGCCGGTCATTGGGCAGAAGGCGCACGACAGCCTTGTCCTTGGCGTCATAGCGACCAGCCTCGACGACAAAAATCACGACGTCGACATCACTCAGGGTTTGGGTCACTCCACGGTTCATCGCCCGGTTCAGGGCATTGGAGTATTTCGTCTGAAAACCAGGGGTGTCGACGAAAACGAACTGCGCATCGTCCTTGGTCAAAATACCAGTGATCCGGTGACGCGTTGTCTGCGCCTTGCGCGAGACAATACTGATCTTTTCGCCGATCAGTTTGTTGAGCAATGTGGATTTGCCGACGTTGGGACGACCGACGATGGCAATGTATCCGGATCGAAATTTTTTCATGCAGTGAGTTCTTTCAGAGCCTTGTCGGCTGCAACCTGCTCCGCGATGCGGCGGCTAGAGCCATTGCCAATTGTTCGCAAGAAGGGTGATTCAATTTCGCAGGCTACCGAGAAGCGTTGCTCATGGGCTGCACCCGTGGCTTCCAGCAATTGATAGCGCGGCAACGGCTTCTTGCGCCCCTGCAACCACTCCTGGAGCCTGGTTTTTGCATCCTTCTGAAATTCGCCTGGCTTCAGGTTGGCAAGCAAGGGGGCATAGAGTTCGTCAATTACAGCCTGCGCGGTCAGAAAGCCACCATCGAGATAGATCGCGCCAAACAGGGCCTCAAGCGCATCGGCAAGAATGGATGGACGCAGTGCCCCTCCGCTTTTCATCTCGCCCTCGCCGAGGCGAAGGGCATCACCAATCTTAAGACCAGCCGCGAGTTGGTACAGAGCTTCTTGGTTAACCAGATTCGCTCTCAGTCTGGAGAGATCACCTTCGGGTAGTTCTGGAAAACGATGGAACAAAGCGATCGCGATAGCACAGTCCAAAATGCCGTCGCCGAGAAACTCCAGTCGCTCGTTGTTCGGTGTACCAAAGCTTCTGTGGGTTAGCGCAGTCCGAAGTAGCGTTGGATCGGAAAACGAATAGCCAAGTTGACGGGCAACAGAGGATGCAGTCATGCCTTATCCAGCGCTCGACCCCTTGTAGTCGATGAGAAGGCTCACGTTCCAGAAGAGGTGAATACGTTTCTCATAGGCAAACTCGATAACGATCCGGCCACCATCCTTGGAAATGTCGAGTTGGTTTGATTTGAAATCCAGCGCATCAACATCGGCGAACTTGTCAAATGACTTGCGAATGTCTGCGACAGTCGAATCCGGGGCGGCTTTGGCGGCAGTCGCCTTGATATCCTTGAGTATTTTTTGATACTCAATGAATGTCGGAGCCACTTTCATGCCCAAAACGGAAACTAAGGAGAGAACCACACCCCAGAACAAAAGCCCGGACAGGGCGACGCCACGTTGATGTTTCATGATATCCCCTTACTTGAACGAACCTATCCGGCTGAAGTCGCTGAAGTTCAACCAGACAAAGAACGCCTTGCCGACAATATTTTCCTCGGGGACAAATCCCCAGGCACGGCTATCCCTGCTGTTGTCACGATTGTCGCCCATCATAAAATAGTGACCGGCAGGCACTTTGCAACTGACGCCAGCAGCATTGTATGTGCAATTTTCGCGATGCGGAAAGCGCGACGCGTCAGGGATAAAGGTGGGAGCATCCTTGTCGTTTAGTGCGCGATGCTCAAACTCCCCGATTTTCTCGATAAGCTGTTCAGAATAGTAAAGTCGCTCGGGATGCAGATAGTCGCTGGTTTTCTGCGTTGGCACAGCCTTGCCATTGATGGTCAGGCGTTTGTTCTGATAGGTCACGGTGTCTCCCGGCACGCCAACGACACGCTTGATATAGTCGAGAGACGGATCCTCAGGGTAGCGGAAAACCATGACATCGCCACGTTGTGGGGAGTTCATGTCTATGATTTTCTTGTTGATCACGGGAAGACGGACACCGTAGGTAAATTTATTGACCAGTATGAAGTCGCCTACCAGCAAGGTCGGAATCATCGAGCCAGACGGAATCTTGAACGGCTCGAAGAGGAAGGATCGCAGCACAAAAACGATCAGGATTACTGGAAAGAAGCTGGCCCCCCACTCCACCCAAAGCGGCTCCTTGGCATCCTTGGCGCGCAATTTTCGGAACTTGAGCACGTCGACCGCATAAAGTGCGCCGGTGACGACCAGCAGCAAAAATAGAATTAGGGCAAAATTCATCGTATTTCTCAGTTATCGACGCGCAATACAGCCAAAAACGCTTCCTGGGGAATTTCGACGCTGCCGACCTGTTTCATACGCTTCTTACCAGCCTTTTGTTTTTCCAGCAGTTTTTTCTTGCGGGAGATATCACCGCCATAACACTTGGCCAAGACGTCCTTGCGCATTGCCTTGACGTTCTCGCGTGAAATGATGTGCGAACCAATAGCTGCCTGGATGGCTACGTCGTACATCTGACGCGGAATCAATTCGCGCATCTTGCTCGCCAATTCGCGGCCGCGATATTGTGCATTTGCACGATGGACGATCAAGGACAGCGCATCAACCTTTTCGCTATTGATCAGAATGTCCAGTTTGACCACATCTGATGCACGGTATTCCTTGAAATCATAGTCCAGTGAGGCATATCCCTTCGAGCAGGACTTCAATTTGTCGAAGAAATCCATGACGACCTCAGCCATGGGCATTTCATAGACCAGCTTTACCTGACGGCCGTGATAATGCATATCCACCTGATTGCCACGTTTCTGGTTACACAGCGTGATAACGTTACCCAGATAGTCCTGTGGCACGAAGATGGTGGCAGTGATGATCGGTTCACGCACTTCTTCCATCTTGGTAATTTCGGGCAACTTGGCCGGATTTTCCACTTCGATGACAGTACCGTCGCGCATGACCACCTGATATACAACCGTAGGTGCCGTGGTAATCAGGTCTTGATCAAACTCGCGCTCCAGGCGCTCCTGAACGATTTCCATGTGCAAGAGGCCGAGAAAACCACAGCGAAATCCAAAGCCAAGGGCTTGTGAGACTTCCGGTTCATATTGCAACGAGGCGTCGTTGAGCTTGAGTTTCTCGAGCGATTCGCGCAAAGAATCATATTGATTGGATTCGACCGGATACAAACCCGCAAAAACCTGGGGTTTGATTTCCTTGAAACCCGGCAAGGGCTCTGCAGCCTTGTTATCCATCCTGGTAATGGTATCGCCGACCTTGGCTGCCTTGAGTTCCTTGATGCCTGAAATCACGAACCCGACTTCACCGGCCCGCAGTGCCTCGCGCGACTCTGATTTTGGCGCAAAAACACCCACCTGCTCACACAGCTGCTGCGCGCCGGTAGCCATGAACAGCAACTTGTCCTTCGGCCTCAAAACGCCATCAACAACGCGAACCAGCATCACAACGCCGACATAGTTATCAAACCAGGAGTCGATGATCAGCGCCTTGAGCGGCGCGTCAGGGTCGCCTTTGGGCGGAGGAATTCGCGCGACAACGGCCTCGAGAATATCCGCCACACCAAGGCCGGTCTTGGCTGATGCCAACACCGCCTCGGAAGCATCGATGCCGATGACATCTTCAATTTCCTGGCGGGCATTTTCCGGATCCGCCGATGGCAGGTCGATCTTGTTCAATACAGGCACCACTTCGACATCGAGCTCGAGCGCCGTATAGCAATTGGCAACTGTCTGGGCCTCAACGCCTTGTGAGGCATCGACCACCAGCAAGGCACCTTCGCAGGCCGAAAGAGAACGGGATACTTCGTAGGAGAAGTCGACGTGTCCCGGTGTATCGATCAGATTGAGGTTGTACACCTTGCCGTCGCGCGCCTTATAACTCAAAGCAGCAGTCTGTGCTTTGATGGTAATGCCGCGCTCGCGCTCGATATCCATCGAATCAAGCACCTGTGCTTCCATCTCGCGGTCAGAAAGACCGCCGCAGAGGTGAATGATGCGGTCCGCCAAGGTCGATTTGCCGTGGTCGATGTGTGCGATGATCGAAAAGTTTCTAATGTGATCCATTGGTGCCAGTAAAAAAGGGCGCTGTCCGGCGCCCTTCCCTTTTCAGAAGACCCTGAATTTTAGCGGATTCCAGCCAAATATTCACGGGTTTTGGCTTCGTCCAGAAAGTAATGGCAAAGCTCGATTTCACCATGGAGCAACACAGGTACCAACTCGTCAAACCTTGCCTCGAGCGAGGGGTCCGCGTCCACATCCAGAACAGTGACGGATGCTCCAAACTCTGCAGCCAGTGGTTTCAACGCGGCCTCCATGTCGTGGCAGAGGTGACAGTAGCCGCGACTCATCAGTGTCAACTCAATTGGTGCCATTCAATCCCTTGATCGTAACGAAGGTCTGCATTTCACCGCGCCGGATCAGCAGGGTAACGTTGCTGCCCTTATCGAACTGGAACAGCAGCTTGTTGAACTGATCAACCGTCCTGACCTCGGTTGTAACGCCCTTGCTGATTAGCGCGATGATAATGTCGCCGGGGCGCAAGTCAGATCGTGCACCTGAGCCGCGCACATCCTCAATCAGCAAGCCAGAATTCATTTTTAGGTCACGCTTCTGTTCAGTCGTCAGCTCAGCAATCACCAGCCCAAGACGATTTACCGCCTGCTCCGAGGGTTTGCTATTTCGCGAAGGCTTTGCACTGGCAGCCTTGTCATCCGGAACCTCTCCGATGACCACGGAAATTTCCTGGGTGGAACCCTTGCGCCAGATCTGAACCGTCGAACGCGTTCCCGGGCGGGAAATGCCTACCATGCGAGGAAGGTCTGCCGAATTGGCGATCGTCTTTCCGTCAAACTTGAGAATTACATCGCCAGCCTCAATACCTGCTTTCTCAGCCGGACTCCCCTTTTCTACCGAGTTGACCACGGCGCCCATTGGCTTGGCCAGCCCAAGAGACTCGGCGAGATCCTTGGTGACTTCCTGGATGACGACGCCCAAACGACCGCGACTCACCTTGCCTGATGCGCGCAACTGGTTCTGTATCTCCATGGCCACATCTATGGGAATGGCGAAGGAAACACCCATGTAGCCGCCACTTCGGCTGTAAATTTGTGAATTTATCCCAACCACTTCGCCACGCATGTTGAACAGCGGTCCCCCGGAGTTACCAGGGTTGATCGCGACATCGGTCTGAATGAAAGGCACGTAGTTTTCTTGGGGTAGGGATCGTCCTTTGGCGGATACGATCCCTGCTGTTACAGAATTGTCGAACCCGAACGGTGACCCGATCGCGATAACCCACTCACCGACCCTAAGCTGAGCAGGATCGCCCAGTTTGACCACCGGCAGGCCACTTGCATTGATCTTGAGTAGCGCAACGTCAGTGCGCTTGTCTGCACCAATGGTCTTTGCCTTGAACTCGCGCTTGTCGGTCAGACGCACCGTCACTTCGTCTGCACCATCGATCACGTGGGCATTGGTCAAAATATAGCCGTCAGCGCTGACAATGAATCCCGATCCGAGTGACTTGTTCTCGAAATCACGAGGCATGCTGCCGCCAGGGTTGCGCGGAACAAAGCGCTTGAAAAGCTCGAACGCCGGGTCGCTCTCATCGAACGGGAACGGCATCATCTGGGAATGCCCTCGGATGACTTGCGTCGTACTGATATTGACAACAGCCAGCCCCTGCTTCTCTGCCAGGTCGGAAAAATCCGGCAGGCCACGAGTCTGGGCAAAAGCAAACGTACTGAGAAAACCAACGAGGAATAAAGCAATCAGGCGCTTCATGGACGACACGGCCTCCTAATTCTTTCAGGGACGGGAAATGATATAAGGGCTCTCGGCGAAATTTCCAGCCTTGCGACGCGAACGGGCAATGACATAGATAAATGCCGCGCCCAGACCGATTCCGCCCCCTATCATGGCGCTAAAATCTCCGCCGAAAACGGTGCCCAGTGCGGCCCCGGCAATTGTTGCGGTCAACGGTAGAACATACGCGAAATTCGCAGTGCGCCTCACGCTGCCTGCAGAGACACCGATAGTGACTCGATCGCCGACACTGGCACCAATCTCGTTTTCGACCCGATAGATTTTCGGGCCGCTACAGAACATTTGCGTGAGTTGCTGGCCGCCACAACCGCCTTTTTCATGGCAACGGCCACACCCCCCCTGCTCTACCTCGACGTTTGCAAACCTGCCATCGACGGCGCGGACAATCGCCCTGATGGTGGATAGTTCAGTGTTCATGGTTACCAACGCTTGTCAGCTGTGGTGTCCAGCAATGGGCGCAGTTTCCCGGCAACGGCCTCACGAGCACGAAAAATCCTGGATCGCACGGTACCGATCGGACAATCCATGATGCCAGCAATTTCCTCGTAAGACATTCCGTCAATTTCACGCAGCACTATGGCCGTTCTCAATTCTTCAGGTAGAGCGTCCATGGCCGCGTTGATGGTTTGGCCGATCTGCTTGGTCAAAAGCAGACTCTCTGGAGTGTTGATATCGCGTAACTGAGAGGCGTCTTCGAAAGTTTCTGCCTCGTCGTTGTCGAATTCGGTTGTGGTCGGCGCCCTGCGGCCCTGTGAAACAAGGTAGTTTTTGGCCGTGTTTATACCAATCCGGTACAGCCAGGTATAGAACGCGCTGTCCCCCCGGAATGAGGGCAAGGCACGATACGCCTTGATGAAGGCTTCCTGGGAAACGTCCTCGACTTCGGCCGGATCACGAATGAAGCGAGAAAGCAAACGCCCCAGCTTGCGCTGGTATTTGCTTACCAACAGGTCGAAGGCGTGTTTGTCACCGCCTTGCGCCCGCTCGACCAGCACTTGATCGGCTTCGCGCTCACTCATGGTTCTCGTTATCCCTGGGGTTTGATTGTTGCTATCTTTATATGGGAAGTATAGCGCAGCCATTTTCGCAGAGCCGAAAGGTATTTATCCCTAATTGTGACCGTCTGTAACCGGATGAATTGTTTTTCGCATGCTATATTTGCCGCAAAACAACTCCTACAGAGAACAGCGTGCAGAAATTCGACGTCCTAATTATTGGTAGTGGACTGGCGGGACAATCCGCGGCCTTGAGGCTGGCTTCACCCCGGTGCAGCGTTGTTCTGGTCAGCAAACGGAGCCTTGAGGATTCAGCCTCAGGCTGGGCCCAGGGTGGCATTGCTGCCGTTTTGGACAGCCGTGACTCGATAGAGGCACACATTCAGGACACACTGATTGCAGGTGCCTGGTTAAATGATGAAAAGGCGACGCGCTTTGTCGTCGAAAACGGCCGACATGCTATCGAGTGGCTTATCGAGCAAGGAGTCCCATTTACACAAGATGAGGCTGGCTATCACCTGACGCGCGAAGGTGGGCATAGCGCCCGTCGCGTCATTCACGTTGCCGATGCAACCGGGCTGGCTGTCCAGAACATTCTGACCCAGAAAGTCCGCGTCAACCCGAATATCACAGTACTCGAAGACCATATAGCGATCGACCTCATTACCGGCGACAAGCTTGGATCAGGAGAAAAGCGCTGCTTCGGAGCGTACGTTCTGAACAACCACGATGGCGAAGTCGTCACTATTGGTGCCGCCAATACCCTCCTGGCCACTGGAGGAGCCGGAAAGGTATATCTCTACACGACCAACCCGGACACATCTACCGGCGACGGCATCGCCATGGCCTACCGCGCCGGGTGCCGTGTCGCCAACATGGAGTTCATCCAGTTTCATCCGACCTGCCTTTACCACCCGCAAGCAAAATCTTTTCTGATTTCCGAGGCGGTACGTGGCGAAGGCGGACTTCTTCGCTTGCCGGACGGTACCCGCTTCATGCCCGAGCATGATGATCGTGCCGAACTGGCACCTCGTGACATCGTCGCCCGTGCCATCGACTTCGAAATGAAGAAGCGCGGTCTGGATTGTGTCTTTCTGGACATTTCACACAAGGGAGAGGAGTTCATACGCAATCATTTCCCCAACATTCATGCGCGCTGCTTGGAACTGGGAATTGATATTGCACAGGAACCTATTCCAGTCGTTCCGGCCGCACACTATACGTGTGGCGGAATCATCAGTGACTTGCGTGGCAGAACCGATGTTGCCGGACTTTATGTTGCAGGCGAGGCTTCCTGTACTGGCCTGCACGGCGCCAATCGGCTTGCCTCAAACTCGTTGCTTGAATGCCTTGTGTTTGCCGAGGCAGCCGTCAAGGATATTCAGGCGAGCAATGTCACGACAGTTCCTTACCTGCCGCAGTGGGACGAGAGTCGGGTTACCGATGCCGATGAAGAAGTGGTCATTTCTCACAACTGGGACGAACTTCGGCGCTTCATGTGGGACTACGTTGGTATCGTTCGCACAACCAAGCGTCTGAGGCGCGCCAAGCACCGGATTGGCTTGTTGATGCGCGAAATTGAAGAGTTCTACGCCAATTTCCGGGTCAGTCATGACCTAATCGAATTACGGAATCTGGTCGTCACAGCTGATTTGATTGTTCGCTGCGCCATGCAGCGCAAGGAAAGTCGCGGACTCCACTACTCACGTGATTATCCTGACGTTGCAAGCCAGACAAAAAATACTGTTCTCAGGCGTCGTCGCTCGGTTCGTTGAAGGTCGCCTGCCAACGCATGAAAATGCGCAGGCCCCTGAAATCAGCCCCTTTTAGGCTGTCGACCGTAGCTATCAACGTTGAGCGTCGTCCATCCTCGGTAGTTAGTCGGATGACGCTCAACCAAGGGTGAATAGTCGCCTTTGGCTCGGGCGAGGCTATCAGATAGTCTATCTCGCCAACGCGCAAGAGGAACACCTCACCATTCCGCTCTAACCGGATTGACTGAATCTCTGGTTTCAACGCCTGCCAGGCGTGTATGGTGACAATGACGAGAACAGCAGACAGGCAGATTTGCATTGCCATTGAAGTCTGAAAGTTCACGATTGCTCCGCCTGCCAGAATGGCAGCCAGCACCAACATGGCATCCAGAAAGCGCGAACGGCGCAGTCCGATGATTCTCGGAAACTGCACCGTTCGTTTTCCAGCAAGCTGGTTTAGATACGCTTGAAAACCAGCGATCCGTTGGTTCCACCGAAGCCAAAGTTGTTCTTCAGGCCATACTCAATATTCATCGGCCGCGCTACATTGGCACAATAATCGAGATCGCACTCGGGATCCTGATTGAAAATATTGATGGTCGGTGGCGAAATTTGATTGTGAATGGCCAAAACCGTGAACAAGGACTCGATACCACCGGCTCCGCCCAGAAGATGGCCAGTCATTGACTTGGTCGAATTAACTACCAACTTGTAGGCGTGCTCACCGAAAGCAGCCTTGACAGCGTCTGACTCGTTCTTGTCGCCAAGGGGCGTCGACGTGCCGTGGGCATTAAGGTATTGAACTTCACCGGGTGAGATGCCGGCGTTCTTAAGCGCGTTCACCATGGAACGGCGCGGGCCATCCATGTTCGGCGCGGTGATGTGATAAGCATCAGCACTCATCCCGTAACCGACCAGCTCGGCATAAATCTTGGCACCACGCGCCTTGGCGTGCTCGTACTCTTCCAGCACCATGACGCCAGCACCTTCACCGAGCACAAAACCGTCCCGATCCTTGTCCCATGGCCGGCTGGCCGTAGTTGGATCGTCGTTTCGGGTCGATAGCGCACGTGCAGCACAGAAGCCACCCATACCCAACGGGGATACGGTTGACTCAGCGCCGCCAGCAATCATCACGTCCGCGTCACCATATTCGATGATACGCGCCGCATCACCAATGGAGTGCGTACCGGTCGTGCAGGCAGAAACGAGCGCGATGTTCGGTCCCTTGAAGCCAAACTCAATGGACAGGTTTCCCGAGATCATGTTAATGATGGAACCCGGCACGAAGAATGGCGAAACTTTGCGTACACCACCTGCGGCATATTCTTCCTTGGTCGCCTCTATCAGTGGCAAGCCACCGATACCGGAACCGATGGCAACGCCAACGCGTTCGAGATCTACGACATTTTCTTTGTCCAGACCTGCATCACGTACAGCCTGAATGCCAGCCGCAAGGCCAAAATGGATGAAGTCATCCATGCGGCGTGCGTCTTTGGCTGAAATATATTGAGTAATGTCAAAGTTCCTGACCTCTCCGGCAATCTGGACCGGAAAGGTGCTGGTATCGAACTTGGTGACAGCGGCAATACCGGATTTGCCGGCAAGAACATTTTGCCAGGCTTCTTCAACGGTGTTTCCGACCGGGCTAACGATGCCCAGACCGGTAATTACGACTCTGCGACGTGCCAAGGTGCACTCCGAAAGCAAATGTAGCAAGGCCGGCCATGGGGGCCGGCCTTGCCTAAGTCAACGAGAACAAATTACTTCTTGTTGGCGAGGATGAAATCGACAGCCTGCTGGACCGTGGTGATCTTTTCAGCCTGGTCATCAGGGATCTCGCACTCGAACTCTTCTTCGAGGGCCATAACCAGTTCAACGGTATCCAGGGAATCCGCGCCCAGATCATCCACAAAGGAGGACTCGTTCTTGATGTCCGCTTCGTTCACGCCCAGTTGTTCGGCGACGATCTTCTTGACGCGCTCTACGATGTTATCCATTCGAAAAACTCCTTCCCCTCAGGGGTACGAAAAAAAACGTTACTAGTCTACCAAAAGCCGAGGCTTCGGGAAATCAATCCATGAACATACCGCCATTCACATGCACTGTTGTGCCTGTGACATAGGCAGCTGCCGGGGATACGAGAAAGCCGACGGTGCCGGCAATGTCTTCTGGCGTGCCAGCGCGACCCAGCGGAATGGTCGTCAGCATGGCCTGCTTCTGCTCTTCGGTCAACGCGTGCGTCATGTCCGTTGCAATAAACCCCGGGGCGACACAGTTGACCGTAATGTTCCTGCTACCCAGTTCGCGGGCCAATGATCGACTCATCCCGGCAACGCCAGCCTTGGCTGCACAGTAATTGGCCTGACCGGGGTTGCCGGAGTAACCGACGACGGAGGTGATATTGACGATACGGCCAAAACGGGCCTTCATCATGCCGCGCATGACGCCGCGCGACAAACGGAAAACGGCTTTCAAATTGGTATCGATGACCGCATCCCACTCGTCGTCACCCATGCGCATGCTCAGGTTGTCGCGAGTGATGCCGGCGTTGTTAACCAGAACAGTGATGGCACCAAATTCCTTGGCAACATTGGCCAGAACGGAATCCGTCTGAGCAGGATTGCAAACATCAAGTGCAATACCCTTGCCCTTAACGCCAGCCTCGGCCAGATAGGCCGAAATGTTGGCTGCGCCGTCATCGCTGGTTGCCGTACCGATGACGGTAGCGCCCTGCTTGCCGAGCTCCAAAGCAATAGCCCGGCCAATGCCGCGAGTGGCACCGGTGACCAGCGCGATTTTATCGTTCAGCATCGCTTACTCCAGGCCAACGTTAGCTTCGATGGCAGCAGCATCTGCCAGCGCAATACCGGAAATTCCATCGGCGCAGCGTTTGGTCAGGCCAGCCAGCACTTTGCCAGGGCCACACTCGCCTACGGTCATGATCCCCAGAGCGGCCATCGCCTGGATAGTCTCGACCCAACGAACAGGATTATATGCCTGACGAATCAAGGCATCCTTGATTCGTGCCGGTTCATTTTCGATGGCAACATCGACGTTGTTGATCACCGGAATCTGTGGCGCCAGCAGCGTTAATTCCGCAAGACGGGCAGCGAGCTTGTCAGCGGCAGGACGAATCAACGAAGAATGGAACGGTGCTGACACCGGAAGTGCCTTGGCCATCTTGGCCCCACGAGCCTTGCAGGCTTCCATGGCACGTTCTACAGCCCCCTTGTGGCCGGCGATTACTGTCTGGCCGTTGGCGTTGAAATTGACTGGCTCAACCACTTCCCCCTGCGCCGCTTCAGCACAGGCAGCTGCGATGCCGGCGTTGTCCAGCCCGAGAACGGCAGCCATGGCACCTGTGCCGACTGGCACGGCTTCCTGCATGGCGGCTGCGCGCAACCGAACCAGCGGCACGGCATCCTTGAAGTCAATCACGCCAGCTGCAACCAATGCCGAATATTCCCCAAGGCTATGGCCGGCAACAACCGCAGGTTTCTTGCCGCCCTTGTCAAGCCACAAACGCCATGCAGCGACACCTGCGGTCAACATCACCGGCTGCGTGTTTACCGTTTGGGTCAGCGCTTCGGCCGGGCCTTCGGCAACCATGGCCCACAGGTCATCACCCAGAGCAGCAGAAGCTTCATCAAACGTTGCACGAACTACGGCTGAGTCGCCGTAGGCTGCCATCATGCCAACGCTCTGCGAGCCTTGGCCGGGAAATACGAATGCAAAAGACATCGTTTCGTCTCCTGGTTCAGAATTCGAGAAGGGCTGCGCCCCATGTAAAGCCACCACCTACGCCTTCAACCAGCACCTTCTGGCCGCGCTGGATGCGCCCATCGCGCACGGCTTCGTCCAGTGCAAGCGGAACGGAGGCGGCAGATGTGTTGCCATGACGATCAACGGTCACGATTACTTTGTTGCGGTCAATGCCAAGCTTCTTGCCTGTTGCCTCGATGATGCGAATGTTCGCCTGATGCGGGATCAGCCAATCAACATCGGCTGTTTGAATGCCGGCTGTCTGACAAACCTCAGTAGCAACATCAGCCAAAACGCGCACAGCAAACTTGAACACGGCTTGGCCATCCATACGCAGGAAGGGATCACCAGTTACCTGACCACCGCAAATCTGGCCTGGAACGTTCAGGATGCCATTCTGGCTGCCATCTGCATGCATTGCCGTAGCCAATATGCCCGGCCGGTCGGAAGCTTCCAGTACGACGGCGCCAGCGCCATCGCCAAAAAGCACGCAGGTACCGCGATCATTCCAGTCAAGGATGCGCGAGAAAACCTCAGCACCGATAACCAGCACCTTCTTGTGGCTACCGGAGCGGATAAACTTTTCTGCGATCCCCAAGGCGTAGGTAAACCCGGCGCACACAGCCTGAACATCAAAAGCTGCTGCGCCTTTGTTACCCAGCTTCGCCTGAATCAGGCAGGCTGTGCTCGGGAAAATATAGTCCGGGGTCGACGTGGCAACGACGATCAGGTCGAGGTCTGCGGGCGAAACGCCGGCCATTTCCAGCGCCCGCTGAGCCGCAATAAGACCTAGTTCACTGGAGGTGGATCCGTGACTGGCAAGATGGCGGCTACGAATACCGGTACGCGTCACGATCCACTCGTCGTTGGTGTCGATTCCGCGTGCCGCAAGATCGTCATTGCAGACAGGGATGCCCGGAAGGTAACTGCCGGTGCCGATCAAGCGTGCGTACATTCAGACTTTCTCCTCAGCGACAGCTGGCGTTGGCGTCATCTGAGCCAAGCGGCTGGTAATGCGCTCCAAAACGCGGTTTTCCGCTGCATCATAAGCTCGCGAGATTGCATTGCCAAAGGCCAGGACATCTGCCGAACCATGGCTTTTTACCGAAACGCCCCTTAAACCTAGCAGGATCGCGCCATTGTAGCGGCGATGATCGAAGCGCCTTTTGAAGTTGTTGAGCACCGAAATTGCTATCAGGGCCGCAAGTTTTGTCAGCCAGTTCCGCTTGAACTCGGTCCGCAAGGAGGATGCAAGCATTTGAGCAAGCCCTTCCGAGGTCTTCAACGCAACATTGCCGACAAAGCCGTCGCAAACGATGACTTCGGCTTCACCTTTGTAGATGCCGTCACCTTCGACGTTGCCGATAAAATTGAGTCCAGAGTTTCGGAGCAACCCAGCCGCTGCCTTGACTACCTCATTCCCCTTGATGTCTTCTTCACCAATATTGAGAATGCCAACCGTCGGCTGATCCTTGTGCTCCATTGCCGAAATCAGCATGGCGCCCATGATTCCGAACTGGAGCAAGTGCTCTGGCCCGCAATCCACGTTGGCGCCGAGGTCCAGCATGTGCGTGTGTCCGTTGACCGTCGGCAGTGGTGCGCAGATTGCCGGGCGATCAATGCCCGGCAACATCTTCAGCACAAAGCGGGAAATAGCCATCAGCGCACCGGTATTACCGGCAGAAACGCAGGCGTCAGCATCACCGGATTTGACCTGGTTGACGGCAACCCGCATCGAAGAATCTTTTTTGTTGCGCAAAGCAAGCGCCGGCGACTCATCCATGCCAACAATTTCTGAGGCGTGGACAAGGCGAATGCGTGAATCGCTGACATGGTTGCCGAGCAACGGGCGCAACACTTCGTCCTGACCGACCAGGATGAGATTGGCTGACGGATGCTCCGCAAGGAATTGAATGGCCGCTGGGACCGTCACTGACGGACCGTGGTCACCCCCCATGCAATCAATGGCAATGCGGGTTGTCATGGCAAAATAAAAGGCAGGCGGCTCACCGAGAACCGCCTGCCCTTCATTGAACGATTACTCGCCCTTGCCCTTGGTGACTTTTTTGCCGCGATAGAAGCCGGCCGGAGAAATGTGGTGACGCAGGTGGGCTTCACCAGTAGTCGACTCGACTGCCAGCGGTGGGGCGGTCAGGAAGTCATGAGCACGGTGCATGCCACGCTTGGATGGGGACTTTTTGTTCTGTTGAACGGCCATTTTCTTACTCCATTAAAATCAGTTCGGCTTACCTTTAAGCGCGGATAACTGTGCGAACGGATTGATCCGTTCGCCTGCATCGGCCGCGCCAGGCAAACCACATTTTTCGTGCCTTGGCGCCACTGGCAGGGCGAGGAGGATTTCATCCTCTACCACTTCAACCACGTCCAGTTCGCGCTCCACCGGCAGGAAATCCCGGGTGTCGTCTTCCAGTTCGTCTTGCGACAATTCGACGCCAGCAGGAACAAGTTCCAGTTGGCAATCGACATCAAGATCAAAAGGTATGGCTGCCAGGCAGCGCTGACAGGCTAGCGGGATCACTCCCGAAACCTCCAAATGCAGCATGGGTTCTCCGTTATCGCCTTTGTATCCAGTCAGCCGGAAAGATACCTCTCCACTGATTTCAGCCAGCAAATCATGCAGGCGATCCAGCTCCTCAACGACCAATGTTCCTTCGAGAACACGACCATCTCTGGCAAAAGCAAAAGCGTCCGAAATCCTTTTCAATCTTGAACTGTTCCGACCTAAACATTGAATGATATTATTTTTGGCTCTCCAAGTCAAAACAAAGTGCTGCTTGAACTATTCAGTGCAAGGCTTTGTTGTAACGAATATTTATGCCTCAAAACCTGATCCTCGCCTCAACCTCCCCATTTCGCCGGGAACTCCTGACTCGCCTTGGCTTACCCTTTGATGTTGCCAATCCGCAAACCGACGAAACCTCTCTTCCCGGCGAAATGCCGGAACAAATTGCCATGAGGCTTTCTGAAGCCAAGGCCAGAGCCGTCATGGAAACGTACCCTGACGCCTTGATTATCGGTAGCGATCAGGTTGCTACGGTCGACGGCAAAATATACGGAAAACCCGGTACGCATGAACGCGCCGTCGAACAGTTGCGCGCCCTGTCCGGAAAGACGGTTAATTTTTTTACCGGTCTCTGCCTGCTCAATGCCAGGACGGGCGAGGCGCAGGTTCGTGGCGTACCAACCCTGGTCACGTTCAGGAAGTTAAGCGACCAGGAAATCGAGAATTATCTTTCTCGTGAGCCCGCGTACAACTGTGCCGGTTCGGCCAAATCAGAAGGGTTGGGAATCGCGCTTTTGAGTAGCATGCGTGGCGACGATCCGAATGCACTGGTCGGCTTGCCACTGATTGCGCTCTGCGACATGTTGCGTACGCAGGGCGTGACAGTTCTCTGATGACAGGCACGCTCTTTCTGATACCCGTACCGCTCGGCCCGACAGCGCCACAGGAATCCCTGCCGGCCAATGTTCTTGCGGCGATCCGGCCTTTGGCTTATTTTGTCGTCGAACAGGCCAAGACAACTCGTGCCTTTCTGAAAGCGGCAGGCACCGACTTGCCGCTGCAGGAATTGCAGCTTCAGGAGTTGAACGAGCACACCAAGGCGAGTGAACTCGATCGCCTGCTGGAACCCCTTCGCGCCGGCCACGATGTAGGCTTGCTGTCGGAGGCAGGCTGCCCGGCGGTTGCCGATCCAGGGGCAAATCTGGTTGCTTTGGCGCAGCGGGAAGGTATCCGTGTCGTACCGCTCATTGGACCATCCTCGCTTCTGCTGGCTCTCATGGCCTCCGGATTGAACGGGCAACGTTTTGCTTTTCAGGGTTACTTGCCGGCCAAGGAGGCCGATCGCACCAGAATGCTGCGCGAGTTGGAAGGCGAATCGAAAAAACGTCAGCAGACGCAGATTTTCATCGAAACGCCCTACCGCAACCGGGCAATGTTCGATGCAATTCTTCAAACCTGCCAGCCAATGACCCGGCTAACCGTGGCTACTGATTTGACCTTGCCGGGTGAATCGGTGCTGACACGACCAATCCAGTCCTGGAAAAAACAAACGCCGCCCGAGATCGAGCGGCGTCCAACGGTTTTTCTTTTGCTGGCTTGAGAATTAACGAAGGCTGACGCCAAGGGCGCTTTCTGAAAACCCCTTCCAGAATCCAGCGAAGGTACTGGCTCCAAGGCGCTTAGCGAAGCGTTCTGCGATGTTGTCCTTGACCGAATAGTCGAGAACCTTCTCGGCCTTGATCACGTCACGCGCTACCGAATCAACACTGCCAAAATCATCGGCTAGCCCCAATTGAACGCTTTGGGCGCCGGTCCACATCAGGCCTGAGAACATTTCGGGCGTTTCCTTGAGCCGATTGCCGCGACCTGCTTTCACGACATCGATGAACTGCTGGTGAATATCGTTCAACAGCGTCTGGGCATGGGCTTTATGCTGCGGCGCCTGCGGTGAGAACGGGTCGAGGAAACCCTTGTTTTCGCCGGCAGTAAGCAGGCGTCGCTCAACGCCAGCCTTGTCCATCGTGCCGGTGAACCCAAAGCCATCCATCAATACACCAATTGAGCCGACAATACTGGCCTTGTTGACATAAATTTGGTCAGCAGCAGCGGCGACGTAATAACCTCCCGACGCACACATGTCTTCGACCACTGCGTACAGCAGCTTTTCCGGATGCTTCGCACGCAAACGGCGAATTTCATCATTGATGATCCCCGCCTGAACCGGGCTGCCGCCAGGGCTGTTGATGCGCAGGATGACGCCGGCAACGTGTTTCTCCTCGAAGGCGCTGCTCAGCGCGGTAACGAGGTTCTCCGCATTGCTTTCACCTTTGGCCTCGATCACGCCATTGAGCGTGATCAAGGCTGTGTGGCGCTCCTGGTGCTCTGCTCCAGCCCCCCAATCGACAAGGGCAACCAGCACAACCAGAAGATAGACGAAGCCAAGCGCTTTGAAGGCAATCCCCCAGCGACGACGAGCCCGCTGCTCATCAAGGGCTGCAAAGACCAGTTTTTCCAGCGTTTTCCGCTCCCAGGCGGAGTCTTGATTGGGGGGTTGGGGGCTATCCATAATTTTTTTCTTGCTCTAAAAAAATCTGTCCGTTGATCTCTTGCACGTTCAAGGGTTTCAATCCTTTTCCTTGACAGCGGCCACCGAGACATCTGCCAGATTCTGGAGCATAAAGTGCGCCATGAATCGAGCAGATCAAGTATAGCTTGGAATCGTCGAAGAATTGGCCGGGTAGCCAGTCGAGCTCAGCCGGAACATGGCCGCATTCGTTCAGATAGGCGTAAACCTGACCGCTGTAGCGAACAACAAATGCCGGGATCGTTCGCCCGAAGCGCTCGACGGAAAAACGATACCCCGGCCCTGCCTCAGCAAGTTCCGAACTTGTGCAGATCAGGCGTGATCCTGCAGCCACCGGTCAACTTCCTTCACGCTATGCAGACAGGCCAAGGGTTTGTGATCCAGCAAATGATTGTGCGGATGGGCGCCATAGGTAACGGCCAGACTGGAAACGCCGGCATTGGTCGCCATCAGCAGGTCGTGTGAGGTGTCCCCAATCATCACAGTCGACTCGGCGGATATGCCAAACTCGGCCATAAGCTCATGGAGCATCTGGGGATGCGGTTTCGAATGGCATTCATCTGCACAGCGTGAAGCCATAAAAAGTGGGCGCAGCCCGGAGTGATCGAACGCGCGCTCTAGGCCAAGCCTGCTTTTCCCTGTCGCCACCGCCAAAACATGTCCAGCTGCCTGCAGGCGCTGCAGCATTTCGAGGACGCCATCGAACAGCATCAGGCTTTGATCGCCTGACAAGTAGTGAAAACGATAGCGTTCGATCATTGCCTGCGTATCCTCTGGCGGCAAATCCGGTACCGCATGGCGCAGAGCATCGGCCAATCCCAGCCCTATAACGTGACGGGCTCGGGCATCATCAGGAACGGGCAAATCAAGATCCTGGCACGATGCCTGAATGGCGCGCACGATGGCGCCAGCTGAGTCGAGCAGCGTGCCATCCCAGTCAAAGACCACCAGTTCGTATTTCATCGTTGCTTCAATATATTGTCGAGATTGTCAGACTTGAATTCGGGGTCGATCTTCCGGTTGACCGTAGCAACGTACCCCCCAAAGCTGTCAGGCAACGGCGCAACACACTCGATCGGCGTAGCTGTCAGGGGGTGGCGAAAAGCCATCCGCCAGGCGTGCAATGCCATGCGTTTCAGGCCGTCACGTTTCAGATTCTTGTTCAACGCGAAATCACCGTATTTTTCGTCGCCCAGAATGGGAAAACCAAGATGCGCGAGATGAACGCGGATTTGGTGGGTGCGTCCCGTCTTCAACTGCGCTTCAAGCAAGCTCATATCCGGCCAGCGGGCCAACAAGCGGAAAATGGTATGCGACGCCTTGCCCTCCGGATTGACAGAAACACGACGCTCACCACCTTCCGTAAGATATTTATGCAGGGGTAACTTGACGTGCTGGGTAGTGTTCATCCAGCGCCCTTTAACCAAAACGAGGTAGCGTTTGTCAGCCCCTGCTCCATGCTCGCGGAACATGTCGTGCAACGCGGTCAGCGCCAATCTTTTTTTGCCGACGAGCAACACACCGGAAGTTTCGCGATCCAGACGATGGGCCAACTCGAGGAATTTTGCTTGCGGCCGCTGCCGGCGCAAGGCTTCGATCACGCCAAAACTGACGCCGCTGCCGCCATGAACGGCAATGCCTTCTGGCTTGTCGATGACAAGCATAGCCTCATCTTCATAGATGATTGGCAAATCGACGCGCTCCTTCGCTACTTCATCGACTTCGTTTTGCGGCCGTTCGGCAATACGGATGGGTGGAATACGCACGTTGTCGCCGGCGCATAGTCGGTAAGTTGCATCAACCCGGCCACTGTTTACCCGGACCTCGCCGCTGCGCAGAATCCGGTAAATATGGCTTTTGGGAACCCCCTTGCAGCGGCGGATCAGGAAGTTATCAAGGCGCTGCCCGACTTCGTCTTCGCCGATAACGGCATGCGTGACTGAATTGTTACCTGCACCGGTCATTTTCTAATATACTGCCTGAGTTCTACGTCTCGGTTTGCAAGAGATGCCGAACCGTCAGACCGTTTGTGCCCTCGCGCTAAAAGCGCGACCGCCAGGTGGCAGGCTCGAAAGTCTCACCTGTGCCAACTGCCCAGGCCAGACCAACGTAAAACGACTGGTTAAGTTCACTCACCAAAAGTAGTGATGTTAATGGATAAGCCCACTGTAAGCACGCACGGATTGCCCGTTGCAGGAATTTTCAGGTCGCGCATTTCAATAAAAAGCACGCGGCCGTTTGTTGATCAGCACATTCACCATCGCCTTTGCCAACCATCACTCATGACGCAACCCGATAACTGAAACTGTCGCTGCCTGCCCGGGCGTTTCGTTGCAGCGTGCAGCTGTGCGCTGGAGCCCGAAAATAATGAAACGCATGCTATTCAATGCGACACAGGCGGAAGAACTCCGTGTCGCCATTGTCGATGGTCAGAAACTGATTGATCTCGACATTGAATCCGCCGCCAAGGAACAACGCAAAAGCAACATCTACAAGGGTGTCATCACCCGGATCGAGCCGTCACTCGAAGCCTGCTTCGTAGACTATGGCGCCGATCGGCATGGCTTTCTTCCTTTCAAGGAAGTCTCCCGCTCCTACTTTCAGCCGGGTACCGAAGGCCGCGCCCGCATCCAGGATGCACTGAAAGAAGGTCAGGAACTCATTGTCCAGGTAGACAAGGACGAGCGTGGCAACAAGGGCGCCGCCCTGACGACTTACGTTTCCCTCGCTGGCCGTTACCTCGTTCTGATGCCGAACAATCCACGCGGCGGCGGTGTATCCCGCCGTGTCGATGGTGACGAACGCGCGGAACTCCGCGATGTCATGGATCAGCTTGAAGTACCCAGCGGCATGAGCCTGATCGCCCGCACGGCGGCAATTGGCCGTCAGGCCGAAGAACTGCAGTGGGACTTGAACTACCTGCTGCAACTGTGGACAGCCATTGACGGCGCAGCACAGCAGCAGACTGGTGCTTTCCTGATCTACCTGGAAGGCAGCCTTGTCATTCGTGCCATTCGGGATTACTTCCAGCCGGACATCGGTGAAATCCTCATCGATACCGACGAAGTTTACGAGCAGGCTCGTGCCTTCATGGGTACTGTCATGCCGGGTAACGTCAATCGCGTTAAACGCTATCGTGACGATGTGCCGCTGTTCTCGCGATTCCAGATCGAGCACCAGATCGAAACCGCCTTTGCCCGGCAGGTCAACCTGCCGTCCGGTGGCGCCATCGTCATCGACCACACCGAAGCGCTGGTTGCTGTCGACGTCAATTCGGGTCGCGCAACCAAAGGCTCCGACATCGAGGAAACCGCGCTCAAGACAAATCAGGAAGCAGCTGACGAACTGGCCCGCCAACTGCGCCTGCGCGACCTAGGTGGCCTGATTGTCATCGACTTTATCGACATGGAAAGCCAGAAAAACCAGCGTGACGTCGAAAATCGACTGCGCGACGGCCTGCGCTTCGACCGTGCCCGCGTCCAGATGGGCAAGATCAGCCGCTTTGGTCTGATGGAGCTTTCCCGTCAGCGCCTGCGCCCCGCCCTTGCCGAAACCAGCTACATCCCCTGCCCGCGCTGTACCGGTACCGGCCACATCCGCTCTACAGAATCGGCTGCACTGCACATTTTGCGCATCCTCGAAGAGGAGTCGATGAAAGAAAACACCGGCGCCGTTCATGTTCAGGTCCCGGTTGATGTCGCCACCTTCCTGCTCAACGAGAAGCGCCCCGATATCCAGGCCATCGAGTTGCGTCACAAGGTCACCATCCTGCTCATTCCGAACGTTCATCTGGAAACGCCGGCACACACCATTTCGCGCCTGCGCCACGACGACCTGAATCAGGATGATCTTCGCGAGCCGTCGTACCGCATGGTTGATATGCCTATTGAGGAAGCCATCAAACAGGCCACTCAGCAAGAGGCGTCAAAGCCGCGACAAGAGGCTGCGATCAAGGCTATTTCGCCCGAGCAACCCGCTCCCGTTGTCCCGGAGAAAGCCGAAGTGCCAGCTGCGGCTCCCGCCCAGCAGGAATCCGGTCTGCTCTCGAAAATCTTCTCGTGGTTCCGCTCTCCAGCCAAACCTGTGGCCGAGCCAGTTGTTGCCAGCGAGCCCACCAAGAAACCGCGCGAAGGTCGTGCTGAGGGACGTCGCGAGCGCTCAGACGGTCGCCGTGGTGGACGAAATGGCAACAAGCGCGACGAGGAACGCGGTGAGCGCAACAAGGATCGTGGCAATCGCAACGATCGCATGTCCGAAAAGGCACCTTCCGAGGAGTCGACCGCAGGAAACGGCGAGCGTCAGGAGCGTCGCCCACGTGGCGAGCGCAAGGGTCGTGGCGAACGGCCACAGCCAGAGGCTGTTGAAGTCAAGCTGGCAAATCAGGGAGCGCCAGCCGAAGTGGCGGTATCCGTAGCGCCGCTCGTTGGCAACGATGCACAAGAGACCGGATCCAACGAGGATCAGGGCAACCGTCGTCGCGGTCGTCGCGGTGGCCGTGGTCGTGGTGAGCGCCGTAACGAATCCGAGGCTCAGGCAGCCGTTGTCGAAACCGCTGAAGCCTCTATGCTGGCTCAGCCATCAGTTGAACTGGCCAGCCAAGAACCGGTTGTTGTGGTCCTCCCGGCGACTCCGCCAGTTACCACCACTGCGGCCGCTACGCAGCCTCCTGAAGAACCTGCTCCCGTTGCAGTTGCGGAACTGCTGCCTGTTGCCATTCCTGCAATTGAAGAGCCTGCACCAGTCGTGATCGATGAGATTCCCTCTGTTGTAGCTCAGCCGGAGTCGGTTACAGTTACTCCGGAACTTTTCGACGTTTCCTCGGCATTGGCGGATAGCGGGCTGGTTTTGGTCCAGACTACAGCACCTGCTGTTGCCCAAGCGGAACCTCCGGTCAAGCTGGGTCGTCCGCGCAAGCAGAAACCCGTCGCGGACCAAGCTGAAAATGAGCCTCTGCTTATGATTGAGACCGGAAAATAAGCGTTAGCGGTGCAAACTGAATGGGCTCCCGAGGGAGCCCATTTTTTTGATGGTCTATCAAGATTTTCCGAGTTTCTTTTTGATCTCTTCGACAAGCCCTAGCGAAGCATCCTCGACCATGTCGAGGACCAGGTCGAAGCCGTGCCCCAGGCCATAGTAAGGATCGGGCACCTCTTCATCGTCAAAATTCTGCGCGTAATCCATGAACAACCCGATGCGTTTTTGCTGCTCTGGCGTCGCCATTCGCCTCAGGTTATCAAGATTGCTTTTGTCCATGGCCAGAATAAGATCAAAGTAATCCAGATCCTGACGCGCAACCTTGCGAGCGCGCAATTGAGAAAGGTTGTAACCCCGCGCAGCTGCTGCGCGTTGTGTTCGGGAGTCAGGTGCTTCACCGACGTGATAGCCATGCGTCCCCGCAGAATCAACTTCAACATTTCCTCCGAGGTTATTGATTTTAACGAAATATCTAAACACACCCTCGGCCGTCGGCGATCTGCATATGTTGCCCATGCAGACGAGTAGCACGCGATAGCTCATTTTGTCTCTCCGTCAGGGTCGTGTCGCGCCACGCCGAATATCCGCTCCTTCAATCGGAACAATTCGTCGCGGGCTTCCGCCGCTCTTTCGAATTCCAGATTTCTTGCGCACTCAAGCATCGCTTTCTCCAGGCGCTTTATTTCCTTGGCCGCTTTTTTCTCATCCATGGCGTCGTATATCGCCAATTGCTGGGCAACCTTCTGTTCGACCTGGGCCGTTTCAGCATCATAAACTCCGTCGATGATGTCCTTGATCTTCTTGGACACACCACGCGGTGTGATGCCATACGCCAGATTGAAACCGATCTGCTTCTCGCGTCGCCGCCCAGTCTCAGCAATAGCCTGTTGCATGGATCTTGTAATCGTATCAGCATAGAGGATCGCTGTGCCATGGATATGGCGCGCGGCGCGGCCGATAGTTTGAATAAGCGAGCGCTCGGACCGCAGAAAACCCTCCTTGTCGGCATCGAGGATCGCGACCAGCGAAACCTCCGGAATATCAAGGCCTTCTCGCAGCAGATTGATCCCGACCAGTACGTCGAACTCACCCAAACGCAGATCGCGGATGATTTCCACGCGCTCGACGGTATCGATATCGGAGTGCAGATATCGAACCTTGATCCCATTGTCGGCAAGGAAATCCGTCAAGTCTTCAGACATTCGCTTGGTCAGCGTTGTAACCAATATGCGCTCACCAACGGCAACCCGCTTGCCAATTTCTCCCAACAGATCATCAACCTGCGTAGAAGCCGGCCGAACGATAACTTCCGGATCGATCAGGCCAGTCGGCCGGGCTACTTGCTCAACTACCTGCCCAGCATGCTGTTGTTCGTATTCGGCAGGTGTAGCTGAAACGAAAATTGTCTGGCGCATGTGCGCCTCGAACTCGTTGAATTTTAATGGGCGGTTATCAAGTGCCGACGGCAGGCGAAAACCATAGTCAACAAGGTTTTCCTTGCGCGACCGGTCGCCCTTGTACATACCGCCCACTTGCCCAATGCTGACATGCGACTCGTCGATGAACATCAGCGCATCAGCGGGCAGATAATCGATCAGTGTCGGCGGTGACTCCCCGGCCTTGCGCCCGGAAAAATGCCTCGAGTAATTCTCAATCCCCTTGCAGAAACCAATCTGATCGAGCATTTCCAGATCAAAACGGGTGCGTTGTTCGATACGTTGTGCTTCTACCAGCTTGTTGCTCAGCGTGAAGAACTCTATCCGTTCTCGCAATTCATCCTTGATGGCTTCCATGGCGCGCAAGACAGTCCCTCTCGGTGTGACGTAATGGGAAGCCGGGAATACCGTAAATCGGAGCGCCTTGTGCAGTAGATGGCCAGTCAGCGGGTCGAAGAACTGCAGGGCCTCAACTTCGTCGTCGAACAGGGAAACGCGAATGGCGTGTTCGGCGTGTTCCGCTGGAAAAATGTCGATGATGTCGCCTCGAACACGAAACGTGCCGCGATGAAAGTCCGTCTCGTTGCGGTCGTACTGCATCTCCGTCAGCCTCTTGACGATAGCGCGCTGATCGAGACGGTCGCCGACCCGCATGGTCAGGATCATGTTGTGATACTCGTCACGGTCACCGATACCGTAAATACAGGACACCGTAGCAACGATCACCACGTCCCGTCGCTCAATAAGACTTTTTGTTGCGGACAGGCGCATCTGCTCTATGTGTTCGTTGATCGAGCTGTCTTTCTCGATAAACAGATCGCGCGATGGTACATAGGCTTCCGGCTGGTAGTAGTCATAGTAAGAAACGAAGTACTCAACGGCATTCTCGGGAAAAAACTCCTTGAATTCGGAATACAACTGCGCCGCCAATGTCTTGTTTGGCGCCAATACCAGTGCAGGACGGCCTGTGCGCGCAATGACGTTCGCCATCGTATAGGTCTTACCGGAGCCGGTAACACCAAGCAGTGTCTGAAATGACAACCCATCAGACAGCCCATCGACTAATTGCCGGATCGCCTCCGGCTGATCTCCCGCTGGTGGAAATGGCTGGTGCAATCTAAATGGACTGCCCTCGAAGCTGGCAACCGGAATGATGTTGTTGGTTTCGCTCATGCTAAAATTCTGAGGTTTTTTCGCACGGCAAATCGGCTGCGCGAACATTGTTCGTATTATTTCACGGAGTTCTTATGTCCTCTTCGATCTTCGCTGCGGTGGAAATGGCCCCGCGCGATCCTATCCTCGGTCTGAATGAAGCCTTCAATGCTGACGCGCGCACCACCAAGGTCAACCTTGGCGTAGGCGTGTATTTTGACGACAATGGAAAGATTCCGTTGCTGGCCGCCGTCAAGGCCGCCGAGGATGCCCGCGTGAAAGCAGGCCTGCCGCGCGGCTATCAGCCAATCGAAGGCAATCCGGCCTACAACACGGCAGTGCAGAACCTGCTGCTCGGCAAGGACTCCGCCCTTATCGCCAACGGTCAGGTTATCACTGCTCAAGCCCTTGGTGGCACCGGTGCGCTAAAGATTGGCGCAGACTACCTCAAGCGCCTGAACCCGGATGCTAAGGTCTACATCAGCGACCCTTCCTGGGAAAACCATCGCGCTTTGTTCGAATCCGCCGGTTTCGAGGTTGAAACCTACCCGTATTACGACGCAGCAACGCGTGGCGTCAATTTCGACGGAATGATGGCCTGCCTGAGCGGCCTTGGCGCTGGCTCAATCATTCTCCTTCACGCATGTTGCCACAACCCGACCGGTGCAGACCTGACCGACGGACAATGGGCAGAAGTCGTTGCAGTTTGCCAGAAACGTGGTCTGGTTCCATTTCTGGACATGGCCTATCAAGGCTTTGCTGATGGGATTGATGCCGATGCCGTTGCGGTTCGTGCCTTCTCGACCTCTGGACTGCAGTTTTTCGCGTCCAGCTCATTCTCTAAGAATTTTTCGCTCTACGGCGAGCGCGTGGGTGCATTGTCGATCGTCACCGCGGGCAAAGATGAGTCCTCTCGCGTCATGTCGCAAGTCAAGCGCGTCATCCGGACCAACTACTCCAACCCGCCCACCCATGGCGGCGCCCTGGTAGCTGGTGTGCTAGCCTCGGCAGAACTTCGCCAGATGTGGGAGAACGAGCTGGCCGGCATGCGTGACCGTATCCGTGCAATGCGTACCGGTCTGGTCGATGCCATCAAGGCTCAGGGCGTAAGCCAGGACTTCTCCTTCGTTGCACAGCAGCGCGGAATGTTCTCCTACACTGGCCTGAGTGCTGCGCAGGTCGATTGCATGCGCGACGAATTTGGCATTTACGCCGTATCGACTGGCCGCATTTGTCTGGCTGCACTGAATACCAAGAATCTGGACTACGTCGCCAAGGCGATTGCGGCGGTAACCAAGGCCTGATCGGCTCGGGATCCAATTCGAAAAAGGGCGGAACTCCGGTTCCGCCCTTTTTTATCTGCGCGTTGTAGCGCTAAGATCCGGCAAGGTGCCGAAAACACGAACCGACGCATTCTGGATAGCGACAGAAGTTTGCATCGTGACTGCCATGTTTCCCTCGACAACACCGTTCCGGGCCGAGCTGAACTGACCAACTGCAGTAACCATTCCCGCATCCATTTTGATGTCACGACCAACAACCTGCTTTGGGGTGATGCTAATGGTAGAGCGCAGGCGGTCGAATTTGGTTGAACCAGCGCGCACATCGGATACACCACTACGACGCACAGCCTCACCCAAGTCAACTCCGTGCAGTGCGCCGCGAGTGATATCCATACTCAAGACGGCGTCAACATTGCCCCATAGACTCTCCCAGTCACTGCCTACGGAGCGCAAGCGAATGTTCCCGGTCATTTCACCGTCAATCCTCAAGGACGGCGCGAAGGCACCACTAACCTTGCGGGCATCAAGTCTGCTCAGCACCCCGTCACCAGTCATCGCCAAGCCATTTTCCCAATTGAGAACCCAACTTCCGCGAACGATGCCTCCGAGAAAAGTCGTATCAATACTCTGAACCACTAGCCTGTTCTTCTGTAACACCCCTTTGGCCTGCAGAGATGCGAACGCAACCTGCGCTCCTGGCGGCGTCCACGCCCGCCCCTCAATATTCAGGGCCAAACCCTGGTTTCCGGCCTCAACATTCACCAGCATGCTACGGTCCACGGTCTCAAAACTCGATTTTTCCATTGACCCATCCTCGCGAAACACAATTTCACCAAAAAGGTCATTCAAACCCAGTTTGTCTCCCATGGTCAGTTGTAAACGCTTGACGACCATTTTCTGAAAGACCGCCTCCTGATTTCCGGCCATAGGTCCCATTAGCATGGGTAAGGCTACCAAGCGGTTGGCAGATAGTATTGCGTCGGAGACTTCAACCCTGGCTATACGATGTGGTGCACTACCAAGCAGGGCAAACGGCGATGAGAGAAGTACCTCGCCAATTCTTCCATCCACCGGCTCACCAATACGAACGCCTCTCAGTTTGAGCGAAGGGCTGGGGAATAGTGTGAAGCCGACGTGATCAATGCTCACCGGAGTGCTGAGCAATCGCGTCGCCGATGCTTCCAAGTCAGGCTTGAATCGCTCGTATGGGTAGCCCCCCCCTGCCAAGGCCAACAGAACCAGAAAGCCAACTACGACCAACAAGGCCTTGCGTCCAGCACTCATCCGCTGCTGGTTGTGAAGATATTCTGGCTCTTGCGTGTCCGCATAGACTACAGGCGGATCCAACGGAGACGCGGACGGAAGAATTGGCTTGCCAAATGACGAGAAGCCAGCAGCAACGCTTTCCCCCACACTCCCCTTGGATGCTCCCGGTGACTTGGGGGCAAAGGAGGAGAACTGAGACATGGGGGGGGGAACATCCTCTGGGGCAGCTGCTTTTTTGGCTGCTTTCATGCTCTCTTCCCAAACCGAAACGGCATCAACCGTTGGCGCGACGAACCCCCCTTCTTCTAACTCCCGTAATGCCGACTGAACCAGCCTCGGGTTGCCAATTTTTGCTGCCAGATCCGCAACAGTTGTTTTCCCGTCAACCTGGACCAAAACCATGCGCAGATTGCGTTGTACGACGCGCGTACTCTGCCGAACCGCCTCATCGCCGGTTGGCGTTTTCGCATATACTAAATTGGAATCCATAACCCAGATTGTTCTTATAAAAACCACAAGATGCTTGACCTGAGAGGATTCTACTCCTATAATGCGCCTCTCTGTTCCTCGATAGCTCAGTCGGTAGAGCGCCGGACTGTTAATCCGTAGGTCCCTGGTTCGAGCCCAGGTCGGGGAGCCAGAAAAACACCTAAAAAAGCCCAGCCATTTTGGTTGGGCTTTTTGTTTTTCCTTGCCATTTTCATCGCCATTGGGCCCACGCCGCCAGATTACCGATTATTGCGGCGACTGATGATATCACCTTCCGTTTGGCATATTCAGTAGCGGGCTTTTTCTCGGAATGTCAGCGCGGCCTCCCTCAGCAAGAATCTTTCGGTATTTTTGATGTCTGTACTTGTTAGGGATTAGTCAACCATTGATAATCAGCAGTTAGAAACCAGATCCATGCTCCATGGGCCATCAATGAAGCATCCGCCATGCACAACGAAACACTCGGGCAGGAAGTAACGCCAGTCGGCCTTGCCGGCTTCACGCCACTCATTGATCCCTCGTTAGCGGGCCACCGAGAAGGAACGTTGCTTGACAAATACGGGCGTCGAATTTCCTACGTACGCCTGTCAATTACTGATCGCTGCGATTTTAGATGCACCTATTGCATGGCTGAGGAAATGACCTTTTTGCCACGCAAGGCTGTGATGAGCCTGGAAGAGTGTTTGCGCGTTGCTTCGGTATTTGTGGGGCTTGGCGTCACCAAGTTGCGAATCACCGGGGGCGAGCCGCTTGTTCGCAAGGATGCCATGTGGCTGATTGAGCGTCTTGGCGCTCTGGACGGGCTGAAGAATCTGGTATTGACCACCAACGGCTCCCAACTCGACCGGTTTGCGGCTCCACTGTTTGCGGCAGGCGTCAAGCGTATCAATATCAGCCTGGACACCTTGAGCCCTGAGCGTTTTCGGAACATAACCAGGATTGGTGACCTGTCCAAGGTTCTGCGTGGAATCGATTCGGTTCGCCTGGCGGGATTCAAGCGCACCAAGCTGAACGCCGTGATGATGCGTGGCACCAACGACGACGAGTTCATAGATCTGGTCAAGTTCGCAGTCGAGAATGAACTCGATATTTCGTTTATCGAAGAAATGCCACTAGGCGATATTCAGGGGCGGGCCAATACCTACATTTCGTCCGAAGAAACCCGAGAAATCTTGTCTCGCCAGTTTGAGCTGATTCCATCGACTGAGGATTCCGGAGGTCCAGCCCGTTATTGGCGCATCCCCGGTAGCGAATCTCGCGTCGGTTTCATTTCGCCGCATAGCCACAATTTCTGCGATACCTGCAACCGCGTCAGGATTACTGCCACGGGGGAGCTCTATCCTTGTCTCGGCCAGAACGATGCGGTCAACCTGCTACCGGTACTGCGAGGCAGCAACGATGATATTGCCTTACGCCAGGCAATTATCGACAGCATGGGAATCAAGCCCTATGGACACGATTTCTCCCAGCAAATGGATACCCCGCAGGTCGTCCGCTTCATGTCTATGACCGGCGGCTGATTTCGTTTTTTGGCTGTTTTTCTGCGTCGACCGTGGCATTCACGGATAGACAGAGCAGAAGCCGATGGCGTTGATTGGTGTCGTAAATTGACCGAGCAGCGTAAAGAATAGCGACAGAAAAAGCAAAAAGGCGACCCAACGGGCCGCCTTTTTATGCTGCCCGACCCATGAACGACAGGGTTGGCAGAAGCTCATGCCTCCACCTTACAGACCGCGCACTGCACGCTTGCGCTCGATTTCGGTCAGGTAACGCTTGCGCAGACGAATCGATTTCGGCGTCAGTTCGACCAGCTCGTCTTCTTCGATGAACTCGACGGCGGCTTCCAGACTGAGCTGAACGGCCGGTACCAGGCGCACTGCTTCGTCAGTACCTGAGGCACGAACGTTGGTCAGTTGCTTACCCTTGATCGGATTGACCACGAGGTCGTTTTCACGGCTGTGGATACCGATAATCATGCCCTCGTACAGCTTGTCACCCGGGACGACGAACATGCGGCCGCGATCCTGCAGCTTCCACAGAGCGTAGGCGACGGCTTCGCCGTTATCCTGGGAAATCAACACGCCATTGCGACGCTCGGCGACGCTGCCATCCTTGACCGGGGCGTACTCGTCGAACACATGGCTCATCAGGCCATTGCCGCGCGTCAGGTTCATGAACTCACCCTGGAATCCGATCAGGCCACGCGCCGGAATACGGTATTCGATACGGACGCGACCGCGACCATCCGGAACCATGTCCTGAAGGTCGCCTTTGCGCATACCAAGGCTTTCCATGACGCCGCCCTGGGTGTCTTCTTCGACGTCAACCGTCAGCATTTCGTACGGCTCGCACTCGACGCCGTTGATCATTTTCTTGACGACGCGCGGACGACCGACGGCCAGTTCATAGCCTTCACGACGCATGTTTTCGAGCAAGATGCCGAGGTGCAGCTCGCCACGGCCAGCCACGTCGAAAACGTCGCCGTTGCCGGTGTCATGGACGCGCAGCGCCATGTTGGTCAGCAGCTCTTTGTGCAGGCGGTCACGGATCTGGCGGCTGGTGACAAACTTGCCTTCGGTTCCGGCCAGCGGGCTGGTATTGACCATGAACTGCATAGACAGGGTCGGCTCGTCGATCTTGAGCAGCGGCAGGGATTCCGGCTGTTCCGGATCGGTCACGGTACAGCCAAGAACCAGGTCTTCGATACCGGTAATCTGGACGATGTCGCCAGCGTGGCCTTCTTCCAGTTCGATCTTGTTCAAGCCCTTGTAGCCAAACACCTGGCCAATCTTGGCCTTGATCGGGGTGCGCTCGTGTTCGGCCGCTTCTTCTTCGGTACCGAACATGACCAGCACGTTCTGACCGGTCTTGACCTTGCCACGATTGATCTTGCCGACGCCGATACGACCGACATAGGAGGAATAATCGAGGGCGGTGATCTGCAGTTGCAGCGGCGCTTCGATATCGGTATCCGGCGCCGGCACATGGCGCAGAATGGTATCGAACAGCGGAATCATGTTTTCGCGCGGCTGATCGAGTTCCATGGCCGCCCAACCGTTGAGGCCGGAAGCGTAAACAATCGGGAAGTCGAGTTGTTCGTCGGTTGCGCCAAGCTTGTCGAACAGGTCGAAGGTCAGATTGACGGCCTGGTCAGGATCGGCACCGTCGCGGTCAACCTTGTTGACCAGCACGATCGGGCGCAAGCCGAGGGCCAGTGCCTTCTTGGTGACGAAACGGGTTTGCGGCATCGGGCCTTCGGCAGCATCGACCAGCAGAACCACGCCATCGACCATGCCCAGCACGCGTTCGACTTCACCACCGAAGTCGGCGTGACCCGGCGTGTCCACAATGTTGATGTGCACGCCCTGGTATTCGACGGCAGTATTCTTGGAAAGAATCGTGATGCCACGCTCTTTTTCCAGGTCGTTGGAGTCCATGACGCACTCGACCAGTTGTTGGTGAGCTGCGAAGGTGCCGGACTGGCGGAGCAGTTGGTCGACCAGGGTGGTTTTACCGTGGTCAACGTGCGCGATGATGGCGATGTTGCGGATCGGACGAGCGGACATGGGAAGGCCTGAAAAATCAAAGGCGTGATTCTATCACCGATGGTGCGCCGCAACATCACCGGCCGAGCTTTTATCCTTCTTTATTTCGCATGAAATCAGCGGTGTGGAAAAAATTCTCCAGTAATTTCTTGCTCAGCGCCTTGTCGATACCGACGTCATCCATCGCCAGAACCATGCAGGCGACCCACTGATCGCGCTCGGCAATGCCTATTTGAAAGGGCATATGACGTCCACGCAACCGTGGATGACCAAACTTCTCAACAAACAGATCTGGGCCACCCATCCAGCCCGACAGGAACATGTACAGCTTGTCACGGGAGCCCTCCAGACTAGCCGGGTGCATGGCGCGGATCCCCTGAAACTGTGGGACCGTATCCATCAATTCGTAAAACCGTGCGGACAACTTGGCTATAGTGCTGTCGCCACCTATGAGTTCATAGGTCGTGGGCGTATTGGCCGGGTCTGTCATGGATCAACTCTTGGGAACTCGTGGGAAAGCTGATCAGTGTAACGGAGCCGACAGCAATTGCCGAGCGATTGACACCGTGTCAAGCGAGGCCCGCGCTTTCTGCATGCAGGATGCCACCCCGGCCGTTTTCAGACTTGCTGCGATACATGGCCTTGTCAACCGACGCGATGACCGACTCAAGATCGCGACCGTTCTCAGGGTAGTTGCCGACACCTATCGATACGTTGAAGTCTATCTTGTTTTGCCTGGCCCAATCGTTGATTTCCTGACGCACGCGTTGGGCAACGATCTCGCCCCCATCCCGCGACGTTCTGGGCAAGACAAGCAGAAACTCATCGCCACCATAGCGCGCGACCAGATCGGCGTTGCGCACGCTATCGAGTATGCACTCAGCGACGGCGACGAGAACCCTGTCACCGACATGATGGCCGTGTGTGTCGTTTACACTTTTGAAACCATCCAGATCAGCAAAAAGCACGACAATTTCTCCGCCATTGGCTGATGGTGACTGGAATAGTTGTGATGCACGCTCAATCAGCGCGCGCCTGTTGAGCATGCCAGTCAAGGCATCCACATTTCTTTCGTGCGAGAGCCTGGCGCGAGCGCGTTCAGTGTTGGCCGTCAGCGAATATGAATAGAGCACGACGATGGCAAAAAACACGAGGAAAAAGATGGCGCTGACCGACAAAATGGCGAGGTAATCCGACAATCGCAACCAGACAATCAGAATCGACGCCCCCAGACAACCAATCACGGCTTCACCGAATAGTTGAAGTCCGTAACGCATGCCATTTCCGAGGATCACCATCAGAAAAACCAAGAAGCCGGGGGAACTGAGCGTGATGTCTGCCAAGGCAGCAAATGTCGCCGCTGCGATATCAATCCACATGGTCAGCCGCTTGCGCCAAGGCGCGTGTGGCACCCGAGTTGCATGCCACATGAACAAGAGGATCTGGACGCCATACAGCGTCATCACCACGTTAACGATGGGCAGCGTGGCCCATGGCCGGACCTGGGCTTCGCCACCAAAGTTGAAGTACATCAGTGCAAGAACACAGAACAGCAGGCGAGTCCAGTACTGGGCCCTCTGGTCCTCCCAAGAAAAGCGGTGCGGCGCACCGCCAAAGGGTTGGTGATCACTGTGACGTGAGAACCCGGACCGTTGATCGGTTGCTCGTCGACCGTGGCTCGTGCCACGTTCGTGCTGTCGTCCTCTGTGCATATCCCCGTTCCGGAATCCAGGATGGTTTCTTCGCCCCGGATCTCGATGGCTGCACGGGCAACTGAAAAATCTGCCAGAAAGCTTTCGAAGGCACTGAAAAAGGGCGTTTTTTGGAGTATCGCTACTTCTCGCCGCCCAGTCAATTATGCCAAAAGCCCTATTTCTTTCTAATTCGCGTTCGCGGCTGCACAGTAGATCTGGAGACGGGACCGGTCCTTCGGACGTTCCCGGTAGATGCCGCTGAGGCGCCACCCGTGCCAGCCGGTTGCCAGGCCGGGATAAGCTGCTTCTTGCCATTGCCGATGAGATCGGCCCGCCCCATTTCCTTGAGGGCTTCACGCAGCAATGGCCAGTTGGCTGGATCGTGATAGCGCAGGAAAGCCTTGTGCAGCCTGCGTTGACGACCATTGCGCACAGTTCCGACCTGCTCGCTGTCGCGCGTGACCTTGCGTAGCGGATTGCGTTCGCTGTGGTACATGGTGGTCGCCATCGCCATCGGGGTCGGGATGAAGGTCTGCACCTGGTCGAGACGGAAATTGTTTTTCTTCAACCAGAGCGCCAGATTCAGCATGTCCTCATCTTCCGTACCCGGATGGGCGGCGATGAAATACGGAATGAGGTACTGCTCCTTGCCGGCCTCGCGGGAGAAACGGTCAAACAGCTGCTTGAAGCGGTCATAGCTACCGATGCCCGGCTTCATCATCTTGGACAGCGGGCGTTCCTCGGTGTGCTCGGGAGCGATTTTCAGGTAGCCGCCAACGTGATGGGTTACCAGTTCCTTGATGTATTCAGGTGAACGCACAGCGAGGTCGTAGCGCAGGCCGGAGCCGATCAGAACCTTTTTGACGCCCTTGAGCGACCTGGCCTTGCGATACAGCGAAATCAGCTTGCTGTGATCGGTGCCCATGTTCTCGCAGATATCCGGGTAGACACAGGACAGCCGGCGGCAGGCCGATTCGATCTTCTCGTCCTTGCACTTGAGGTGGAACATGTTGGCCGTCGGCCCGCCGAGGTCGGAGACGATGCCGGTGAAGCCCGGCGTCTTGTCGCGCATTTCCTCGATTTCGCGGATGACCGAGTCCTCGGAACGGCTCTGGATGATGCGACCTTCGTGCTCGGTAATCGAACAGAAGGTGCAGCCGCCGAAACAGCCGCGCATGATGTTGACCGAGAAACGGATCATTTCCCAGGCTGGAATCTTGGCTTCGCCATAGCTCGGGTGCGGCCGGCGGGCGTAGGGCAATTCGTAAACGGCGTCGAGCTCTTCGGTAGTCAAAGGGGTTGGCGGCGGATTGAGCCAGACATCGCGTTCACCATGCGCCTGCACTAGAGCCCGGGCATTTCCCGGGTTCGATTCGAGGTGGAAGGTACGCGAAGCATGTGCGTAGAGCACCGGGTCATCCTTGACCTGCTCATAGGACGGCAGGCGTATGACGGTATGGGCACGCCTGTCCCTGCGTGCGGCCAGTCGCTCGGTACGCGAAACGATACGGATCGGCTGGGCGTTCGTTGGCACCCCATCTGCCACGGTCGACCGGGAATTTTGGGCATTTCTGGAATCCGCTTCCATCGCATACGGGTCGGTGTGCCTGATCAGCGGACCCGGCGTATCGACCGAGGTCGAATCCAGGGCATCCCACTCGTCGGACGGCAACCAGCCGGACGGAACCATGAAGGCGGTACCAGGCAAATCGCGGATTTCGCTGATTTTCTCGCCCTTGGCCACACGATGCGCCAGTTCGACGATGGCGCGCTCGGCATTGCCAAAGAACAGCATGTCGGCTTTGGAATCCGGCAGCACGGACCGCCGCACCTTGTCCGACCAGTAATCGAAATGCGCAATGCGGCGCAGGCTGGCCTCAATCGAGCCGACGATCACGTTGCAACCGGGAAACGCCTCGCGGCAACGCTGGGCATAGACCGTGACGGCCCGGTCCGGCCGCTTGTTTGGTTCGCCGTTGGGGGTATAGGCATCGTCCGAGCGGATCTTGCGGTCAGCCGTGTAGCGATTGACCATGGAATCCATGTTGCCGGCCGTGACACCGAAAAACAGGTTTGGTTTTCCGAGTTTTTTGAAGTCGACCGCAGTATTCCAGTCCGGCTGGCAAAGAATGCCGACGCGGAAGCCCTGCGCTTCGAGCAACCGCCCGATCAAGGCCATGCCGAAGCTAGGATGGTCGATGTAGGCGTCCCCGGTGACGAGAATGATATCGCACGAATCCCAGCCCAAGGTATCCATCTCGGCACGCGACATGGGCAGAAAGGGGGCTGGCCCGAAACGATGTGCCCAGAACTTGCGATAACCGAAGAGTGGGCGAGTGATTTGCTGATTTGATTCCATGCAATATTTTACCTGAGAGCGCCGGGTGCCATGGCATACTTGCCCTTTGTCATAGAGCCCTTCCCCAACGCGATGATGAATCTTCCCACCCGCGAACAGGCCGGTGTCCTGATCGTTTCCGTCAGCGGACGCATAGACCACATAACCAGCGAAGAGTTCACCAAATCACTTGGTCCCCTGCTGGATCGATGTGTTCCGGGGAACCCATCAGTTCTGCTCGATTTTTCCGGCGTTGATTACATCAGTAGTGCCGGACTGCGTGTCCTGATGATGGCATCGCGACGCGCCAAGGCGCAAAAAGGGGTTTTCGCCATCGCCTCCCTGCAACCCATGGTTCAAGAGGTGTTCGCGATCAGCCGCTTCAACCTGATCGTGCCCTGTTACGTCAGCGTCGACACCGCCTGCAAGGTCCTGGGATCATGAAACAGGTCGTTTTCTGGGGAACCCGTGGTTCGCTGCCGGTTTCGCTGACCCATCGCGACATCCGCGAAAAAATCGTTGCCGCGCTTACTGCCGCAGACGGCAAAAGCTTCAAGAACCGCGCAGCGGCAGACGAGTTTATCGACAAACTGCCCTTTTCCGTCGTGGGCACCTTTGGCGGAAATACATCCTGCGTCGAGATCGTCGGCGACAGCAACGACCATTTCATCTGCGACATGGGCAGCGGCGCCCGCCCCCTGGGCCAGGCGAAGATCGCACGATTCGGCATCCCCAACCCGCAGACTTACCATGTCTTCGTCTCCCATCTGCAGTCGGATCACCTCATGGGCTTTCCGTATTTCGCGCCCATCTACATCCCAGGGAATCGCATCATCGTGCATGGTTGCCATGCCGGTATGGAGCAAGCCGTTCGCGGGCAAATGCAGTCCCCGTGCTTCCCTGTCGATTACGCCCAGGCCGGCGCAAAAATCGAATTTGACGTCATGACGCCGGATCAGCCACGCTATATCTCGGGCATCAACGTGACGCCCAAGCGCCAGATGCATGCTGGCGACTCCTACGGATATCGTTTTGAAAGCCTGACCCGCACTGTCGTCTATTCAACCGATTCCGAGCACAAACTGGAAAACCCTGCCGAGCATGCCGAGTTCACCCGGTTCTTCCACAAAGCCGACCTGGTCATTTTTGATGCCATGTATTCGCTGGCCGAGGCGGTCTCGGTCAAGGCCGACTGGGGCCATTCAAGCAACATCGTCGGCGTCGAGCTGTGTCAGGCAGCGTCAGCAAAGCGGCTCGCCATGTTTCACCACGAGCCGGTGCATGACGACAAGCAACTGGCCCGTATCGTTGCCGAAACACGGCGGCTGGAGCAGATAACCCGGGGCAGCCGGGCGCCGCTCGACATCATATCGGCATACGACGGCCTTATCATCGACCTGTGAGATCGCTCTCCGGACTGCTCCTTTCTGCGATCCAGGCCGGACGCGGCCGGGCCCTTCCGATCCTGTTGCTGCTCGCTGGTGCGCTCGTCCTGAACTCTCTGGAACGCACTCCGCTGCTCAGCGTCCGCGAAGCCCTGTTCGACCAGTATCAGCGACACATGCCGCGACCGCGTACCAGCGAGCCGGTCATCGTGGTCGGCATCGACAGCCAGAGTCTGGTCACCCACGGCCAGTGGCCGTGGTCACGCGACCTGATCGCCCAACTGGTTAGCAAGATTCATGACGGTAAACCGCTGGCGCTCGGTATCGACATCGTATTTGCCGAGCGTGATCGCTACAGCCCGGAGGTCCTCTCGGCCAGATTTCCCGATCTGACACCAGATATGCTGGCAACGATGCAGGATCCTGACCGGCAACTGGCAGCTGCCTTGGGCAGCCATCCGACCGCCCTCGCCGTCGTTGGCCTGAGTAAGGTCCTGCCCGGTTCCACCCAGCCGGCCCGACCATTGCCTGAGTTCAGTCTGGCGGGCGGGCTGGATCAGCACTTGCCACAATACCTCGGCGCGCTGGCCAGCCGACCGCTTATCGAAAAGTCAGCAACTGGTGAAGGCCTGATCAATGCCAGCCCGGCTCAACTGCAGGCGAACTCGGAGCGCGGAGTGTTGCGGCGCGTTCCGACAGTTGCCACCATCAACCAGTTACCCTTCCTTTCGCTACCCCTTGAAATGGTGCGCCTGGCGCTCGGTGGTGGTACCGTCGTACCCGAAAGCGGCGCGCAGGGAATGACCGCGATTCGCATCGGCGACTATCGACTACCCACGCAAGCCAATGGCGAAGTGCTGCTGCATTTCGGACGCGCCAGTTCCAACTACTACCTCTCCGCTGCTGATGTGCTGGCCGATGTGCATCCAAAGGAAATCTTCGATTCCCGCTTCGTCATCATCGGCTTCAACAGCACCGGGCTACAGGATCGGATCATCACGCCGCTTGGCGAAAGCCTGCCCGGCATCGACGTGCACGCTCAGGTCATCGAAAGCCTGCTTGAAGGCCATGCCCTGCTTCGTCCCGCAACGACGACCTATGTGGAAACGGCCACCATGCTGCTAGGCGGGCTGTTGCTCATTGCGCTGATTCCAGTGCTCCGGCCACGCTACGCCGTGATCAGTTTTACCGCCCTGAGCCTGCTGCTCATCGCCGCTGGCTACCTCGCCTTTTTCGTCCAGCGCTGGCTGTTTGACAGCGCTTCCCAAATACTTCTGCTGGCACCCGTATTCATCCTGCTCCTCGGAAATACGCTCGTAGCTGCCGACAGCCGGCGGCGCGAAGCCGAGTTGCAACTCCTGCGCAGCCGCGAAGACGCTGCCCGTGTTGCCGGCGAGCTTGACGCTGCCCGACGTATCCAAATGGGCATGCTGCCCGATCCGAAAGCAGTCTTCGTCGATGAACGGCGTTTTTCCGTTGCCGCCCTCCTTGAGCCGGCCCAAGCAGTAGGTGGAGACTATTACGACTGTTTCATGCTTGACGAACAGCGGCTGTGCTTGGCCATCGGCGATGTTTCCGGCAAAGGTGTGCCGGCGAGCCTGTTCATGGCCATCTCGAAGACCCTGACCGGTGTACTGGCCCGGCGTCAGGCAGATATTGGCCTTGCCGTGCGCGAACTAGAGCGCGAGCTCAGTCGCGAGAATTCGGAGTATCTGTTCGTCACCGCTTTTATTGCCGTGCTTGACCTGACATCGGGCAACATGGAATACGTTTGCGCCGGTCACGATGCACCCATTCTGCAGCGTGCCGACATGCTGATGCGGGTAAGCACGGCCTCGATTGCCGGCCCGCCCCTGTGCGCTGCCGGAGATTACCCCTATGTTTCCGGGTATATGCAATTGCAGCCAGGCGACCGGCTCTGCCTGTTTACGGACGGCGTAACTGAAGCCAGCAATGGCATGGACATGTTTGGCATCGGACGTTTTCAGTCGGCAATTCAGGCTTGCTCCCAGACGGAAGTGCAGATCGCAACGACCACGCTACGCGATACGGTACGCCAGTTCGAAGCAGGCCAGCCGCCAGCCGATGATCTGACCTTGCTACTGATGCAGTGGCAAGGCCCGGTACTTAGCGAACGTTGATTTCGACGCGGCGGTTTTTCGGCTCGTCGACCTCGTCGTCGGTCGGCACCAGCGGATCGCGTTCACCGCGACCCACAGCTTCCAGTTTGCCAGCCGGCACACCGGACTCGATCAGTAAATCACGCAGCCCCTCGGCACGTTTTTTGGACAGCTGATCGTTGCCTTCGATGCTCCCGACACGGTCAGTATGGCCGATGACCATGACCTCGGACGCCGGCCGTTCGGCTATTTCCTTGCGTATGGCGGACAGTGCAGCCTGCGACTCCTGCGTCAGGACATTGCCGCCGGCTTCGAAGTACAGCACATAGCTGTTCGGCCGAACGGGTTGGGCGCCCAAGGCGTCCGAAAACCGCTCCTTGACCTCTTCCGGCGACGATTGATAGGCCTCGTTGGTGTCCATGCTCCGCTTCACCGCGGCATAGGGCTTGTCGAGCAGGATCTCGCGACCAGCATCACGAACAACGACGGCGCCGGGCTTGCCATCAGTCGACGGTAGCAGGACAAAACGCTCACTGGCGCAACCAGTCAGCATAACAAACGCGGTCAGCGCGATGGATAGTTTCAGCTCACTCATCACGCCCGCCTTCGACTTCGATCGCAAACTCGGTGCCACGCACGCCAAGGACAGAGGTCGGCGTGTGGAAATCGACGGATTCGGGTGTCCGCTTGGCGATCTTGCCAGAGGCAACGGACAACGTTCCCTTGCGGATTCGGATCGACATGTTGCCGTCCTGCGTCGCGTTGTCGAAAGCAAATTTCTCGATGACGATCAGCGAATTCGGCCCCGCCGAAAGCAGCGTGTTATCACGCAAGGTGACACCGACCGAGCCATCGGCACCGGTGCGCACCTTATCGGCAACGTCGACCTGGCTGCCAATGGTGGCCGGCAACATCTTGCCATCGCGCTCGATGCTGACCTGCCCCTTGGCAACCTTGACCATGCCGGCCGGGTCGGCAGCATGGGCCGGCGAGCCGGAAAACAGGGGCAGCAACGCGCAAAGCGCTGCCCAATGTGCTCTAATCATGGCGAAACCCTTGCAAATTCGATGACTTCCCATTTTACGGACATTTCCGTCAGCGCGCGCAGTTCTGCGCTTTCCAGCCTGCTCGCCAGCGTCAGTGAGCAGGCAGCCAGTCTCGGTGTTACGGCCGAAGATTCGCTACGCCTGCAACTCGTCGTCGAAGAGCTCTTCATCAATACCATCACCCACGGTCACCAGGGTGACAGCGATCACAAGGTTGGCGTCGTACTGCGTCACGAAAATCCCGCACTAAGCCTGCGTTACGAAGACGATGCGCCGCCATTCGATACTTCGAAAATCGGCCAGAATTCCCGGTCGACCGCAGAAGTTGGCGGTCAGGGCCTTGCTCTGATCCACGGCATGAGCAAGGCCACCCACTACCAGCGGCAGGGCCAGCGCAACATCACTAAAATCGAGTTTTAGGCGCCGTTACGCAAGACAAGCAGCGGTGGCGTGGCTATCAGCTGGCGCACCGCCAGCCAGCCGATGAGCACCGCCAAGACCCCACCGCCGACGGTCGCTAGCGCCGGCAACCACAGACTGAACGCCAAATTGAGCTGAAAAGCCTGTTGCCCGACGATGCGCCCGAGCAGCATGGCGCCGATTGCAGCCATCAAGCCGGCCACACTGCCGATGACACCCAGTTCAACCAGCATGGCCTGGCGCAGCTGGGTACGTTGGGCGCCGAGCGCCCGCATCACGGCCAGCTCATATCGCCGTTCATCGAAACTGGTCAGCAAGGCCGAATACAAAACAATGCCTCCGGCCAGCAAGGCGAATACAAAAACAAACTGCACCGCACCGGCCACCTGCCCGATAACCGCTTGCAACTGGCGCAGGATGGTGCCCACATCGATCATAGTCAGGCCGGGAAAACGCCGAACGAGATCGGAAGCCGCGTCGGCACGTTCGCCAGGGAGGTGAAAACTGGTGATGTAGCTGGCCGGTGCGTCGTCAATGACGCCGGGCGGTGTCAGCACGAAGAAATTGACGCGCATGGAATCCCATGCCAGCTTGCGCAGATTGCTCGTCTTCACGCGCTTTTCAACGCCGGCAACCACAAAGACGAGTTCGTCACCGAGCTGTATGCCCAGTGTCTTGGCCAGGCCCTCTTCCACCGAGGCCAGCCCTTGTCCCGCCTCGTCCGGCGCGAACCAGCGGCCTGCAACGACACTGTTGCCTGCTGGCAGATCGCTACGCCACGACAGGTTGAATTCGCGTTCGATCAGGCGCTGGGCGCGTTCATCGTCCGGGAAGCTCGCCGGGCTGACTTCCCTCCCCCCGATTCTGACCAGCCGGGCGCGAACCATGGGCAGCAATTCGGCCACAATGCCGTTGGTACGCAGAAAATCGGCAACCGCGTCGCGTTGCTCGGGCTGGATGTTGATGACGAAACGGTTGGGTGCGTCGGCTGGAACGGATTTTTGCCAGGCATCGAGCAACTCGGCGCGAATAACCGTGAGCAACAACATGGCCATCAGACCGATGGCCAACGCGACGATCTGTACGGCGCTCGAGGACGCATGGCGGGTCAGGCTGGCCAGCCCCTGGCGCCAGCCGAAACCGGCACCGCCACGAAGCCGGGCAATGGCGACAATGATCAGCCGGGCGATAACCCAGAAGCTGCCGAGCGCGACAACGAAGCCACCGAGCGCGTAGACGCCGAGCCGGACGTTGCCGGCAACACCGACGATCAGACCACCCAGTAAAACAAGACCAAGCACGTAGGCACCGAGCGAGGATGCTCGCGCCGGCCCGAGTTCCCGGCGCAGGACACGCAGGGTCGGAACACTGGCCAGTTGCATGAGCGGCGGGTAGGCGAACCCGAAGAGCAACACGCCGGCAACACCCAGGCCGCCAAGCAGCGGCAACCAGCCCGGCACTGGCAATTCGAGCACGAGCAAGGCGGACAGCCAGCGGATCAGCACGAAGTGCGCGGCATATCCGACAATGCTGCCGACAATGGCGGCCAGCAAGGCCAGCCACAGAAAGAGCCAGCCATGAAGGCGGAGCAAACCGCCCTGCGTCATGCCCAGGCAGCGCATGACGGCGCAGGCATCAAGATGGCGCTGCATGTAGCGGCGAGCCGCCATCGCTGCAGCAACGGCCGCCAATACCACGGTCAACACCGTTGAAAGGCCCAAAAACCGCTCGGCGCGATCCAGCGCACCACGAATTTCCGGCCGGGCATTGCGTGTGTCTTCAAGTTTTTCGCCGCGTTCCAGACGTTGCGTCAGCCAGCCCTGAAAGTCAGCGACATCCCTGGCCTCGCCAGCGACCAGCAGACTGTAGCGAACGCGTGCTCCAGGCTGGATCAGGCCGGTTGCCGGCAGATCGTCGAGATGCATCATGAGCCGTGGCGCCAGGCTGAAAAAATTGATGCCGCGATCTGGCTCCCGCGTCAGGATGGCGGCAACCTGTAGCGTCTTTGCACCAACAGTCACCGAACCACCCGGCACAACCTGCAACGCAGCCGACAGCCGTTCGTCCAGCCAGACCGAACCGGGCGCCGGGCCACCCTCGGCCGGCATGGCGGACTGACCAGCTTGAGTGCTGATTTCGACCCGGCCACGCAGAGGATAGCCCCGACTGACGGCCTTGATGTCAGCCAGTTGTGCCTGCCCCGGCCCGATAACCATGCTCGGGAATACCAGTGTTTCGGCAGGCTTGAGACCGCGCTTGCGCGCATCGGCGGCATAGGCTGCTGGCAAGGCATGATCGGCAACGAGGATCAAATCGCCGCCCATCATCTGTTGGGCCTCGCGTTCGAGTGCCAGACGTACCCGGTCGGCAAAGAAACCGACTGCCGTGACCGCCGCCACAGCGATGGCCAGCGCCGCGAAGAGCAGGCGCAATTCGCCCGAACGCAACTCCCGGCCCAGAACACGCCAGGCGTGTCCGGGCATCACGAGGGAATCGACCAGCGAGCGCGAAACTCGGGCGCCGGCATGGCTTTTCCATGCAGGTGGCCCTGCAGTTGATCACACCCAAGTCGTTGGAGAAACTCCGATTGCTCAACGGTCTCGACGCCTTCGGCGATCACCTCGAAATCGAGACTGCGCGCCAGTTCCATCACAGTTCGGATGATCGCTTCGTCCCCGGAGTTCTTGCCAATTCCGTCCACAAACGACTTGTCGATTTTCAACTGCTGAACCGGCAGCATCTTGAGGTAGCTGAGCGAGGAATAGCCCGTGCCGAAGTCGTCAAGGGACAGGCGGATGCCCAGATCGCGCAAGCGTTCTAGCAGTTCGAAGGATTGCCCGACCGCCATGACGACCGATTCGGTCAGTTCCAGCTTGAGGCTGGGGGCATCCATGCCGGTTTCTTCCAGTATCCGGGTCAGAACATCGATGAACTCGGGGCGTTCCAGTTGCTTGACCGAAAGATTGACCGACACCTGCGGCAACTCGAATCCGCTTTTGCGCCATTGCATGACCTGCCGACAGGTTTCGCGCAGCACCCAGTTGCCGAGCCCGACGATCAACCCGGAATCTTCGGCCAGCGGTATGAAACGCATCGGCATGACCAGCCCCAGTTCCGGGCTGTTCCAGCGAACCAGCGCTTCAGCACCGACCAGCCGTCCACTGCGGGTTTCAACCTGGGGCTGCAGATGAACCGAGAGTTCGCCGTTGTCGAGCGCGCGACGCAACAGGTTTTCCATCCGGATACGCTCCTGCGCATCGCGCGTCATTTCGGGCGTGTAAAAGTGGAAGTTTCCGCGACCCGCAGCCTTGGCGCGATACATGGCAGTGTCGGCATTGCGCATGAGATCGAGCACGCTATTGCCGTCTTCCGGGGCAAGGCAGATACCCACCGAAGCCGAGAGATAAAGCTCGTGATCACCCAGTACAAAGGGCAGCTCGAAGGCGCCCACAATCTCTCGGGCAAGGATTTCGACCTCGTCCTCGCCACGCACGCCCTCCATCAGGCAGATGAATTCGTCCCCGCCAAGCCGCGCCAGCATGTCGATCAGGCGGACATGCTCGGACAGTCGTGCCGCTACAGAAATCAGCAGCTCGTCGCCGACCCCGTGGCCGAGCGAATCATTGACCTGCTTGAACTGGTCGAGATCAATGAAAAGTACGGCAAGCCGTTCATCGCGGCGCGCCGATTCGCGCAAGCTCTCTTCCAGTCGCTCGATGAAGCTGCGGCGATTCGAAAGACCGGTCAGCGGGTCGTGGTAGGCCAGGTAATTGAGTTTGCTCTGCGCCTGTCGACGTTCGGCAATTTCACCTTCGAGCTGGGTATTCGTCCGCTTCAGCTCGTCGGTTCGGGCCTCAACCTGTATCTCCAGTGTGTCGCAAGCAGCCGATATCCGGCCCTCCTGATCCTCGAGGATGCCCTGAGCACGCCGAACAACGAGAAACTGCATGAAATAGAGCGCGGCAAAGACCAGTGCAACACCGCCGGTCACCATCCACATGTTGCGATTGAGCTGAACAACGAAGGGGGTGACATTCTGATAAAGCTCGAAAACACCTTCGACGGATTGATCCTTGCCGCGAATCGGAATGTAGCTGGCCAGAATATCGACTTCGGCCTGCGTTCCCTCGAAGCTGTCGATGCTGTCCCGATGCGTCAGATTGCTGGACACCGCACCGGTGATCGCCGAACGAAAGCCGGGATTACCCAGGCTGCTGTCCCCAGCTTTCCCGACATCACTGGTAAAAACAGTATTGCCAAGGCGGTTGTAGATCTTGATCTTGACGATGGCCGTATTGTGCATCAGGCCCAGCACTTCGGCCCGCAGGCGGCGCACCTCCTCCGACCCCATGAGGAATTCAGGATTCTGACCCACTGAATCGCTCATCAGAGTGTCAAGGGAATCCCGCAGGGAATTCTGGAACACCTGCGCCATGGCGAGATTACGTCCCTCAGCCAGATCCTGCATCTGCTGCAATGAAAGTTTCTGGTAGAGCGGCCCTAGCACCCCTGCTGCCAGCACAATGAGGATGAAACTGACGGTCGAGAAATAGCGCGAAAGATTGAACATATAGGCCGAAAGGGGTATCAAGAAAGCTTATTCCATCTCGCGTATCCGCGCCACTGCCTCCTCGACGCGCTTCACCGCTATCACTTCCATGCCGCCAATTGCCTGCTTTGGCTTGTTCGCCTCGGGTATCAACGCGCGCGTGAACCCGAGCTTGGCGGCTTCCTTCAAACGCTCCTGACCACGCGGTGCTGGGCGAATTTCTCCGGCCAGCCCAACTTCACCAAATACGATAAGTTTCGATGGCAATGGTTTGTTTTTTAACGATGATGTTATCGACAATAGCACTGCCAGATCGGCCGCCGGTTCGGTTATTTTGACGCCACCGACGGCATTGACGAAAACGTCCTGATCGAAGCAGACGATGCCGGCATGGCGGTGCAGCACCGCCAGCAGCATGGCCAGCCGTTGCGGGTCGAGGCCGACGGTCAGCCGGCGCGGATTGCCGTGCGAGGTATCGACCAGCGCCTGAATTTCGACGAGCAGCGGCCGCGTGCCTTCCTGCGTCACCATCACGCATGAACCAGCCACGTCCTGACCGTGCTGCGACAAAAATAACGCCGACGGATTGCTGACACCTTTCAAGCCGGTTTCCGTCATGGCAAAAACACCGATTTCATTGACCGCACCAAAGCGGTTCTTGACGGCACGAACGAGGCGAAAGCTCGAATGCGTATCGCCCTCAAAATAAAGCACGGTGTCGACGATGTGTTCGAGCACACGCGGCCCGGCCAAGGCGCCCTCCTTCGTCACGTGACCGACAAGAATGACCGTGATGCCGGCCTGCTTGGCCAGCCGGGTCAGTTGCGCCGCGCATTCACGGACCTGGGCGACCGAACCCGGGGCGCTGGAAAGTTGATCGGACCATAGCGTCTGGATCGAATCGATGACTGCGACGACCGGTTTTTCGGCCTGCAGCGTGGCGAGGATGCGTTCAAGATTGATCTCGGCCATCAGCTGCAGACGCCGGGTGTCGAGACCAAGGCGGCGGGCGCGCAAGGCCACCTGTTCGCCCGATTCCTCGCCGCTGACGTAAAGCACATTGTTGGCGAGCGAGAGGTGGGCCAGCGCCTGCAGGAGCAGCGTGCTCTTGCCGATGCCAGGGTCGCCGCCGATCAGCACAACGGCGCCATTGACCAGGCCGCCACCGAGCGCCCGGTCGAATTCGCCAACGCCGGTGGCAATGCGATCAACTTCGCGGGCTTCGATTTCGGACAGGTTCTGCAGCCTGGCGGTCGGCGCCAGCGATTCGAAGCGACTGTTGGTCGGCGCCTTTTCGGCAACCGTTTCGACCAGCGTGTTCCACTCGTTGCAGCCCGGGCACTGGCCTTGCCACTTCGGGCTTGTCGCGCCGCACTCGGTGCAGCTGTAGATGGTTTTGATTTTGGCCATTATTTCCGGTTGACCGCAGCAGTCTCGTCCAGAATCACCGGGACGCGGGGCGCCAGGGCGCAGAAAAGTTCGTAGGCGATGGTACCGGCTGCCGTGGCAACGTCATCGGCCGGCACGTGGCCAGCGATGCCCTCGCCCCAAAGGGTCACCGGGGCGCCAATGCCGGCCTCCGGGATATCGCTCAGGTCACAGGCCAGCATGTCCATCGACACGCGGCCAACGGTCTTTGTCCGCTGCCCCATGACGGCAATCGGCGTACCGCTCGGCGCGTGGCGCGGGTAACCGTCGGCGTAGCCGCAGGCGACGATACCAATGCGCATTGGTTTGTCGGCCGTAAAGGTGCCGCCGTAACCGACACGGTCACCGGCTTGCAGGCTCTGGACGCCGATGATGGCGCTCTCCAGCGTCATGGCGGCCTGCAGGCCCAGTTCTGCCGCACTCTGGTCCGCAAACGGGCTGGCACCGTAGAGCATGATGCCCGGCCTCACCCATTCGGCGTGCGTCTGCGGGTGGCGCAGGATGGCCGCCGAGTTGGCGAGACTGACCGGGCCACCCCAGTCGCCGGAGATTTGCCGAAAACGGTCAAGCTGCCCGGTGACGCCGCGCTCACCATCGGCCTCTGCGAAATGCGTCATCAGCGTGACATCAACCTGCGGCAGTTGCTGAAGGATTTCCCAGGCCTTGCCCAGAGTTTCCGGTGTGAAACCGAGGCGATTCATGCCGGTGTTGAGCTTGAGATAGAGCGAAACGGGCGTTACAAACTGGCCGTTGCGGACGAGCAATTTGAGCTGTTCAAGGCAATGGACGACGCATGTCAGCCGATGTTCGATGACAGCGCGCACGTCGCGGGCGCTGAAAACACCCTCGAGCAGAAGGATGGGCTGGGTGACGCCGGCTTCGCGCAGGGCAACCGCGTTTTCGCATTCAAGCAAGGCAAAGCCATCCGCTTCGCTGCGCAGCGCTTCGACGGCCCGCCACTGGCCGTGCCCGTACGCGTTAGCCTTGACGACCGCCCAGGCTTTGGCCTCCGGCGCATGGCTCTTTGCCAGCCGGTAGTTGTGAAGGATCGCCGCCGGCGCGATGCGCGCACGAATGGGACGCGAAGATTTCATGAAGCCATTTCTTTCAGTTTTGTTCGGGCGAATTCGATGAAGGTAGCAGTCAATCGGGACTGGAAGCGATCCTTCTGGAAAACGAGGTAGAGGCTGCGTTTCAAGGCTGGCCGCAGCGGAATTGCCACCAGTTCGCCGAGCTGCAATTCCTTTGCGACCACCGCCCGCGACACGATGGCGAAACCGAGGCCGGTCGACACGACGCCCTTCAATGCTTCCGGACTACCCAGTTCCATCTGGGTCTTGAGGCTCTCTGGCGGAACCTTGTGCGAGCGGAAATAGGCATCGGTGATTTCCCGTGTACCCGAACCGGGTTCGCGGGAGATGAATTCGTAATCGGCCAGCGCTTTCGGCGTCACCGACTTCATCCCGGCCAGCGGATAGTCGGGCGCGCAGATGACGATGAGCTCGTCTTCGCAGCAGACCTGGCTGGTCAGTCCGGCGAGCTTGCCCGGCACCTCGATCAGCCCGACATCCAGCGAATGTTCTGCCACCTGACTCTCAATGCTTTCAGAGTTGGCAACGATAAGCCGCGCCCGGACCTGCGGATAGGCCGCATTGAATTCGCCCAACACGCGCGGCAGCATGAACTCGGCGATGGTCGTACTGGCGCCGACAAGCAGTGCCCCGCGCATTTCGCCAGTCATTTCGGAGAGGCGCGTATCCAGCTCATCGGACAGTGCGAGAATTCTATCGGCAAAGGAAAGCACCAGCTCGCCGGCCGGTGTCAGCGAAATACCGGCGTGACGTCGCTCGAACAGGCGCGTGCCGTACTGCTCTTCCAGCTGCCTGATCTGGAAGGTGACGGCTGGCTGCGTCATGAACAAGGCGTCGGCAGCCCGCGTAAAGCTCAGATGTTTTGCGACGGCATGAAAGACCTGCAAGCGCCGGACAGCCATGGGTTCTCTCCTGAAAGGTTGCGGCCGACATTCAATCACATTCCGTGTTGCTTCCGGCGAGCAATTCAATTTTGGCCAAAATTTCCGGTTGACCGCAGAAGCGCAAAATATGGCGACACCTTCAACGACGACCGGCTGTCATCAAACCTTAACCGGCACAACCCAGGCTAAGCCCTTTGTTCTCAGGCGGGCGCAACGATGCACAACGGCGGTGATCGCGCAAGCCTTGCGCCGAATTCTCAGCGTGGTATAAACCTCGCCCAAAGTCATATAAGAGACAAACATTCCGTGCCGTTCGGCTTCTACATCATCATGGCCGCGCAGTTCTTTTCTGCGCTCGCCGACAACGCCCTGCTGATTGCCGCCATCGCCGCCCTGCGCGAGATGCAGGCGCCGTCGGAATACGAACCGCTTCTCAAGACCTTCTTCACCGTTTCATATGTCGTTCTGGCCGCCTTCGTGGGCGCCTTTGCCGATTCGATGGCCAAGGGCCGGGTCATGCTGATCAGCAACGGCATCAAGATCATCGGCTGCAGCATGATGTTCTTCGGCGCCCACCCGCTGCTTGCCTATGCCGTCGTCGGCCTCGGCGCAGCCGCCTACTCGCCGGCCAAGTACGGCATCCTGACCGAATACCTGCCGCATCGCCTGCTCGTCGTCGCCAACGGCTGGATCGAAGGCCTGACCGTGGGTGCCATCATCCTCGGCGTGGTCATTGGTGGCACGCTGATCCGCCCGGATGTTGCACAGTACATTCTCAGCTTCGATTTTCCGTTGCTCGACACGGGTGTCGATACGGTTGGCGAGATGGCCCTCTCCGTGATCGCCGTGCTATACATCCTTGCTGCGCTGTTTAACCTCTATATCCCGGACACCGGGGTGGATCACAAGGTACTCAAAAAGAACCCGATCTACCTGATCCACGAATTCAATCACTGCCTGGGCTTGCTCTGGCGTGACCGCCTCGGCCAGATCTCACTGGCTGTTACCACACTGTTCTGGGGTGCCGGCGCAACGCTGCAGTTCATCGTGATCAAATGGTCGGAGACCGCCCTGGGTCTCGGACTGTCCAAATCCTCGATGCTGCAGGGCGTGGTTGCTGTGGGCGTTGCCGTCGGTGCCATAGCGGCCGCCAAGTTCATCACGCTGCGTAAATCCGTGCAGGTCATTCCGCTCGGCATTGCCATGGGACTGATCGTGCTGGCCATGAATTTCGTGCATGAAATATGGCTGGCCGTCCCGTTGCTCATCCTCATCGGTGGCCTCTCCGGCTTCTTCGTCGTGCCGATGAATGCCCTGCTCCAGCACCGTGGCCACATCCTGATGGGTGCCGGGCACTCGATCGCCGTGCAGAACTTCAACGAAAATATTTCCATCCTGGTCATGACCGGGCTGTACTACCTCATGATCAAGATGGACTTGTCGATCTACTGGGTTGTCACGATGTTCGGGCTGTTCGTCAGCGGCCTGATGTACCTCATCCGCCAGCGCCATATCGAGAACCAGAAGCAGCAGGACGACGTCCAGCATCTGGACGACTCAGCGCACCATTGATTTACACCGCTCCCGCGGTCAACCGGAAAAAACAGGCAAAAATCAACGTTGCTGAAGCTGCCTAGAACGGCAGTTCGGGGGACGCCGCATCGCGCAGCAAACGGCGAGCGAAGAGCAAGTCTTCCCAGGCCTTGGCCTTGTCCGGCAAATTGCGCAGCAGGTAAGCCGGGTGATAGGTCACCACCATTGGAATCCCCGCGTATTCGTAACGCTTGCCACGCAGGGTGGCCAGCGACTTATCGTCGTGCAGTACGGCATGGACGGCCGCCTTGCCCAGCAGCACAATGATCTTCGGCTTGAGCAGTGCGATCTGCCGTTCCAGATACGGCCGACAGGCCGCCATTTCGGCCGCCTCCGGCGTCCGGTTTCCGGGCGGGCGGCATTTCACCGCATTGGCGATATAAACCCGATCGCCGCGCGCGATATCGAGCGCGGCCAGCATGGCATCAAGCAGCTTGCCGGCCTGGCCAACGAAAGGTTCGCCCTTGACGTCCTCCTCGGCCCCCGGCCCTTCGCCGATGAACAGCCAGTCCGGATTGAGATCACCAACGCCGAGCACGGCCTGTTTGCGTTGCTCACAGAGCTGGCAGGCGCGGCATTCGGCAACCTGGTTCGCCAATTCCGGCCAGCCTAGATTATTGACCGGTGATATCGGGCGCAACGCAACCGCAGGCGCTGGCCTAGGCAACGGGGCAGGTTCCGGAGCTATGGCAGGTGCCGCTCCTGGCACCGGCGCACAGGCTTCCACTTCGACCACGGCGGCCTCGACAGGCGGTGTGCTCGGCTCTGTATCGCGCAACACCCAGATCGGCGTTATGCCCATCTCGACCAGCATCTGCTCGCGGCTTAGACTCACCCTAATTCCTTGTCAAAAATCAGGGCATCCTCGCGCCCGATCACCGCCGGATAATAGCCTTTTCGCACGCCGATCTGCTGAAACCCGAAGTGGCGATACAACTCGACAGCCCGCTCGTTGGAAGGACGGACCTCCAGAAACAACTTGGTCGCGCCCCCCAATCGGGCGCACTCCATGGCATGGCGCAGCATCCGCGCGCCGTAGCCCTGCCCCTGATAGCGCTTGCAGACGCCAATGGTCAGCAGATGCGCCTCGTCGATGACACGCATGACCACCGAAAAACCAATCAGCTCACCCCCCACGCGCAGCACCCAGACGCTGTAGCCGGCGGTCAGGGAATCGGCAAAATTGCCGCGCGACCACGGAAAGACCTGCAGGGTGGCTTCGAGCGCGGCCACCGCATCGAGGTCGCGCTCGTTCATCGGAAAAAACTCGGCCGGAATGCTCAATGCGTTCAAGCCCGCCCGCCTTCACTGAGCCGTTCGGCCACCGTCTTGGCGACCTTGTCGCGGACGTAGAGCGGCGCTGCCAGCGCGGCATCGATGCCTTCGCCACGGCCGACGCGCGGCGTAGCCAATCGAGTCAGGGCCGCGGCGGTCGGCAGAATAGCCGCCTGAACCGGAATACCGGCGGCGCCAAGGCGCTCAGCCAGCGCGGGATAAGCAGCGATAGCGTTGCCGCAGGCAATCCAGCCCGGCTCGCTCGGCAGCGCGACCGCATCGGGTGCTGATACGCGAATTTCACCGTGCAACACGTATGCCCCATCAATCAGGCGGTAGCTACCCGAATACACCTCGTTCATACGTGCATCGAGCAAGGCCAGAATCCGCTCGCCGCCAGCCAGCGAGGCCATGGCTTCAAGGCTGGTTACCGGGATCAGCGGCAGATTGGCCGCAACGGCCAGCCCCTGCGCCGCCCCGCAGGCCACGCGCAAACCGGTAAAGGCGCCAGGACCAACGCCAAAGGCAATCGCATCGAGTTGCCCGACCTTTACCCCGGCGTCGGCCAACAGTTCGCGAACCAGCGGCAACAGCGTTTCGGAGTGTGATTTTCCCGGCGGGCAGGTGCGTTCGGATACCACGCCATCGCGCCACAGAGCGCAGGAGCCTAGTTCGGTCGATGTTTCAAGGGCGAGGATCAGCATGTGCCGGCATTTTACCGGAGGCACGGCCGTCCCGTCCCGTGATTCAGTCCCGACGCCAGCCGCGGCCCTCGCCCCGACGTTCGCCTTGCTCGCCCCAACTGCGCTGCTCGCGCTGATCCTGCCAGGCGCGCTGCTCGCGCATCTCGTCGCGCAAACGACGGCGATCTTCCTGCGGCACATCACGCCAGCGTGGAGCCCCTTCCTCGCGACGGATTTCACGTTCCTGCTGCCAGTGCTCACGCATCTGCTGGCGCAACTGGCGCCGGTCTTCCGGCGGCAGGTCACGCCAGTAACCTTGCGCCCAGACGCCACCGGCCGAACCAAGCAGGCTCAGCAGCAACAGACAAAGGGCGAGAGGACGTTTCATGGCAATCGGTGCGACAGTGGTTTCAGACGGAATCATTGTCCATCTGGCGGCGCCGGACAAGCGCGTCGAAGTGTAAGAATATGTTTCCCGGCAGGGCTGTGACAATCCTTGTTACCATTCAGCACGTTCCATTCACTGTCCGCCATTATCCTAACCAGCATGAACGAACAACACCAACACATCCTCGTCGTCGATGACGATGCCCGTCTGCGTGACCTGCTGGTTCGCTACCTTGGCGAACAGGGCTTCGAGGTCAAGGCCGCGGCCGATGGCCAGCAGATGGACAAGCTGCGCGCCCGCGAACACTATCACCTGATCGTCCTCGACCTCATGATGCCGGGCGAAGACGGCCTGACCATCTGCCGCCGCCTGCGCGGCCAGGGCGACCGGACACCGATCATCATGCTGACCGCCAAGGGCGACGAGATCGACCGTATCGTTGGCCTCGAAATGGGCGCCGACGACTACCTGCCCAAGCCCTTCAACCCGCGCGAACTGCTCGCCCGCATCCATGCCGTCCTGCGCCGTCAGGGCAGCCGCCCGCCCGGCGCGCCGGAGGATGAAGAGGAAAAGATCCGGTTCGGCAACATCGAAGTTGATCTTGCCGCCCGTACGCTGACCCGCGGCAATGAACTGCAGACACTCACCACCGGCGAATTTGCCGTGCTCAAGGTGCTGCTCCAGCACCCGCGCCAGCCGTTGTCGCGCGACAAACTCATGACCCTGGCCCGCGGCCGCGAACAAGGCCCTTTCGACCGCGCCATCGACGTTCAGGTGTCGCGGCTGCGCAAGCTGATCGAGCCTGATCCGGCCCAGCCGCGCTACCTGCAGACGGTCTGGGGATTCGGCTACGTCTTTGTGCCGGACGGCGCCGCCAAGGAATAATCCGGGTGCTGATGCCGCGCACGCTGCTGGCGCGCACCTTCCTGCTGCTCGCCATGCTCGTGCTGCTGACCACGGCAGCCTGGCTCAGCCTGTTCCGCTACATCGACGCCGAACCGCGGGCGCGTGAAACTGCCCAGCTGGCGGCTTCTGCGGTCAACCTCATTCGCGCCTCGCTTTTCGCCGCGGCACCGGATAAGCGACTGGGGCTGTTCACCGAATTCTCCACCCGGGAAGGCATTCGCCTGTTGCCGGCCGAGCCTGAAGACAGGATCGAGGCGCTGCCCGATTCGCGCTTCATCCGCCTCCTGCAGCGCGAGCTGAACGCTCGCCTGGGCGAGCACACGCGGATCGCCGCCAGTGTCGACGAGGTTTCCGGCTTCTGGGTCAGTTTTCGTCTCGATGACGCCGATGATGAGGAATACTGGCTGGTCCTGCCACGCGAGCGCGCTGCCCGCGACTTCGCCAGCCCCTGGCTGCTCTGGGGCCTGCTTGCCGTGGCGCTGGCCCTGGCCGTCGCCTGGATCATTGCCTCACGCATCAGCCGGCCGCTCAAGGCCATGGCGAAATCCGCCGAGACCGTCGGGCGCGGCCAGAAGCCGGCGCCCCTGCCCGAGGATGGCGCCGAAGAACTCAGCAGACTGGCCGTTGCCTTCAACACCATGGCAGCCGACCTCGAACGCCATGAAAAGGACCGGTCCGAAGTGTTGGCCGGTATTTCGCACGACCTGCGCACCCCGCTCACCCGCTTGCGTCTGGAGGCGGAAATGAGCGTCGCCGACAGTGCCCGACAAGCGGTCGTGTCGGACATCGAGCAGATGGAAGCGGTCATTTCGCAGTTCATGGATTACGCCCGGACGGAATCCGGCGAGGCCCCGGTTGCAACCGATCTCTCCGCCCTGCTCGCCGGCATAGCCGACCGTCAGCGCTACGTTGGGCACCCGCTGACCACGGCCATCGACGACTTGCCTGAGACGCTGCTCCGGCCGAAAGCGATCACCCGTGCCGTCACCAACCTCATCGACAACGCCGTCAAATACGGCGGTGGCGAGATCACGCTGGCCGCTGCTACGGTCAACGGCGAAATTCAGGTCGACATCAGTGACCGCGGCTCCGGCGTTCCGCCGGACGAGATCGAGCGTCTAAAACGCCCCTTCACCCGGCTCGAAAATGCTCGCACCAACGCGACCGGCACAGGTCTCGGGCTGGCCATCGTCGAGCGCATCGCCCGGCTGCATGAAGGGCGCCTCGATCTGCTGCCCAACCCCGGCGGCGGCCTGCTCGTTCGCCTCGTGCTGCCGATCAGGCGCTGAGGCCAGCCGTCAGCGGAAACTCGCCGATTATCCGGTAGGACGAGCCGAGCGCCGACAGCGTCGAGCGCACCAGCACGAAATGGGCGTTTCGCCAGACCAAGGGTGCTATCGCTGGCAGCGGGCGACGTTCAGTCGGTGCAGTCGCCTCCGGCACGCGGCGGACCAGCGTGACATGCGGCACGAAATCCCGGCCCTCGCCACCGACGCGAAATCCCGCCCGCGCCAGCGCCTTGCGCAACTGGACTGAAAGCTCGCCCAACGCTGCAACGGGTGTCCCGCATCCAGCCCAGATCAAATGGTTGTGCGACCAGAAACCGAGCTGGTCGATGCCGATGGCGAACGGTGCGACGCGAACACTGGCTGCGGCGGACGCCAGATCAGGCAAACGCGCCTCGGCAACGTTGCCGAGGAAAGCCAGCGTCAGGTGGATGGTGTCGCGCCGGGTGGCGCGTCCGCCAAAGGCCAGGGCGGCGTTGTCGGCGATGGTGCCGAGGCGCTCGGCCACCTCAGGCGATGGCCAGAGGGCGAAGAAAACTCTGGCCGTAGCCGGTTTGGGCGGTTTCTGGTTTTGGCGCTCAGCCGACACGTTCCACCAGCGCGATGGCCTGCGCTTCGATGGCCTCCTCGCGACCGAGGTAACCGAGGCGCTCGTTGGTCTTGCCCTTGATATTGACGCAGTCGGCGGCAATGCCGAGGTCGGCGGCAACGTTGGCGACCATCGCCGCGGCGTGCGGGGCGAGCTTGGGCTGCTGGGCGATCAACGTCGCATCGACATTGACCGGCCGCCAGCCGCGTTCGGCCAATAGTGCAACGGCGGCGCGCAGAAGAACGCGGCTGTCGGCACCTTTGTAACGCGGGTCGGTATCGGGAAAATGGCGGCCGATGTCGCCGAACCCGACGGCGCCGAGCAGTGCATCGGTGATCGCATGGAGCAGCGCATCGGCGTCGGAATGACCGAGCAGCCCGGTTGCGTGCGGAATCTCGACGCCGCCGAGGATCAGCTTGCGGCCTTCGACCAGCTTGTGCACATCGTAGCCCTGCCCGACGCGGAAATTCATTTTCGTGCCCTCAGGATCATGGCGGCCAAGGCGAGGTCGGCCGGATAGGTGACTTTCAGATTGGTCGAATCGCCGCGCACCAGTTTCGGCTGGAGGCCCATGGCCTCGATGGCGCCGGCTTCGTCGGTGACGGCCATGGCGTTTTTGAGCGATTTTTCCAGTTGACCGTAGCGGAACATCTGCGGCGTCTGCGCCTGCCACAAACCGTCGCGCGGTTCGGTGGATGCGACGCGCTGCTCGGCATCGGCCCGTTTGATAGTATCGGCAACCGGCACGGCGAGAATGCCGCCGACCGGATCGTTGGCCAATTCAGAAAACAGCGCATCGAGCATGGCCGCCGAGAGGCAGGGTCGCGCGGCGTCGTGAACAAGAATCCAGTCGTCGTCAGCAGCCACCATCGCCGCAGCACCCAAGCCGTTGCTAACGCTCTCCGCTCGCGTCGCCCCGCCGTAGCGCACTGTTTCGAGCTTGGAACCGAGTTCGCTCCAGTCGAAACGCGGCCACCAGGTGTCGTCCGGGGCCAGCACGACCCACACCCGTTCGATGTCCGGGCAGGCGGTCAACGCCTTCAAGGTATGGAAAATCAGCGGGCGACCGAGCAGGTCGAGATACTGTTTCGGCTTCTCGCTACCGAAGCGGGAACCGCTGCCGGCAGCGGGAACGATTGCGTAATGGCGTTGCATGGCTTAATTTTACTTAAGAACCATCGCAAAAGAGGATTCGCATGAGCTTCGTCGCTCCGGAACTGCTCGAGCCGGTCAAGGCTTTCTCGACGGCATTGGGCATCGGCCTTCTCATCGGGATGGAGCGCGAACGCCGGCCTGATTCTGCAGCCGGGCTGCGCACCTTCTCGCTGGTCGCCATGCTCGGCTGCCTGTTTGCACTGCTCAGCGAACGAACGGGGGGCGCATGGCTGCTAGCCGTCGGCCTCTTGGTCATTGCTGCCGCCATGATCGCCTCGAATTTCTCGGCGCAGCAGGAGGAACAGTACCGGGGCTTCACTTCCGAAGCGGCCATCATCATTACCTACGGGCTGGGCGCCGCCGTCTGGTTCGGTTATTCGACGCTGGCCGTCATGCTTGCCATCACGACCACCATCCTCCTCTACTTCAAGGCCGAACTGCGCCAGTTCAGCGAACGAACGACACCCAAGGATATCAACTCCATCCTGCAGTTCGCCGTGCTCTCGCTGGTCATCCTGCCCATCCTGCCGAGCCAGGATTTCGGGCCGTACAACGCGATCAACCCGCGCCAGGTCTGGTACATGGTCGTGCTGATCTCCGGTCTCGCATTGGCCGGTTACCTGGCCCTGCGCATCGTCGGCGCCCGTCACGGCGCGGCGCTGCTCGGCATTTTCGGTGGTCTGGCCTCGTCGACCGCAACCACCATGATGTTCTCCCGTCATGCCCGCGACCATGCCCACCTCGTCCGCATGTCGGCCATCGTCATCCTGATCGCCAACATCATGGTGATGATCCGCATCGGCATCGTTGCCGGCATCGTCGCCCCAACGCTGATCCTCCCGGTCGCGACCGTCTTCGCCTGCGGCATCGTCCCCGGCCTGGCGCTCACGCTTTACAGCTGGCGCACCCTGGTCGCAGCCGGCGACCTGCCGATGCCGGAAGTAAAGAATCCGACCGAACTGAAAACCGCCATTTCCTTCGGCCTGCTCTACGCCATCGTGCTGCTGGCCTCGGCCTGGCTGCAGGACATCGCTGGCAACAGCGGTGTCTTCATCGTGGCCATGGTCTCGGGCCTGACCGATGCTGATGCCAGCGTGCTGTCCAGCCTGCGCATGTTCAACCTGCAAAAACTGGGGGGGGACGGTGCCGTCATCGCCGTCACGCTCGCCCTGATGGCCAATCTGGTCTTCAAGATCGGCCTCGTCCTCAGCATCGGCGGCACCAATCTGGCCCGCCACGCCCTGCCCGGCCTGCTCGCCATCGGCGGCGGCATGGCTACCGGACTCCTCCTCGTTTAAGGAGACGACCATGATCATCAACACGCGCCCTCCCGCCGTCGCCGGCAGTTTTTACCCCGGTGATCCGGCCACACTCTCGGCCACGATCGAGCGTCTTCTCGCCGGCGCCGACGCCGTTCCCGGCATTCAACCCAAGGCGCTGATCGTGCCGCACGCCGGCTATGTCTATTCCGGCTCGACAGCCGCCACGGCCTACGCCACGCTGGCACCCTGGGCGAAAACCATCCGTCGCGTCATCCTGCTCGGCCCGACGCACCGCGTTGCCGTCGATGGCATCGCGCTGCCCGAGGCTGAAGTGTTTTCGACGCCGCTCGGCCCGATCCGGCTTGATGCCCAGGCTATCGCCGCCATCGCCGAGCTGCCGCAAATCGTTTTCAGCGACCATGTTCATGCCTTCGAGCATTCGCTGGAGGTGCACCTGCCTTTCCTGCAGCGCGTGCTGGCGCAATTCACGCTCGTTCCGCTGGCCGTCGGCCACGCCACGCCGGAAGCGGTCGCCGACGTTCTCGAACGGCTCTGGGACGGCCCGGAAACCCTGATCGTCGTCAGCTCCGACCTCTCGCACTTCCTGCCCTACAGCACGGCGCAGCAAGTCGATAGCAACACCTGCCGGCACATCCTGCAACTGGATACGCACATCAACCCCGAGCAGGCTTGCGGTGCCTACCCGATCAACGGCCTGCTGCTCGCCGCCCGCCGGCGCGGCCTGACCCCGGCGCTGCTCGGCCTCTGCAATTCCGGCGACACGGCTGGCGACAAGAACCGTGTCGTGGGTTACGCCGCCTTTTCGTTCACCGAGGCCGGCCATCATGCCTGAGCTCGGCACAAGCCTGCTGACGCTGGCCCGCAATGCCATCGCCGCCCGTTTTGGCCAGGAGGGCGCTGCTGCGGTCGACTGCCCGGAATTGCACAAAATGGGCGCCACCTTCGTCACGCTGACCCAACACGGCGACCTGCGCGGCTGCATCGGCAGCCTGGAAGCCTGGCGGCCACTGCTGCAGGACGTTCAGGAAAACGCCATCGCCGCCGCCTTTCGCGACCCCCGCTTCGAACCGCTGACAGCCAAGGAATTACCGGTCACCCGCGTCGAGGTCTCGCTGCTGACGCCGGCCGAGCCGATATTCTTCACCAGCGAGGCCGATGCATTGGCCCAGCTTCGCCCGGAAATAGACGGCGTGATTTTCACCGCCGGCAACCGTCGCTCGACCTTCCTGCCGCAGGTCTGGGAACAGTTGCCCGGTCCGGCCAGCTTCATGGCCCACCTCAAACAAAAGGCCGGGCTGCCAGCCAACTACTGGGGTTCGGATGTCCATCTTGCACGCTATGGCGTCAAAAAGTGGAAGGAGGCTACGCCATGAGCCCCACCGAATCAGTATTCCCGGGCCGCTGGTGGCACGCCCTGCCGGACGGTCGCGTCCAGTGCGATCTCTGTCCGCGCGACTGCCAGTTGCACGAAGGCCAGCGCGGCGCCTGCTTCGTCCGCCAGATGATCAATGGCGCCATGCAGTTGACGACCTATGGCCGCTCGTCGGGCTTCTGCATCGACCCCGTCGAGAAAAAGCCGCTCAACCACTTTTACCCGGGCAGCAGCATCCTGTCCTTCGGCACCGCCGGCTGCAACCTGGCCTGCCGCTTCTGCCAGAATTGGGACATCTCGAAATCGAAAGACATGGACCGCCTGATGGACGCGGCCAGCCCGCAAACGATTGCCACAGCCGCCCGGCGCTACGGCGCCGACAGCGTGGCCTACACCTACAACGACCCGGTCATCTTCGCCGAGTACGCCATCGACACGGCACTCGCCTGCCGCGAGCAGGGCATCCGCAACGTTGCCGTCACCGCCGGCTACATCCATCCGGCACCCGCGCGCGAGTTCTTTGCCGTCATGGACGCCGCCAACGTCGACCTCAAGGCCTTCACCGAAAGTTTCTATCACAAGCTCTGCGTCGCCCACCTGCAACCGGTGCTCGACATCCTGGCCTACATTCACCACGAAACCGACTGCTGGCTGGAGATCACGACCCTGCTCATCCCCGGCGAGAACGACAGCGCACAGGAAGTCAAAGAGCTGAGCAGCTGGGTTGCCAAGGAACTCGGGCCGGACGTGCCGCTGCATTTCTCGGCTTTCCACCCCGACTGGAAAATGAACGACCTGCCGCCGACGACGCCAGCCACGCTGATGCAAGCCCGGCGCATTGCCCTCGACGCCGGGTTGCACCACGTATTCACCGGCAACGTCCATGATCCGGAAGGCGGCACCACCTTCTGCCCGAATTGCCACGCCGCGCTGATCGTCCGCGACTGGTACGACATCCAGCGCTACGGCCTGACGGCAGAAGGCCGTTGCCCGCACTGCTCGACCGCCATCGCCGGCCGCTTTGGCAAGATGCTCGGCCGCGACGGCAAGGCCTTCGGCCCGAAGCGCATTCCGGTCCAACTCTCGGCATGAAGCGCTTCATCACGCTGCAAACCCCGCACGGCTCGCTGCACGGCCAGCTGGATCTGCCCAACAGCCCGCGCTGCCTCGTCGTGGTCGCCCGCGCCCATCACGCGGCGGAGGATGCGGCCATTTCGTCGTCGTTCGCCGAATTCGGCTGCGCCACCCTCTCGACGGAACTGCTCACCGCGCACGAGGTGCAATTCGCCGACGCGACGCAAAACGTGCCACGCCTGACCCATCGCCTGATCGACATCCTCGATCTGGCCCGCAACGATGGCGACATGGAGAGATTGCCGCTCGCCATCTACGCCAGCGGCGACGTCGCGCCTGCCGCCATTCGTGCCGCGGCGCAGCGCGATACGCAAGTCAGGTCCGTCGCCTGCCACGGCGGATTGATTGATCGGGCTGGTGTGCAGGCGCTCGACCTGCTCGTCGCGCCGCTGCTCATGCTCTTTGACGCCAACGACCTTGCCTGCCAGACGGCCTGCCAGCGGGCGACCAGGCACCTGATCTGCACGCACGCCACCCAGGTTCTGGGCATCGGTGACGACCCGGCAGCCCCTGCGGCGATTTGGTTTTTGGGGAATTTTTCGAGTTGACCGCAGAATTTCGGAATGGCAATGGCATTCTGCCGAATGCCGACTACACTGAATATGTAACCAACGATTCAGGAGACTCCGATGTCCTTCTTCGATTCCCCCCTCGCCAGATGCGAAGCCGTTCGCCAGATGGTTCTGACCGATGAAACCCAGGCCGAATGCGTCCGCGAACACGATTGTCCGCCCGGCTTAAAATGCCCGCTATGCGGCTATTTCACCGAATCCAGTGGCATCAGTGAAGAAGCCAGCGAGCAGGTGCTCAGTGCTGCTCAGTCGGTGACGCTCGCGAAGCACTGACATCAGGCGCCAGTGGCGTGGCATTCCGTGCCCCGTCACGCGCTGGCCGGCTCAGCCAGGCCTTGCCGCAATCCACACCCAAGTTGAACAGGCGACGCTCGATATTGACTCGCCGATCAACGAACCCTACGGGCAAGGCGACGTCTGCCCGGCGTCGTTGTTCCCGCTCGCGGCGCTCGCCATTCAGATTTGAATCACTCATGTCGTTCCGTTGTTGATTGAAAATTTCAGACCAGTCGATTGCCGACCGAGTCTTTGGTTCCCGGTTACCCATCTGGCAAAAAGAAACATCATGCGACCCGGATGATACCACTCCAAATTACCTGATCATCATTTCCCAAGCCAGCGCGTCGGACTGCCCGATCTTGAAGTAGGTGTCGCTCGACGCCAATGCGCCTTTCCCGAATTGCCTGTTTTCCACGCATCGAGCCGGTCAGCGAAAATCGATGACGGCAAAACGCTATAATTCGATCCCCGAAACGCTGCCGTGCCCCCGAGTGTCCGCTCCCCAGCCCCTGCTTTCCCTTCCCGCCCTGCCCAAGGCCGGCAACCGAATCTATCTGCCGCTGCTGGCCGGGTCTTCCGACGCCCTGGCGCTGGCCGAACTGGCCACGCGCAACCCGGGCAAGTTGCTGGCTGTGGTCAGCGCCAGCGCCGCCGACGCCCAACGGCTCCTTGATGAAATTCCGTGGTTCGCGCCAGCGCTGCGCGTCCGTCTGCTGCCTGACTGGGAAACACTGCCCTACGACCATTTCTCGCCGCATCAGGATCTCGTCTCCGAGCGCCTGGCCACCCTGTGGGCCGCCACCCAGGGCGAAATCGACATCCTGCTCGTGCCTGCAGCGACCGCTGTCTACCGGCTGGCGCCGCCCGCCTTCCTGGCCGCCTACACCTTCGCCTTCAAGAAGGGTCAGAAACTGGATGCCGAGAAGTTTCGGAGTCAGGTCACGCTGGCCGGCTACGCCCACGTCACGCAGGTCGTTTCGCCCGGCGAGTACTCGATTCGCGGCGGCTTGATCGACCTCTTCCCGATGGGCTCGCAATTGCCTTACCGGCTCGACCTGTTCGATGACGAGATCGAAAGCATCAAGACTTTCGACGTCGATACCCAGCGCACCGTTTATCCGGTGCCCGAAGTGCGGCTGCTGCCGGCCCGTGAATTCCCGATGGACGACAAGGGCCGCACCCATTTTCGCCAGTGCTTCCGCGAACGCTTTGAGGGCGATCCAGCCAAATCGGGCATCTACAAGGATATTTCGACCGGCATTGCCAGCGCCGGCATCGAGTACTACCTGCCGCTATTCTTCGATGAAATGGCGAGCATTTTCGACTACCTGCCCAAGGACGCCGTGTTTGTCAGCCACGGCGACGCCCCGGCCGCCATCGCCGCCTTCTGGAACGACACGCGCTCTCGCTACAACCTGTTGCAGGGCGACAAGGCGCGACCACTGCTGCCGCCCGACGAGCTGTTCCTGTCCGACGAAGCCTTCTTCACGGCAGCCAAATCCTACGGTCGACTGGCAATTGAGGGCAAAAATGGCGAACTTGCCAGCAAACTGCCCGGCGTAGCCGTTGACCGGCGCAGCGACGATCCGCTTGGCGCGCTGAAGAATCACCTCGCCAGCTTCAAGGGCCGCGTGCTGCTGCTGGCCGAAACGGCCGGCCGCCGCGAAACATTAACCGCGATGTTCGCCGAGCATGGCCTCAAACCCGAAGCCATTCCCAACCTGCCCGCTTTTCTGAGCGGCAAGGCGCAACTGGCCCTTGGCATCGGGCCCTTGCAAACCGGCTTTGCGCTGGAAAAACTTGCTTTCATTACCGAAACCGAGCTGTTCGCCGGCAGCCCGCGCCGCACCCGCCGCGAAGCCGCCAAGAAAGCCACCTTCGACAACTGGCTCAAAGACCTTACTGAACTCAAGGTCGGCGACCCGGTCGTTCATGAAAGCCACGGCATCGGACGCTACCAGGGTCTGGTCCGCATGGACCTCGGCCTCGGCGAACAGGAGTTTCTTGAGCTGCACTACGCCAACGAGGCCAAGCTCTTCGTTCCGGTCGCCCAGCTTCACGTTATCTCGCGCTACTCCGGCGCCGATCCGGAAAACGCGCCACTGCATACCCTCGGTTCCGGCCAGTGGGAAAAAGCCAAGCGCAAGGCCGCCGAGCAGGCACACGACACTGCCGCCGAACTGCTCGCCCTCTATGCCGCCCGCGCCGCCCGCCAGGGCCATGCCTTCGATTTTCAGGAAAACGATTACGAAGCCTTCGCCGACGGTTTCGGTTTCGAGGAAACCAACGACCAGGCGCAGGCGATTCTGGCCGTGATCCAGGACATGCGCTCCGGCAAACCGATGGACCGCCTGGTCTGCGGCGATGTCGGCTTCGGCAAGACCGAAGTCGCCCTGCGTGCCGCTTTCTGCGCCGTCGCCGGCGGCAAGCAGGTCGTCGTGCTGTGCCCGACCACCCTGCTCTGCGAACAGCATTACCAGACCTTCGCCGACCGCTTCGCCGACTGGCCGGTCAAGATTGCCGAAATCTCGCGATTCAAGACCGCCAAGGAATCGGCGCAGGCCCTGCAGGAGCTGGCCGAAGGCAAGATCGACATCATCATCGGCACCCACAAGCTGATCGGCAAGGACGTCAAGTTCAACCGCCTCGGCCTCGTCGTCATCGACGAAGAGCACCGCTTCGGCGTTCGCCAGAAGGAAACACTGAAGGCAATGCGCGCCGAGGTCGATGTCCTGACCCTCACCGCCACGCCAATCCCGCGCACGCTGGCCATGTCGATGGAAGGTCTGCGCGACTTCTCCGTCATCGCCACCGCGCCGCAAAAACGTCTGGCCATCAAGACCTTCGTCTCCCGCTTTTCCGACGGCATCATCCGCGAAGCCGTATTGCGCGAGCTCAAGCGCGGCGGCCAGGTGTATTTCCTGCACAACGAAGTCGACACCATCGACAACATGCGGGAAAAGCTGGAAAAACTGGTGCCCGAGGCCCGCATCGTCATCGGCCACGGCCAGATGAACGAACGCGAGCTGGAGCGGGTCATGCGCGACTTCACCGGTCAGCGCGCCAATGTGCTGCTGTGTACGACCATTATTGAAACCGGCATCGACAACCCGCACGCCAACACCATCCTGATCAACCGCTCCGAGAAGTTCGGCCTCGCCCAGCTGCACCAGCTGCGCGGCCGCGTCGGTCGGTCGCACCACCAGGCCTACGCCTATCTCCTCGTGCAGGATGAAAAGGCAATGACCAAGCAGGCGAAGATGCGCCTGGAGGCCATTCAGGCCATGGAAGAACTCGGTTCCGGTTTCTTCCTCGCCATGCACGACCTCGAAATCCGGGGCGCCGGCGAAGTGCTCGGCGACAACCAGTCGGGCGAAATGCAGGAGGTCGGCTTCAACATGTACGCCGACATGCTCAACCGCGCCGTCGCCGCGCTCAAGCAGGGCAAGCACCTGGCTGCGGTCGACCTGACCCAGCCGCTCGGCATCGGCACCGAAATCAACCTGCGTACCCCCGCTCTGTTGCCAGATGCCTACTGCCCCGATGTGCACGAGCGCCTGACGCTCTACAAGCGCCTGGCCAACTGTGAAGCCACGGAAGAAATCGATACGCTGCAGGAAGAACTGATCGACCGCTTCGGCGAACTGCCTCTTCAGGCCCAGTCGCTGCTTGCCACCCACCGCCTGCGTCTGTTGGTCAAACCGCTGCTCATCCAGAAGCTGGACGCCACCAATGACCAGATCACGATGCAGTTCAGCCCCGAGTTTTCGAAAAACCCGCCTATCGAGCCAATGAAGATAATCAATTTGATTCAGAAAGACCGCAGCTATAAGCTGGCAGGACAGGATAAAATTTCCCTTTTACGCCACTGCCCGACCCTGAACGACAAGGTCGTCGCAGTCAAAGACATGATTCGCCAGCTGAGCCACTGACATGACGACCCAAAATACCGAAAACCTGAATATTGCCGCTTTCGACACCATGCCGAAACCGGAAGAAATCCACACCCGCCTGCCGATCACAGCCAAGGCCACGAAGACGGTCACCCACGGCCGCAACCTGCTGCGCAAGATTCTGGAACGCAAGGATCATCGGCTTTTCGTCGTCGTCGGCCCCTGCTCGATCCACGACCCGGTCGCCGGCATGGATTACGCCCGCCGCCTGAAAGCCCTGTCCGACGAAGTCGGCGACGTGCTGCAGATCATCATGCGCGTCTATTTCGAAAAACCGCGCACCACGGTTGGCTGGAAGGGCTACATCAACGACCCTTTCATGGATGACAGCTTCCGCATCGACGTCGGTATGGAAAAGGCCCGCCAGTTCCTGCTCGACATCGCCGAACTTGGCCTGCCGACCGGTACCGAAGCCCTCGACCCGATCTCGCCGCAATACTATGGCGACCTGATTACCTGGACTGCCATTGGTGCCCGCACCACCGAATCGCAGACCCACCGCGAAATGTCCTCCGGTCTCTCCACCCCGGTTGGTTTCAAGAATGCGACCAATGGCGATCTGTCGGTAGCTGTCAACGCCATCCTCTCAGCGTCGCGCCCGCACTCCTTCCTAGGCATCAACAGCAGCGGCCAGGTTTCGATCGTTCGTACCAACGGCAATCACTATGGTCATATCGTGCTTCGCGGCGGAGACGGGCGGCCAAATTACGATACCGTGTCGGTCTCCATCGCCGAACAAGCCATGGTCAAGGCCAAGCTGCCAGCCAACATCGTGGTTGATTGCTCGCACGCCAACAGCTCCAAGAAACCTGAACTCCAGCCGCTGGTCATGGCCGATGTGGTCAACCAGATCCGCCTCGGCAACAAGTCGCTGTTGGGCGTGATGATCGAATCCAATATCGAAGCCGGCAACCAGCCCATCCCGGCTGACCTCAGCCAGCTCAAATACGGCTGCTCGGTCACTGACGGCTGTGTTGATTGGGCGACTACTGAAAAAATGATCCGCGATGCGGCGATCATGCTTCGCGACGTGCTGCCTGATCGGCTTTCCTGAAGCCGGACAGCATCTTGCCGGAGCACGCCTCGGTTTATTGCCTTTACGCCTATTCACATGAACGCTGATACTGAACAACAGACCGCCCGCCTTTCCACTGTCCGTCGCTGGATTTTCCTGCGCGCGTTTCTGCTCGGCGTTCTGGTTGCCGCCTGGTGGATTTTTTTTGCGCCAGACTCCATGATGGAGTATTCACTCAAGGTCATCCTGGGCGTCGTCGCGGGCCTGTTGGCCACCGGAAGCTACCTCTTCAACTTGCGTCAGACGCTCTTTCCAAAAGATGATCCACCGCAGGTCTCCGAGGAAAAATGATCCAAACGCTTGTGCTTTCGCGGTCTGCGCCATTGAAGGCACTTCCTCGCCTAGATGCCTGAGGCCGAATCGATAGGGATCAGTCCATTGCCCGATTTCAGGGCTTGCCAAGCCCTGCTGCGGTCCACCGGAAAAATAGTCTTAAAACGAAATACTGCATGCTTGAGCTGATCAGCAACGCGATCCAGGAGCAGTTCCAGAACCAGGTCGTCGCCGGCGGTATGGTCCTTGGGCTCATGGGGCTGATTCTCGCCTCGCTGCGGAATCTGCCACTCACCTTGTGGAATTACGCGAAGCGGGCTGTTGTTGTCACGGCCGTTATCGACTCGCGAAACGACCTGTTCAATGCCTACATCGCCTGGCTGAACGAGCTGCCCTACGGACGCAATAGCCGACTGTTCACCGTCATCCAGGGCAACAAGGAAGACCTCGAAGACGAAACACCCGAGGGTCTCCCCCGCCTGCTGTACAGCCCTGCTCCGGGTTTCCATTTGTTCTGGTATGGCAACCGCCCGATGTGGATCGAACGTGACATTTCGATGAATCTGCAGGTTATCGAGACGGTCAAGATCAGTGCCTTGTTTGCGTCGCGCCGCCTCCTCGAACAAATGCTCGAAGACGTCATGCGTCGCGCCTATGCCCGTCTCGCGGACCACACGATGATCTACTCGATAGATCGCTGGGGCGAATCCTGGAATCTGGCCGATTCGCGGCCGCGCCGGCAAATCAACTCTGTCATTCTCGAGGGCGAAACGGCACAGAAACTGATCAGCGATATTCAGGAGTTTTTCCAGCGCCGGCAGTGGTATGCCGATCTCGGCATTCCCTGGCGCCGCGGCTACCTGCTGTATGGACCACCCGGTACCGGCAAAACCAGTTTTGCTTATGCCCTGGCTGGCGAACAGCACCTCAAGCTCTGTGCCGTTTCGCTGACCAATCCGAAACTGAACGACCAGAGCATTTCCGACCTGCTACAGAAAACGCCGCCGCGTTCATTGATCCTGATTGAAGACATCGACGCCTTCTTCGTCGCCCGCGAAAAACAGGACAACCGCATCGAAGTCAGCTTCAGCGGCCTGCTCAATGCCATTGACGGTGTGGCCGCACAGGAAGGCCGCATCGTTTTTCTGACTACCAACCATCTCGAGAAACTGGATCGGGCGCTGATTCGTCCTGGCCGGATCGACATGACGGTAGAACTCGGCAATGCCACCAACCAGCAATTGCGCATCATGTTCCAACGCTTCTACCCCCAAGCCACAGCGCTCGCCGACGAAGTTTCAGCCCAGTATCCAGACAAAACGCTCAGTCCGGCCAGAATCCAGCAATGCCTGCTGGAATCGAATGACGCCAAAGGTGCAGCCAGACTGATCAAGGAAGCCATCGCAAAATGAATCTAATCATTCAGGGCGGCGCCCTGCCCACTTTCCTTCTTGAGCGGATCGTCACGGCCACCGGTTCGAGCAACGTCGAACCCCGCCCCCCACAGGTGGTCAGGCTGAAAGGCGCGAACAGAACCCCCGAATTTGACGCACTGATCCCACTGATCGAAGCGGAAAAGCTCGACTGGGCCTTTGTCGAGGCCAACCGGAAGCTCTCTGATTTTGGTCTGATCTGCTTCGACATGGATTCGACGCTGATCACCATCGAATGCATCGACGAACTGGCTGATTTTGCCGGCAAGAAAGAAGAAGTCTCGACCGTGACCGAAGCAGCCATGCGTGGCGAGATCGACTACCGTGAAAGCCTGCGCCGCCGCCTGGCTTTGCTAGCCGGGCTGGATGCCCGTGTTCTGGCCCGCGTCTTCGGCGAACGGCTGTTACTCTCCCCAGGCGCCCGAGAACTGCTAGAAGCCTGCCAGAACGCGGGCCTGCGCACCGCCATCCTGTCTGGCGGCTTCACCTATTTTACCGAGCGGCTACGCATCGAACTCGGCTTCGACTTCGCCACGTCGAATGAACTGGAAATCTCCGGTGGCAAGCTGACCGGCAAAGTCGTCGGCGACATCGTCGATGCCGCCGCCAAAGCGCATCACCTTGCCCGCTTGACCGACGAGTTGGGACTGAAACGGGAACAGGTAATCGCCTGTGGTGATGGCGCCAACGATCTGATGATGATGGCCCAGGCCGGCTTGTCAGTCGCTTTCCGGGCAAAACCGGCAACACGGGCCAAAGCCGATGTAGCCATCAATTTCGGCGGCCTGGACTCTCTGCTCAATCTGTTCGACTGAGCAGATCACGCTCAGGTTTTCCTGACCAACTGTTTGGCAAAGGCGGCGTCGTTCTTGGTCACGCGAGGCACGACTTGCGGCCCTGTCGCATTGACCAGACGGACGAAGTCGTCCAGTGGCAGCGCTTCGGCAACGTCCTTGTCGCCCCCTTCCGTGCGTTCGCGCAGAACGAACAGGCTGTCGCCGGTCATCACCATCAGAAAGTGACGGCCTTCGCTACGTTGATTGAGGCGCGCTACTGCCGCCGTGGCACGGGTTGAGCGCACAGGCTATTTGTATTTCTTGAAAACAGCCTTTGCGTCGAGGTGCGCACGATCGAGCGTACAGATCGACTCATCGTCGTCATGGCCGCTGAAAAAGTCGTCAGCCTGGGCGCGCATCACCATCTTGATCGCTGTGTGATCCGCAACGTCGTATTTTTCGGTGATAAGGGTAGTTACTTCGTCGAGATGTTCTTCGTAGGTCATTGCGGTTCAAATTCTGTCGAAATGTAGAGCGCCTCTACCTTATCTCGTGCCCACGGCGTGCGGCGAAGGAATTTGAGGCTGGAAGCGATGCTGGGGTCAAGATTGAAACAGCGAATGTCGATGATCTGTCCCAGCTCTGTCCATCCGTAGTGGGCAACCAGACGCGTGAGAAGGGTCTCCAGGGTCAGACCGTGTAGCGGGTTATTGGCTTGTTTTTCTGGCATCTGGCGTCAGGGCATTTGCGGGTGTGTAATAAAGCAGCCGTTCGCGCTGGCAATCGCTGTCACCCATTTCAAAAACACGGCAATTGTCAGGCCGGCGCGCATAAATCGTGCAGCGCATGGTGTCACGATCAAGCGCCGCGCACCAACCATCATCCAGACGGCGCATCACCCAGCCGCCCCATTCGTCCTGAGTGACAAAACGACGGGGCACATCGTCGCCATCCATCAGCATGACCTCAAGCTGGCAGCAGCACGCTGCGCATTGCTCGCAGGTGATGGCCGATGGTTCAAGCGTCAGAATTACGCTACCTCGTCGATCCAAGCCTGCTGGATGGCCTCGAGAATTTTCTCGCCACAGCGCTTTGGATCGTCATTGAATCCCGGCAGCGCCATTACCCATTCACGCAGATCGACAAAATTCACTTTCAGCGGATCCTTGTCCGGATAGGCATCGGTGAGTTCGATGGCGATGTCGTTGATGTCGGTCCATTTCATTTGCGGTGACCTTCCTTCGCCATGTTGATGCTGTATTTCGGAATTTCGACCGTTAACGGCGTTGACCGCACAATTGCCTGGCAACCGAGACGGGAATTGGGTTCCAGGCCCCAAGCCTTGTCGAGCAAGTCCTCTTCGATCTCTTCCGCAGCCTCCAGTGAGTTGAACCCTTCGCGCACGATAACGTGACAAGTCGTGCAGGCGCAGGACATCTCACAGGCGTGGTCAAGTTCGATCTCGTTGGCCAACAGGTTTTCGCAAATGGACTTGCCCTCTTCCGCGTCAATCACGGCACCATCCGGGCACAGTTCGACGTGCGGCAGAACGATGATCTGCGTCATGCGTCTTCTCCCATCTTGATGTCATCGACCTTGCGGCCGGACAAGACTTTTTTGATGCTCTGGTCCATACGGCGATGGGCAAAAGCTTGTGTTTCGAAGCCAAGGTCATCCATGGCGATGTTGATCAGGCGGCGATTTTCGCCAGCCATGGTTTCGCGCAACTTGGCGATGGTCGCGACTATCTTGGCCGTTTCGGCCTCGTTGAGCAGATGTGGATCCTCTTTCAAGGCCGCCTCAGTCGCCTCAATCATGCGCTGCGCCTCAACCTGCGCTTCCTTGAGCGCGCGGTTCATCGCATCGTCCTTGGCGTGCTCCATGGAATCCTTGAGCATGCCGGCAATCTCGTCGTCCGAGAGGCCGTACGACGGTTTGACGTTCACGCTGGCCTCGACACCTGTCGTCTGCTCGCGCGCCGCGACAGAAAGCAAGCCATCGGCATCGACCTGAAAGGTCACGCGAATGCGCGCCGCGCCCGCCACCATCGGCGGAATGCCGCGCAGTTCGAAGCGCGCCAGCGAACGGCAGTCGCTGACCAATTCCCGCTCGCCTTGAACGACGTGTATCGCCATCGCCGTCTGGCCATCCTTGAAGGTGGTGAACTCTTGAGCACGGGCCGTCGGAATGGTCGAATTGCGCGGAATGACCTTTTCAGTCAGGCCGCCCATCGTTTCCAGGCCAAGCGACAGCGGAATGACGTCGAGCAGCAACCAGTCGTCCTTGCCGGTCTTGTTGCCAACCAGCAGATTCGCCTGTGTAGCCGCACCCAGCGCGACAACCTTGTCCGGATCCAGATTGGTCAGCGGGTCCTGGCGGAAAAAATCGCCAACAGCCTTCTGGACCTGTGGCATGCGCGTCGATCCCCCCACCATGACGACACCCTTGATATCCTCCACGCGCAAACCAGCGTCACGAAGCGCCTTTTTTACAGGCTGCAGGGTCTTCGAAATCAGGGTCTTTGCAATCGCGGCAAAGGTGGGGACATCAAGCTTGATATCAACCACTTCACCTGATTTCAGTCGAACCGTGATCTGGGCTTCCGGATTGTGGGTAAGGTATTCCTTGGCTTCACGGCAACGCATCATCAACAGTCGGCCGTCTTCGGGTGACAACGGCTGCAGTTTGGCTTGCTCGATAACCCAGCAGAAGATGCGGTGGTCAAAATCGTCCCCGCCCAGCGCCGAATCGCCACCAGTGGACATGACTTCGAAAACGCCCTTGGTCAGCTTCAAAATCGAAATATCGAACGTGCCACCGCCGAGGTCATAGACCGCATAGACACCTTCAGCCGCATTATCAAGGCCATAGGCAATGGCCGCTGCCGTCGGTTCATTGAGCAGGCGCAGCACAGTCAGGCCAGCTAGCTGAGCCGCATCCTTGGTGGCCTGACGCTGAGCATCGTCAAAATAGGCCGGTACGGTGATGACAGCCCCAACCAGATCGCCGCCAAGAGCCATCTCGGCACGCCCTTTCAGGCTCTTCAGAACTTCGGCCGAAACTTCGACCGGACTTTTTACGCCGGCAATCGTCCTGACCTTGACCATACCCGGCGCTTCGACGAAGTCATAGGGCATTGATTCAACGTGAGAAATATCCTTGAGGCCACGACCCATGAAGCGCTTGACCGATACGATGGTGTTGCGTGGATCGATAGCCTGCTTGGTCTGGGCGTCGTAACCGACTGCAGTAGTGTTGTCAGCGTGATAGCGTACGACAGACGGCAGCAGGGGGCGACCCTGCTCGTCGTTCAGGCAGACAGCCATCCCGCTTCGTACGGTTGCTACCAGCGAGTTGGTGGTGCCGAGGTCAATGCCTACAGCGAGCTTGTGCTCATGGGGAGCTGCCGACTCACCTGGCTCGGCAATTTGAAACAGGGCCATTGTTATTCTTCCAGCGACGCAAGCGCGTCATCGATTTCGTTCAGCAGTTTTTCCAGAAACATTAGCCGACGGACACGGTCCGTAGCCAACGCGTGATCGCCGGCGTCGAAGAGGCTGCCAAGCTCCTCATAGCGACCGAGAATATCGCCACGCAATCGGTTATGCAGATGCTCAAGTTCGTGGTGATCGCCGCCGTTACGCGCCTCCATCACGGCCTCGCGCCATTCCATCTGCTCCATCAGGAAATCGGCAGGCATGGCGGTATTGTTCTCCGCCTGGATATCGTGCCCAGCCAAATGAAGCAAATACTTGGCGCGATCCAGCGGCTTTTTCAGCGTCTGGTAGGCTTCGTTGGCGTGCGTAGCCCATTGCATCGAGAGCCTGCGTTCAGCATCACCGGCGTTGGCAAACCTGTCAGGATGAACCTGTGCCTGAATATCGCGATAGCGGGAGTCGAGGTCAGACAAATCGAGTCGGAAGCCCGGATTTAACCCGAACAGGGAGAAATGGTCGGCTCGAAAATCCATCAGACGTTAAACGATTCGCCGCAACCGCACTGATCCTTGACATTCGGATTATTGAACTTGAAACCTTCGTTCAAGCCTTCACGAGCAAAGTCCAGTTCCATTCCCTCGAGGTAAGGCATGCTCTTGGCGTCGACAATGACCTTGACGCCATTGTGCTCGAAGACCAGATCATCGGGATTCACCTCGTCCACGAACTCCAGCTTGTACGCCATGCCGGAACAGCCGCTGGTTCGCACACCGAGGCGCAGGCCAATGCCTTTGCCCCGTTTGGCCAGGAAATTGGCGACGTGTGTAGCCGCCTTATCGCTCAAGGTGACACCCATGCTTATTCTCCGTGCTTTTTCTTGTAATCGGCCACAGCTGCCTTAATGGCATCCTCGGCCAGAATCGAACAGTGAATTTTAACCGGCGGCAGGGCCAACTCTTCGGCGATTTCGGTGTTTTTGATCGACAAGGCCTGATCAACCGTCTTGCCCTTTACCCATTCGGTCACGAGAGAGGACGACGCGATCGCCGAACCGCAACCATAGGTCTTGAACTTGGCATCTTCGATGACGCCGGATTTATTGACCTTGATCTGCAATTTCATCACGTCACCGCAGGCCGGCGCGCCCACCATACCTGTACCAACCCCGTCATCTTCCTTGCCAAAGGAACCCACGTTACGCGGATTTTCATAGTGATCAATGACTTTTACGCTGTAGCTCATGCTGTTTCTCCTGAAATTTCTTTAGTGTGCGGCCCACTGAACGGTGCTGAGATCAATACCGTCCTTGAACATTTCCCACAACGGAGAAAGCTCACGTAACTTTCCAACTTTCGCATGCAACAATTTGATTGCATAGTCGATTTCATCTTCTGTTGTAAAACGACCAATGCTGAATCTAATTGAACTGTGGGCCAGTTCATCATCGCGACCCAGGGCACGCAGCACGTAAGATGGCTCAAGGCTGGCGGAGGTGCAGGCCGAACCTGACGACACTGCCAGATCCTTGATCGCCATGATCATCGACTCGCCTTCAACATAAGCAAAGCTGATATTCAGATTGTGCACCACCCGCTGCGTCAGATCGCCATTGACGAAGGTTTCCTCAATGTCCTGCAAACCTTTCAGCAACTTGTCGCGCAATGCGCCGACACGCTTGTTCTCTTCAGCCATTTCTTCTCGTGCCAGACGGAAACACTCACCCATGCCGACAATTTGGTGCGTCGGCAGCGTGCCCGAGCGAAAACCACGCTCGTGGCCACCGCCGTGCATTTGCGCTTCGAGGCGAATACGCGGCTTGCGCCGTACGTACAGAGCACCAATACCCTTGGGGCCGTATGTCTTGTGAGCACAGAAGCTCATCAAATCGACCTTGAGTTTGCTCAGATCTATCTCGACCTTGCCGGTCGCTTGAGCAGCATCGACGTGGAAGATGATGCCCTTCTCGCGGCAGATTTCGCCCAGTTCGGCAATCGGCTGGATGACGCCGACTTCATTGTTGACGAACATCACCGAAGCAAGCACGGTATCCGGACGAATCGCAGCCTTGAAAACATCCAGATCAAGCAGGCCATCTTCCTTGACGTCGAGATAGGTCGCCTCAAAGCCTTGGCGTTCCATTTCGCGCACGGTGTCCAGGACGGCTTTGTGCTCGGTCTTGACCGTGATGATATGTTTGCCCTTGGTTCCGGCATAGAAATTGGCTGCACCCTTGATGGCGAGATTGTTGGACTCTGTAGCACCGGAGGTCCACACGATTTCCTTTGGATCAGCGCCAACCAGCGCGGCAACTTGCTCGCGCGCCTCTTCGACTGCCGCATCGGCAACCCAGCCGAAGCTGTGCGAACGCGATGCGGGATTGCCGAAGTGCTCGCACAGATAGGGAATCATTTTTGCGGCAACACGGGGGTCGACCGGGGTGGTTGCCGAGTAATCCAGGTAAATGGGGAGTTTCATCGTCATTCTCGCTAAGTCGGGTTGTTCAGACAGCGCGTCATTCAACTGACGGCCGTCAATCCTTGCAGCCGTCCGACGGTCACCTGCAAGGCGTTGATAAATTGTTCGATCTCTGCGTCCGTATTGCATGCACCAAGGCTCACTCGCACGGCGCCACGAGCGAAGTCTGCTGTCACCCCCATGGCCCGCAACACATGCGAAGGTTCCGGATTGGCACTGGAACATGCGGCACCACTGGCTACGGCAAATCCTTCTCGATCCAGCTTGCCTACCAAGGTTTCCCCATCGATGTTTGGAAAGGCGAAATAGCTGGTATTCGGCAAACGAGTCGCGTCCGTCGCAAAAATTCGCGCTCCCAATAGCGCCAGCCCAGCTTCCAAGCGCTCCTGCATAGCACGCATGCGGACCGGTAGTTCGGCAACGCGCGCCGCAGCAAGTTCCGCTGCCACACCAAATCCAACGATCGCCGGCACATTTTCGGTACCGGAACGCAGCCCACGCTCATGGCCACCGCCCGCAATCAACGGTTGCAACTCGACATGCTTGTCGAGGACCAAAGCAGCCGACCCTTTTGGCCCGCCTGCCTTGTGCGCCGAGAGAGACATGGCATGAACACCAACCGCGTTGAGGGCGCGAAAATCAATAGTCAGCTTGCCCAAGGCCTGAACAGCATCGGTATGAAACCAGGCACCAGTGGCCCTAGCAGCGCTCGCCACAGCAGCAACATCCTGCACGACACCGGTTTCGTTATTGGCCAGCATGACCGAGATCAGATTCGGCTTTTCCAGCAGGACCTCTGTGTAGTCGTCGATTTTGACCCTTCCAGCACCGTCGACCGCAAGATACCTGACTTCCCAGCCCCGTCGGGCCAATTGGGCCGCGGGCTTGAGTACGCAGGGGTGCTCCACGGCGCTAACGGCCAACAACCCGGGTTTTTGGCTCGCCGCAGCGCCTTTCAGGAAAAGATTGTTCGCCTCGCTGCCTCCACTGGTAAAGATCACCTCGGTTGGATGGGCATTGACCGCAGACGCAACTTTTTGTCGAGCTTCATCGATGGCTTGCCGTGCCTGCCTGCCAAATTCATGACGACTCGACGCGTTGCCGAACTGGCTTCCCAGCCACGGCAACATCGCTTCCAACACCCTTGGATCAAGCGGTGTCGTGGCATTGTGGTCGAGGTAAACAGGCCTGAACATGTTTTATCAGGCGGCAAAAGGGGCTTTGTCGCGCCCGCTCCGGAGTCGCGGCTGAGGACCAAGGCGGCGCTTGTCTTCAAGAACAATGGTACCGGGAACACGCTTTGCCTTTTCGCACTCGACGAGTTCAGCAAGCGTAACAGCAGCAAGATAATCAAACATTTTTGCGTTAAGCGTCGACCACAGGTCGTGAGTCATGCAACGATGCTCGTCGTGGCAGTTTTCGCGGCCACCACACTGGGTTGCATCGAGCTGCTCGTCGACCGCACGAATAATGTCGGCTACCGACACCTGATCCAATGGCCGGGCAATACAGTAGCCACCACCAGGGCCACGCACGCTGTCAACCAGCTTGTGACGACGCAGTTTGCCAAATAACTGCTCGAGATAGGACAACGATATCTTCTGCCGCTCACTGATGCTGGCGAGCGCCACCGGACCATCGTCGCCACGCATGGCAAGATCCATCATTGCCGTTACGGCAAAACGTCCTTTGGTCGTCAAACGCATTCTGAACCCCTGAAAATAACCTACTGTTACAGTCAACTATATATACCATACAAAATTAGTCAACTATTTTGCTAAGATATTTCGGATCGAATACATCAGTCTGATCGACATCCTGATCACACTTCACGCCTTGTGCGTCCAGTTCCTTGACCAACGAAGCCAATCGTCGATCCGTTTCTGCAGCATGATCGAGCAAGGCGTGAATTGCCTTGGCGAGCGGGTCATCCTGATCGCGCCCCACCGCATAGGCAGAAAACCCCAGTTTTTCAGCTTGCTCCTCCCTCTGGCGACTTTGCTCAGCGCCATCGAGAACCCGCGCAGGATTGCCCACTGCGGTCGAGCCCGCAGGAACCGGTTTCGTGACCACGGCATTCGAACCGATCTTGGCGCCGGCGCTGATGGTAATCGGCCCGAGTACCATGGCACCAGCTCCGACCACCACGCCGTCTTCCAGGGTGGGATGACGCTTTCCTTTGTTCCATGAGGTACCACCGAGCGTAACCCCATGGTAGAGCGTCACATCATCACCGATGACGGCTGTCTCGCCGATCACGACGCCCATGCCATGATCAATGAAAAAACGACGCCCGATGGTGGCACCCGGATGAATTTCGATTCCAGTCAGCATCCGCGATAAATGGGCGGTAAACCGCCCCAGCCAGCGAAAACGATTCCCCCACAGCCAGTGGGCCAGGCGATGCATGATGAGAGCGTGAATGCCAGGGTAGCAGGTGAGCACCTCCCAGAAAGATCGGGCTGCCGGATCTCGGTCAAAAACCGAACGGATGTCCTCACGCAAATTGCGGAACATGAAGCCTGATCTCCCTATTGAATGGAGGGCGATTTTAGAATACTCGACTGAATTTGTCAGCTATTTTCCCGCGGATATGAGACTGTATAAGTTTATAATCCGCAACTTACCGCACAGCACGCCTTCTATGACCACACGACTTGCACCGCTTTTTGCAGCTTTCATTTTGCTTGCCGGTTGTGCGTCAGCACCACCCAATCCAGGCGCCAGTGCGCGAGGCGACTTCACCCAAACCCAAAAATACCTTTCATGGCTGGTCGACCGTGAAATGGCGCAAAACGAAATCACCGGCATCAGCATCGCGCTCGTCGATGACCAAAAAGTCATCTGGCAACAAGGCTTTGGCTACTCCGATCTGGAAAACCGAATCCAGGCCACCCCGGAAACCGTGTATCGCGCTGGCTCGATTGCCAAGGTTTTCACAGCAGCGGCAGCCATGCAATTGGCGGAGCAAGGTAAGCTGAACATCGATCAGCCTCTAGCCAACGCCCTCCCTGAATTCTCAATTCGGAGCCGCTTTCCGAATACCGATCCAGTGACGCCACGCAACATCATGTGCCACCACTCGGGACTACCATCGAATTTCCTGCTAGGCCTCTTTGTGCGGGAACCCGATCGTTTCGATTCCGTCGTCTCCCATATCCGGGACGAATACCAGACCTTCCCCGCCAATTACGTATTTTCCTATTCCAATCTTGGCATGGCACTGCTCGGAGCAGCGATCCAAAAATTAAGTGGAGAACCGTTCGATACCTACATGGCGCAACGTTTCTTCCAGCCACTAGGCATGACTCAGAGTAGTTTCGTACCCCGCCCCATCGCCAAAGCCTATGACCGGAACAAGGAAATCGAGGTTTTTTCGCTGCGCGACATGCCTGCAGCAAACCTGCTGAGCAACGTTGTTGATCTCAGCCAATTCTTGAAAATGCAGTTTGCCGATGGCAAGGCCGGCGACATCCAGGTTCTCTCGGCAGCGTCGACCCAGGAGATGGTCCGCATCCAGAACAAGAATTTCCCGATGACCTTCGGCCAATATGTCGGCCTGGGCTGGATGATGAGCGGCATTGACGTACCGGGCGGAGGCTCCGTTGCGAGCCACGGAGGCTCGCTACCTGACTCCCACAGCATGATGGCCATTCTGCCAGAGCACAAACTGGGTGTTGTAGTCCTGTCAAACTCCTCCTCGTCACACGTTGCCGTCTCGAAAATCGCCGCAGAAGCGCTACGCCTGATGCTTGAAGCCAAGACCGGCATCCGTCAGGAATCCACAGTTCCTGCACGTGCGGCAGAGCGCGCACCGACGGCGGACGAATTGCGGGAATTCAATGGAAATTTCGACACCATGGTTGGTCTGGCCAGAATCAGCACCAGGGATGGCCAGATTGACGCCGAGGCGGCCGGCCACCAGTTCCGGCTGGTACCGCACGAAGATGGCTTATTTACGATCAAATATCGACTCTTCGGCATGATGGCAGTGCGCGTCGGCGCCTTCGAGGATATCCACCTCTCGATGGCCAACGTCGACGGTCGGCAAATCATTGTGGGCAGAATTGGCAGTGAATCACTGATTTTCGGCGAAAAGCTTAAACCGACGACCATCCCCGAGGGTTTCTGGAAAAACCTTGGGCATTACGAAATCGTTGGCAAAATCGATGGCCCCACGCCGGACAAGCTGTTGCTCAGGGAAGATAACGGCTTACTGGTCGGTGAAGCTCACTTCCCGGAAGTTCCCAACCTCCTCCTGCGCATAGCCTTCCATGCCGTTTCTGAAAACGAGGTAGTCACAGCTGGCTTGGGAACCGGTCGTGGCGACACCCTCCGCCTGATTGGCTCCGGCGACGATGCGACACTGGGCTTTTCCGGAATTCAACTACGCAAGAAACTGAACTAGAACATGAACGACCTGCACCAGGAACTGAAGGCATTCATCATCGAGACGATGAATTTGGAGGACGTCACTCCTGAGGACATCGGTGACGACACCTTGCTTTTTGCTGAGAACGGATTGAATCTCGATTCAATCGATGCGCTTGAATTGGTTCTTGGACTCAAGAAAAAGTATGGGATTACTTTGGAAGCCAACGACGAGCAAACACGGCAAAGCCTTAAGACGGTCTCATCGATAAGTGCAATGGTACTGGCACATCGTACGAAAATCTGACCGATTTGCTCATTCACCAAATGAAGAAACGCAACCCAGCCCGTTAGGGGCCACCTTGAATCGCACTTGGCCAAAAAAGTAAAAACCCCCGAATCGTCGGGGGTTTTAAGTATTTACTATACTTAGCTTGGCACAAGCTAGGCTACTTCAGCGCGTCGAAACCTCCTTTTTTCTGCGCATGCGGATCAACCCCAACAATCCAACACCAGCGAGAAGCAGCGACCCTGGCTCCGGAACGCCGTTGGAAGTACCACCACAACTGGAGGACTGACCTACTCCGGACTTGGCCGTTGCACAACCAGCGATAGATGAGAGCTTGAATGCATCGTTTCGGTCCGGCGAAGATAGCGATGCCCCAATCAACCAGTATGACGAATATGTGCTATTGGCAAAACTCTGCGAAAAAGTCCCAGTGGAATTTTGTTGCGCGGAGGGAATAGAGACGTTGCCGTTCGAGATAACGTTCCAACCCGTTGGCAAACTACTCCAGGTCACACCAGCCCCCCACGTACCCGACGAAAACCCTTGAGCACCATCGTTACCGGTATATGCAAGCACGGTGTAATCCGCATCGTAGCCGACATAACTGAACACCGCTGACTGGAGGTTTACAGGACCATTGGTAAACGACAACAACGCCATTTCGTAGCGTTCTTGGTTATCAATTGCGTGCCACGGGTGGCTGCTCTCGTTTGGGTCGCCGGCATTGATGTCGTTGTTTTTTAATCCTAGGCCAGGAGAGTAGGATATCAGATTCTGCTTTTCAAGCTCAGTATTCGTTCCATTTCGCGTATTGGCCCAGCCAGATGTAGAAACAGTAGCAGTTGTTCCAGTAGCGCTAGCAGATGCAGCCACCCCGTTCACGACGCTCTGCGTTCCGACACTCCAACTCGTCCACGTCGTTGCAGCTGACACGGACCCGCACAAGGCCAGCGAAAGGCACCCTGCAACAACACTCGAAATTTTCTTCATCTCAGACTCCACAACGTAGATTCAACGGACAGTTAAAAGCGACAACCATGCCAGAACTTTATTTTGTTTATAATCAACAAATTAGAAACACACATTCCATGTTCATAGTGAGTTTGTAAAAACTTCCGACACATTGTCGATCATTCAGATTCCAAGCTCATGCTTCAAACGACGAAATAGCTCGGACTGAAGTGTCGCCGCGCCATTTTTGGTGTTTGCAATAGCAAGGAGTTCCTCACGCGATTCCTGGGTTCTGCCGTTTTTTGACAAGGCATACGACAGATGAAGGCGAATATCTGCATTTCCCGGGTCCCGCAATCGCGCTTCACGAAGGTAGCGCAATCCTGAATCAACCTGCCCTTTGCTAACCAAGATCCAGCCCAGCGTATCAAGATACGCTGGGTGATCCGGAGCCAATTTCACCGCTCGCTCTGCCATCGCTTGCGCTTCACCATCCTTTAGTTGCATCAGCAGCGAGGCAAAATTATTCAACGATGAAGCGTCTGTAGGGTCATTTGCGATGACCTTGCTGTAGGTTTGGCGTGCTGCTGCGTAGTTCCCAGAGCGATGCTGCACCTCGGCAAGCACCTTGGTCGCCAACCTGTCGGTTTGATGCTTTGCAACCCACCCTTCGAGCAACGCGACTGCTTTTCCACTATCTCCCGCCGCGATGTGGGCTTGGGAAAGCGAAAGCACATTTAGGGTGCGCTCCTCTCGAGCAAGCAATTTCTTGTAGCTATTTATTGCCAACTGGACTTGTTTTCGGGACATGGCCAAGTCCGCCTCCGATCGAAGGGCTTCAACGGAGTTTGGATGATTAGCGATCAGATTCTTGAGCGCGACGTCAGCCTTGGCATTGTCACCACGCGCTGATTCCACCTGGACGGCAAGGGCCAATGCGGCGAGATCATCAGGTTTTCCCTGAAGGGCCTTGTAGATGCTATATGAGGCCCCATCGGGGTTGGCTGCTGCCAGCTGCAAGCGTGCTATGACCACTTGGGCGGCCGGCTCGTACTCTGCAAGCCGCGTCGCGGACCCCAGGATCGTTCTGGCATTGTGGGCATCACCACCGGCCAGATACGCCCTGCTCAATGCTATTTGCACCTGAATACTCGACGAGTACTTAGCCGCCAGATCCTTCGCTGCTGCAACAGCAGCATCTGCTTGTCGCAAAGAGATATGCAAATCTATCAGGGTCAAGCCAGGCATGGAGTCCGATCGCTGCACCTCGCTGGCTTTGGCTAAATACCTGACTGCCTCTGCATGCCTGCCGGCTCGCCGTTCCAATGCTCCGTATTCAAATAACACTTGATAGTCGTCACTGTTCTTCTTCAAGAGATCGTCAAGACGGCGTCGGGCATCGTCAAATCGTTGTTCACTCGCCTCGAGTCGGGCCATATTCAGAATGGCTGGAATGAACGCGGCGTTCTTAGCTAACACCTGGCCATACGCAGCGCGCGCGCCTGCCTTGTCTCCCGCAGAGACTTTGAGCGACCCGAGCAGATTGAGCGCCACCAAATTGGACGGATCGTGCTTGATCATGGCTTCTGCCACCTTCAAGGCCTTCTCCATTTTGCCGAAACGCGAATACAGCACCGCAAGCGTTACGCCGGCATGGACATCCGCAGGATTTGCGGCCAAGGCTTTCTCAAGATTACCCAAGCCTTTTTCGGTTAGGCCGGAGCCAAGCTGACTGAAGGCCAGGGACCGATTGATTTCGTTCGCACCCGTGCGGGTAGCGGCTTTCTCAAGAAGAGTAGTCGCTTGCGCGTAGCGCTTCTGGGCAAGATTGACAGACCCCAGCAGGTACATAACCAGGGGATCCTCCGGCAGTACGCGTTGAATAGACTCAAGCAACGTCTGGGCGCGCCCGTAATCCTTGGTATCGACATAGATGGAAGCCAGAAGCTTCTTGGCACCCATGTTCCCCGGATTACGTGAAATCAGCGCATCCAGATATTCCCGGGATTTCTGATGATTGCCCAGATCGTAGTGCGCCAACGCGCCAGCCATGAGCAACTGTTCTCGACGAGCCAACCAGGCTGGCGGCAACGTATCGATAGTCCGCGTAACTTCCTTCAACGCCTCGGCGGTTTTCGATTGATCCCCATTTTTTTTGGCCAGAACGGCACGCAGATAGGCAGCTCGCGGCTCTTCTTCTGCGAATGTTTTCAGGAAATCCAGATCCTTGCGTGCATCATCGTCTCGCTTCAAATCAATCAGCAGTGCTGCACGCGCAACGCGAGCGTCTACGTGCTTTGGAGTGATGGACAGTGCTTTTTCGTATGCCGCCAGTGCCCCTTTTACATCGAGCACGGTGTGCAACACCGAAGCCTTCATATTCCAGGCTGAAGCATTATTTGGCGCCAGCTCTATTGCCTTGTCAGCACTTTCGCGAGCCTGACTAATGCGGTTGGTCGCCAGCAACATAGGTACCTCGGCAATCATTGGTGACGCTGACCTCGGGTCAATTGCCCTTGCCTGGTCCCAGCTTTGTTTTGCGAGGCTGCCATTGCCTGCTTCCAGGTAGGCGTTCCCGCGCATGGTGAGAACTTCAACCTGCAAGGCCGGCGACAAACCGGATGCTGGAATCCTGTCGATTACAGCTTCTGGACGCCCGAGGGCGAGATAGACGTCGCCCAGTGAAAGCGCCACTTCGCCGCGATTCACCCCCTGCTTGAGGGCCTCTTCGAATGCGGCCTCGGCGCCTTTCAGATCCCCATTCTTCAACATCGCCTTGCCCAGCAAGAGGTGTGCTGCAAGCATCTTTGGATCTTGCTGTAGTGCATTCTTTAGTTGAATGACTGCAGCCAACATCTCATTTTTGTCATATCGCTTCAGCGCATCTTCGTAGTAGCTGGATGCCTTTTCCGGGGTCGCCAGTACGGTGGTCGCGATGGTGAGACCCATCACGACTGCAGCAGAAGCACGCAGCGCCGATCGAAGCCGGTAGCGTCCAGAAGAACGCGAAGGCTGCCGATAACAGGGAATTTGGAGGCTCATCGTGAATTGAAAGCTTTAGAAATCAGAAAAATCCGCCCCGGAAAAATATCCGGAAGCAGGCTGTTCCAATGCTAGCGCCCACACGCAATCAGCTGATGTGCGTTAATTCACAAATTTGAGCAAATCGTTTAAATGTCGTTCCGAGCAGTAGAACGACGAGTGGCTCGTTCGAATCTATCGAACCTCGATGCTGACGGTTTTCCCGGACTTGCCACCGGCCTTGTGGATCACATCGGCGATGTCCGTATTGTTGAATCTCAATGCGATATCAAGTGCCGTCTCACCAGTGTCCATGTGGCGCGCAAGGTCCGCCTTGCTGGCGACAAGGAGCTGAACGACGTCGAGAAATCCACCCCGCGATGCGGCGATCAGCGGGGTTGTTCCGTTTTCGGACGCCAGATTCACGTCTGCACCAGATTTGATGAGCAGTCTGGCAATGTCGAGATGGCCGCTGAATGCCGCATAGGCCAATGGTGTCCAGCCCTGCATATTGACGGCTGCACCACCGGCCAACAGCAGTTCGACCACTTTCCTATGCCCACGAAATGCCGCAAGGCGCAGTGCCGTATCTCCAGCCGAATTGCGCGCGTTTATTTTGGCACGGCTCTTTATCAGAAACTCGACCGTATCTGCGTGCCCGTCTCGCGAAGCCAGCATCAGCAGCGTATTGCCATCGATATCCGTCGTGTCGAGTGATGCCCCTTTGGCAGAAAGTTGCGAAAGCTCTTTCACATCGCCCATTCTGGCTGCATTGATCAGGTCATCGTAGGTCGCCGCACAAGCAAGGAAAGGCAGAACAAGGGCCATTGCTACGGTCAACCGGATTTTTTTGCTGATTTTCATGGGCGTTTTGCGTGTTTGAACAGGGAAAAGAAATTGTCGGTGGTCGCTTGATGGACGTCATCAACCGAGAGACCGCGCAGCCTGGCGATTTCCTCTGCCACATAGCGTACGTAGGCAGGCTCGTTGGGCTTGCCACGATACGGCACCGGCGCCAGATAGGGGGAGTCAGTCTCAACCAGGACCCGGTCAAGAGGGCATTTCTGAGCCACTTCCTTGACGATGGATGCGTTCTTGAAGGTGACGATACCGGAGAACGACAGATAGAAACCGAGATCCAATGCCAGACTGGCGATGTCCCAGTTTTCGGTGAAACAATGCATGACGCCCCCCACGGCATCAGCGCCCTCCTCTTTCAGCACGCGCAGGGTGTCTGCTGCAGAATCGCGGGTATGCACGACCAGCGGCTTGCCACAGCGTTTTGCGGCGCGAATGTGAGTCCGAAAGCGATCGCGTTGCCACTCTGGCTTATCCTTCTGCCAATAGTAGTCGAGCCCCGTTTCGCCAATGGCGATCACTTTCGGATGCACTGCAAGTGCCAACAACCTTTCTTCATCGGGATCTTCGACATCCGTGTATTCGGGATGCACACCAACTGTGGCGTAGAGCTGCGGATACTGCTCGGCCAACGAGATAACAGCAGGGAAATCTTCCAGATTGACGCCAATGCAGACGGCCAGATCGACCCGGTTTTCATGCATGCGCTGCAATACTTCCGGCATACGATTGGCCAGATCGGGGAAATCGAGATGGCAATGGGAGTCGACAAGCATGCCGACCAATCAGAGCGTATGCGTGGGGCGTGCCGACTGCATCACGCCGCCTAACATGCCTTCGATCTTGCGCTTGGCTTCTTGGCCGCTTTCATCATTATTGAAATGCACGCCTATACCCTGCGCCCGTCCGTTTTGGGCACCCGCCGGGGTGATCCAGACCACCGTGCCGGCAATCGGCAGTTTGGCTGGATCGTCCATCAGCGACAACAACATGAACACTTCGTCGCCAATGGTATAGCTGCGCGTCGTCGGAATGAAGATACCGCCGCTGCGCAAATGGGGCATGAACGCGGCGTAAAGAGCGGATTTTGAATTGATGTTCAGCGAGAGAACGCTAGGGCGCTGCGGAGCGGGTTTTGCTTCACTCATCGTTGATCAATTGGCAAACAATGCTCGATAGTCCAGAAAAAGGCTCTCCAGGAAGAGGCGCGCGTTGAGCGGCTGCTCCGCCTCCTGGCGACGTACGATCAGTGCCCGATACGATTGAATCAGGCGCGCAGCGGGAATCATATCAGCCAAGCCTGAAAGAATGTTTTGTTGTGGCAGAAAATATCGAACGGACAGGCCATTCTTGGCGAGCGTCAAGTCGACCAGCCATTTCTGCATAGCTTCGGTTATGTGCTTCAGCGCAACCTTGCCCTTGCTATCCTTCACCACCTTCTCAAGCTCGGCAGCAAGGGCAAGAGGGTCGCTTTTTCGCCCGTTGCTCAATCGCGCGGCCAACAAATCCAGCCATCCACCCTGATCAGAATTTGCCAACGCCATTGCCAAGCATGGGGAGCCACCCGCCATCGCCAGCAAGCGCTCTGCTTGGGCAATGCCGAGATCACTCAATACTTTTTCCGCAAGCCTAATTGGCGGCACCGGAACGGGCACCACCTGGCAGCGACTACGAATAGTTGGCAGCAAACGCATTGGCTCACTTGAAACCAATAAAAACAGAGTACCTGGAGCAGGCTCCTCAAGTGATTTCAAAAGTGAATTGGCGGCATTCCGATTCATCGCTTCGGTCGGATTGATCAGAATTATGCGCAATCCGCCGCGATGGGTCCCAATGTTGAAGAAATCGTCGAGTCCACGAATTTGGTCAATCGTGATCTGCTGGCTGGGTTTCTTTTTGCCGTCTTCGACCTCCGCTTCCTCGCATAGAGAATCCGGCTGCAGCAAGCGGAAATCAGGGTGGTTTCCTTGCTCGAACCAGTTGCAGGCCAGACATTTCCCGCAAGCCAACCCTTCGATGGATGGCGACTCACAGAGCAGACTGGCAGCAAAACGACGCGCCAACTCATATTTCCCCAGGCCCTTCTGCCCCGTCAGAAGAAGCGAATGGGGCAACTGTTTTCGTCTAGCCTGAAGGCCGGCCCAGACCTTTGCATGAAGATCAATAACATTCATAAACAATGAACTGAAACAATTTGTTCAAGTTTTTCACGAATTAAATCGATGCTATTGTCGGCATTGACGACACGCATTCTACTGGGGCTGTGTTGGGCTCTTTCGAGATAGGCCTGACGAACGCGCTCGTGAAAATCGACCCGTTCCTGCTCGAATTTGTCGAGCACGCGATTGGCCAGCACGATGCGCTCTCTGGCTATGTCCAGCGGCAAATCAAATAGCAAGGTCAAATCAGGCTGCAGGTGTTCGTGCACCCAATGCTCCAGAGCGAGGAATTTGGACCGATCAAGGCCCCTACCGCCGCCCTGGTAGGCATACGTGGCATCGCTGAAGCGGTCGCAGATCACCCACTCGCCGCGAGCCAGCGCCGGTTCGATCAATTTGGCCAGATGTTCACGGCGTGCGGCAAACATGAGCAGGGTCTCGGTTTCCAGATGCATGGGATCATTGAGCAACAGCGCGCGCAATTTTTCGCCCAATTCTGTGCCACCCGGTTCCCGGGTCACTTGCACGACGATGCCACGTGCACGCAGGTATTCTGCGAGCCATTCGACATGGCTGCTCTTGCCTGCGCCATCTATTCCTTCGAAAGTGATGAATTTGCCTTTCACTTCCCACTCCTCTGATATTTATTGACCGCGTTGTTGTGTTCTTCCAGCGTCCGCGAAAACTGACTGCTGCCATCGCCACGAGCGACAAAATAGAGCGCATCCGTTTGAGCCGGATTTAGCGCCGCACGGAGGGACGCCTGCCCCGGCATCGAGATCGGTGTGGGCGGCAGACCCGACCGGGTGTAGGTATTGTAGGGCGTATCAGTTTGCAGGTCGCGCTTTCGCAGATTTCCATCAAAGGCCTGGCCGAGGCCGTAGATCACTGTCGGATCCGTCTGCAGCAGCATGCCCTTGCGCAAACGATTGACGAAAACGGCAGCCACCAGGGTTCGATCAGCCTCCAGCGCTGTTTCCTTTTCGACAATCGAGGCCATGACAAGCGCTTCACTTGGTGACTTGTAGGGCAAGCCTGCGGCACGTTGGGTCCATTCAGCATCGAGTTTGCCCAGCATGGCCCGATTTGCACGTGCGAGAAGTTCAAGGTCACTCGACTGCTTGTCGAACAGATAGGTATCGGGAAAGAGCTGACCTTCCAAGGTTTTCACATGGAGGCCCAACAGTGCAATGATCTGGGCTTCACTCAGGCCACTTGTCTCGTGAATCAGGTCTGGATGCTTGTCCATGCGGGCGCGCCACTGACGGAATGTCCAGCCTTCGACCAAGGTCAGATCGCCCTGCGTGACCTTGCCTTTAAGCAACTTGCTGAGCAGTTGCCTGGGCGTTACCCCGGTTTTTACCGAATAACTCCCTGCTTTGATGGAAGTATCTGCCCGAAAAAGGCGAGCCAGTGTGGCGAGCAATCCGGGTTCGACATCAATGCCTGCCTCGCGCATCTGTGCGATGGCTGAGCGCAGGCTGCTACCGGCCGTCACCCTGAAATCGAGTGGCGAACTGCGCAACTGGAGCGGCTGATTCGCCCACCACCACATACCTCCGGCTACCGTCGCCAACAGCAATAAGATCGGAAGGAATATCTTGGGATAGAAGCGCACGGGAACTCGAAGGGTTCAAGCAGGTCTTGCCCGTGTGGAACGAGCACGATATAACGAGCGATATAATATCCGAAACCCCTCAGGAGCCCTCATGAATCCCCACTGGCGCAGCTTTCTGGAATCGACCGAAGGTGTCTTCGACAACGATTCGAACGAGCTTATCAATTTCGGCGATGCCGCCCGCGAATTGCTCGCTGCATCGCAGCAGACCGTCGTCGTTCCGCTAACCCACCTGGGGCTCATTGAAGCCACGGGCGACGAGGCCAGGACATTCCTGCACAGCCAGTTCACCAGCGATATCAACCATCTGGCCGACGGCCAAGCTCAGAACGCCGGATGGTGCACAGCCAAAGGCCGGATGCAAGCCAGTTTTGTTGCCTGGCGTCAGGGCGAGCGCTATCTCCTCGCGCTTTCGGCCGACCTTCAAGAGGCAACGCAGAAACGTCTGCAAATGTTCATCTTGCGCGCCAAGGTAAAGCTTGCGGCGCTTACCGACAGCACCATCATGCTGGGCCTCGCTGGCCCGCAAGCTGAAGAGTCGCTGGCCGGCGCCGGGCTGCCCTGTCCAGCAGAAGCAATGACGATCGCCAGCGCGGACGGCGCGACCGTCATTCGACTCGATACCGGGCGCTTCGTGATCGTGGCATCGGAATCTGCCATGACAAGGCTCTGGCAAAAGCTTACCGTCAAGGCACGTCCGGCAGGACTTCCTGTGTGGCGCTGGCTCGATATCCGTTCGGGTTTCCCGCTTGTGACACTCGCCACCAAAGAAGAATTCGTGCCTCAGATGGCCGATTTCGAAAAAATCGGCGGTGTCAGCTTCCACAAGGGGTGCTATCCGGGCCAGGAAATCGTCGCGCGCACGCAATACCTTGGCAAGGTCAAGCGCCATTTGCACCGTCTGACCAGCGCACAGCCGCTGAAGGCGGGCGACGTGCTGTACTCGCCGGACAACCCGGATCAGTCCTGCGGCACAGTGATGACCGTTGCGCCCGCTCCGGCCGGCGGATACGAGGCCTTGGCGGTCATCCAGAGCAACTTTGCCGGCAATGTCCGCCTTGGTTCGCTGCAAGGCCCTTCCGTACAGGCTGCTGCGGTCAACCCGTAAATACGGGCAAAAATGACATGTGCCTGATCGTCGTCGGCTGGCGGGTTCATCCGGATTACCCGCTGGTCGTCGCGGCCAATCGAGACGAATTCTATGCACGCCCGACAGCGCCCCTCGGGCGCTGGCCGGATGCGCCGGAAGTCATCGGCGGGCTCGACCTCGAAGCCGGCGGAACCTGGCTGGGAATTACCGAATCCGGGCGATTTGCCGCAGTCACCAATGTTCGCGAACCGGGCATGGCAAAAGGTGCGCAGTCACGCGGCGCACTGACACGCGGCTTCCTCACAGGTGGTTTGTCAGCAGAAAAATACGCTGGCCAGATCGACGGTGCGCAGTACTCGGGCTTCAATCTGCTGCTCTGTGACGGCAATACGCTGGTCTATTGCTCGAATCGAGATGGCAAACCTCGCCCGCTCGCCCCGGGAATTTATGGGCTATCAAATCACTTGCTCGACAGCCCCTGGCCAAAACTGGTCGCCGCCCGCGAACGATTTGCCGAAGCACTCCCCAGCCTGCCCGACACGTCCGCTTTTTTCGAACTCCTGGCCGAGCAAGCCATCGTTACCGATGAGAAGCTGCCGAGTACCGGTGTTCCTATCGAATGGGAACGCCTGTTGTCAGCCATTTTCGTCAAATCGGAAAGCTATGGCACGCGGGCCGCGACGCTGGCCTGGCAAGACGCGGCCGGCAAAATCACGGTTCACGAAAACAGCTTTGGCCCGAACGGACGGGCGCTTCAATTCTCGGTAATCTCGACTTCCGAATAGCAAGGCACGAGGTCAAATAATTCGACGATGTCGGCATTGCGCATGCGCACGCAACCGTGCGAGCCGGGCACACCCATTTCCGCAGAATCCGGGCTGCCGTGGATGTAGATATAACGACGCATGGTATCGACACAACCCAAGCGGTTGCAGCCTGCATCGCGTCCTGACAACCAGAGAATCCGCGTCAGTATCCAGTCGCGCCCGGGAAACGACTCGCCCAGCGAAGGGGACCATGTCTCGCCGGTTGGGCGACGGCGGACAAAAACCGTATTCTCCGGCTGGCCTGCACCAATTTTGGCACGAATGATGTGTTGACCGCGCGGCGTCTGATAGCTACCGGACACTTCGCCGACCCCGGCCTTGGCAGTCGAAACCGGGTACTCGCGCAGTACCTCGCCATCATCGTCGAATACGGTCATCGCTTGATTTGCGACCGAAATATGCAGCTTCATGATGACTTCTTGCGCCGGGCAGCAAAGAAACTCGACAGCATGCTTGAGCACTCCTCCGCCAGAACGCCCCCCTCGACCGTCGCGTGATGATTCAGCCGCTCGACACCAAACAGATCAACCACACTGCCATGTACGCCAGTCTTGGCATCACGCGCACCGTAAACGACGCGGCTGATCCGCGCATGCATGATGGCACCGGCGCACATGGCGCACGGCTCCAGCGTGACGAACAATTCGCAACCCGGCAGACGGTAATTGCCAAGCACGCGTGCGGCATCGCGCAAGGCAGCTATTTCGGCATGAGCGGTCGGGTCGCTCTCGCCAATCGGCGAATTGAAACCGCGACCGACAATGGCACCATCAAGGACCACGACGGCGCCAACCGGCACCTCGCCGAGGCACTCGGCGGCGCGCGCCAGGGACATCGCTTCGCGCATGAAAAATTCGTCGCTCAGACCGGATCCCGCCTCGTCACTCATGTCGGGCTACCTGTCAAAGCGGGAAACGTCAGAGGGCAAAAAACAGGATCCATCATGAAAATGCGACCGGAAAGTTGGTTGTCGGAAAGGGCAGCAAGTATAGCGCCGCCAAGCATACTCGCCCTAGCCAGCAGAATCAGGTTGCAAACTGATCAACAGCATTCGGCCCGAGAAGCACGGTCTCGAACACTTTTGCGGCCGACAAAAGGCCAATCAGTGAGCCAGAATCCCCATCCACTGGCGATCTTGCCACATAGGCATACAGCGGATCTCGCCGGATTTGTCGGTCCACGGTGACAACAAAATACCGCCTCGACGTCATTTCGGAAGCTGAACCGGCTGACCTCGTTGCAAAGTTGTAGTAGCCTTGCCACCCCTCTTGACGTCGAACCGGGCCATGATCATGACGCGTGAATTGCACCGCGCCACCTTCAACCGCTCTGCCCTTGTCCGCGTCCTGTCCGACACCCTCCCGGAAGTCCCTGAGCCGAAATACGATTTCGGCGAGCGACTCGGGCAATGGCTGGACTTTTCGGATGCGCTGACGCTGTTTTCGGTCCTCAACACCGAGGCCGGTAGCGGTGCGTCCGCACATCCGGCCAACGGCGACCTGCCGGCCCAACTGGCCCGCCTTCGCCGCAATCTGAACGATTCGATCCACAACGACGGCGTTTTCAGCACCGAGCCAGCACGCATCCCATTCCCCACCCCGCTACCCAACGCCACGCCGGAAAGTGCCGCCGATTTCTCGCCCTACCACCGCTACTACCTCGCCCACCAGCGCGACATGAATAGCGCCATCACGGCCCTGCGCGGCAATGCCCGCAAGGCGTTGGCTGCTCAGTCAGCGGCAGGAAAGCAGTTGGCCGACCTCGACGCCGCTTTCGAGAAATTTCTGTTTACCCGCGAACGCAACCTGCTGTCGAACATCCCGATCATGCTCGGCAAGCGCTTTGACCAGCGCTACGCCGAACACCGCGCTGCCCTGGTCGACAACGCCAGCGACGACCCGACCACCTGGACGCAGCCCGGAAGCTGGCTCGAAGCCTTCTGCCACGATGCCCAGACTGCGCTCCTCGCCGAACTGGAACTGCGCCTCAAGCCGGTTGCAGGCCTGATTGCCACCCTCGGCAGCGCCAGCGAAACCAAGGAATCAAAGCCCCAATGAACCGCAATATCAGTCTCTTCGCCTTCATCCTCGGCCTGTTCGCCGTCGTCTGGGTGGCCATTGGCTACATCGGCGACCACCTGCTGGCCTTCAGCGTTTCCTGCGTCATTGCCGCGGTCTACCTCGCCGGGGCCCTCGAAATGCGCCGTTTCCATGAAAACACCACAGCACTTTCCAAGGCGCTCGGCAACATCCCGGAAGACATCGGCCACATCGGTGAGTGGCTACAGCAGGTGCCCGCTGCATTGCAGAACGCCGTCCGCCTGCGCATCGAAGGCGAGCGAATCGCCTTGCCCGGCCCCGGCATCACACCCTACCTCGTCGGCCTATTGGTTTTGCTCGGCATGCTCGGCACCTTCCTCGGCATGGTCGTCACGCTGAACGGTGCCGTACTGGCGCTGGAAAGCACGACCGACCTGCAAACCATCCGCTCGGCGCTGGCTGCGCCGGTGAAGGGTTTGGGCGTCGCTTTCGGCACCTCGGTCGCCGGCGTCGCCACCTCGGCCATGCTCGGCCTGATTTCCGCCCTGTGCCGGCGCGACCGCCTGCAAGTCGGCCAACTGCTCGACAGCAAGATCGCCAGCGTTTTGCGCGATTTCTCGCTCACCCATCAGCGCCAGGAAACCTTCAAGGCCCTGCAGGCGCAAGCCCAGGCGCTGCCCGAACTGGTCGGCAAACTCGACGCCATGATGAGCCAGATGGCCGAACAGAGCCGCCTGCTTGGCGAGCAATTGGCGGCCGGTCAGCAACGCTTCCACGAGGAAGCCAAGGGGCTGTACACCGGTCTGGCCCAATCCGTCGACCAGTCGCTCAAGGCCAGCCTGCGCGACAGCGCGACGGTCGCCGCCGAGACCATCCAGCCCGTTGTCACCGCGACCATGGCGAGCATCGCCGGCGAAACGCGCGGCCTGCATGACAAACTGTTCGGCACCGTCGAAACCCAGCTGGCGGGCATCGCCGGCCAGTTCGCGCAAACCGTGACCACCGTCAGCGACACCTGGACGCAGGCCCTGAGCCAGCACGAACAGGCCACCGACACCCAGCACCAGCACCTGCAAACGGCGCTCACCGCCTACGCCGACACCTTCGAGCATCGCTCGGCCGCGCTGCTCGCCTCGGTCGACAGCACCCAAACCAAACTGCAAGCCGACACCGCCCAACAACACGCCGCGCTGGCCGAAACGACGATAGCCAGCCAGCGGCAACTCGCCGCCACGCTGGCCAGCCAGTTCGATGGCCTCACGACCCGCCTCGATCAGGCCGTCAGCCAGGTCGCCGACACCTTCGGCGAACGCACGCAGGCACTGCTCACGTCCATCGACGCCAGCCACGCCGCCTTCGGCCAGACCACGCAGGCCCAGCAGGCGGCGATCAGCGAGCAGGTCGCGAGCCAGCTCGACGGCATCGCCCAGCGTTTCGACGGCACCGTGCAGACTGTCTCCGCCACCTGGACCGGCGCCCTCGCCAAGCACGAACAGGCCAGCGACCGCCTGACGAAAACACTGGAACAAACGCAAACCAGCCTCGCCGATATCTTCGCCCAGCGCACCGCCGCATTGCTTGCCGACATGCGCGCCACCCAAGCCGATTGGCAACGCGATTGGGCAAGCGGCGAACAGACCCGCCAGGCCAGCTTCACTGACGCCCTCTCCGCCATGGCCGGCAGGCTCGAAGGGCAATGGCAGCAATCCGGTCAGGCCACGCTGGCGCAGCAGGAAAAGATCATCCAAACGCTCGGCGACACGGCCCGCGACCTCGTCGCCGTTCACCAGCACCAAGCCGAAACAACCATTGCCGAAGTCACCCGCCTGATGCAGACCGCGGCCGAGGCGCCCAAGGCAGCCGCCGAGGTCATCGGCCAGTTGCGCCACGAACTGTCGGCCAGCATGGCACGCGACAACAGCCTGCTCGAAGAACGCAGCCGGATCATGGAAACGCTGGGCACCCTGCTCGACGCCATCAACCACGCCTCGACCGAGCAGCGCAGCGCCATCGACGCGCTGGTCGCCTCGTCAGCTAACCTGCTCGAACGCGCTGGCAGCCAGTTCGCCGCCAAGGTCGAAAGCGAAGCCGGCAAGCTCGTCGAGATCGGCACCAGCATCACCGGCGGTGCCCTCGAAGTGGCCAGCCTGGGCGAGGCCTTCGGCGCCGCGGTCAAGCTATTCGCCGAATCGAACGAGAAGATGATGGCCGCCCTGCAACGCATCGAGGGCGGGTTGACCAAGTCGCTGAGCCGCAGCGACGAGCAGCTTGCCTACTACGTCGCCCAGGCGCGCGAAATCATCGACCTCAGCATCATGTCGCAGAAGAAGATGGTCGACGACCTGCAACGCGCAGCAAGCTGCGAGGCCTGACCATGGAAAACATCGACGCCAGCGTCGACCACAGCACGCCTGTCTGGGCTGTTTTCGGCGATCTCATGGCTGGCCTGCTCGGCGCCTTCGTGCTGATTCTGGTCGGCGTGCTCGGGGTGCAGCTCGAACTCGTCACCAGCCTCGAAACTGAAATCCAGAAACGTCAGCAAGAAGAGCAGCGCCGCGAGGCCCTTGAAAAGGCACTGGCCGGCCCGCTCGCCTCCGGCCGCGTAACACTCAACAACGGCAAGATCGGCATCAGCGGCAACGTGCTTTTCGCGCTCAACTCCGACCAGTTGCAACCGGAAGGCAAGCAGCTCCTCAAGAGCCTCTCCCAGCCCATCGCCGCCTACCTCGGTGCCAGCGAACAGATGCTCATGGTCAGCGGCTTTACCGACGACATGCCGGTGCGCGGCAGCAACAGCCGCTTCGCCGACAACTGGGAGCTCTCCGCCCAGCGCGCTCTGACCGTCACCCGCACGCTGATCGAGGACGGCGTACCCTCGTCATCCATCTTCGCTGCCGCATTCGGATCGCAGCAGCCGGTCGCCGACAACGCCGACGCCGACGGCCGCGCCCGCAATCGCCGCGTCGAAATGGCGCCGGTGCCCAAGTCCAGAACCAATGGCAAGGATGCCGCCAATGGCTGAAACGGCCGACAAGGTCGACCCTCAGGAGCAACTCGACGCCCTGCGCACCAGCGGAGCCGATGGCCGCGACCCAGTCCGCTTTGCCTACATCGAGGCGCTGGCCCGCCGTGCCGCGACGCAGCCAGCATCCATCCGCCAGTTGCTCAACACGAAAATCAGCGCCGCTACCAGCGAACTCGCCAACCGTCCGGCTCTGACAACGGCCGAAACAGCCTCGACAAGCGCTCCCAGCCCGCTCGCCGACCTGCTGGCCTACATCAGCGGACAAAGCCATGGTCAGCCGGACGCCAGACAAGCTGCCAACGACACTTCCACGGTCAACCGGAAAAATCGGCCAAAATCGAAATCAACCTCGGCTGCGCCCCGCCAACAAGGCCCCGAACTCAAATCCGTCGCCATCTTCCGCAACGAGTGGTCCAAACTCAGCACCGAGCAACAGCTCACTCAGACCCTTGCCCAAGCCCCGGAAAACGCCGGCCCCATGAACTCCCAGCACCTCGTCCTGCGTAGCCTGGAGCTCATGCGCGACATCTCGCCGGACTATCTGCAGGGATTCATGTCCTACATCGACACGCTGATCTGGCTGGAGCATGCCGATCCAACCAAGCCCTCCGCCGGGCGTACGTCAGGTGGCGACGGTGAGAAAAAACCACGAAGCACGAAGCGCAAGACAACGAGCCGTTGACGGGCCTTGGATTAACCTCGCCAAAACAGCCGGACGGAAATAGAAAAAGCCCTTATAAAACAGGGCTTTTTCTATTGAATCATCGATTTGTTATCGCACTGGCAGAGCTTGATCATTCCCACTCGATAGTCGCTGGCGGCTTTCCCGAAACGTCATAGACGACACGATTCAAGCCGCGCACTTCGTTGATGATCCGGTTCGAGACCCGGCCGAGCAACTCATACGGCAGGTGCGCCCAATGAGCCGTCATGAAATCGCTCGTCACCACGGCGCGCAGGGCAACGACGTTTTCGTAGGTACGACCGTCACCCATCACGCCCACGCTCTTGACCGGCAGGAAGACGGCGAATGCCTGGCTGGTCAGGTCGTACCAGCTCTTGCCGATGTCGGCTGCGGTACAGGCACCGGAAGCCACATCGCGCTCGGTAGCGTGCGTGGCGCGCAGCTCGTCGATGAAGATGGCATCAGCGCGTTGCAGCAGATGTGCCGCCTTCAGCGTCACCTCGCCAAGGATGCGGACACCCAGGCCCGGCCCGGGGAATGGATGGCGGTAGACCATTTCACGCGGCAAACCGAGCGCAACACCGAGTTCGCGGACTTCATCCTTGAAAAGTTCGCGCAGCGGTTCGAGCAGCTTGAGGTGCATGTCTTCCGGCAGGCCGCCGACATTGTGGTGACTCTTGATGGTGTGGGCGCCCTTCTTGCCCTTGCCTGCCGACTCGATCACGTCCGGGTAGATGGTGCCCTGGGCCAGCCACTTGGCAGCGCTCAGCTTCTTGGATTCGGACTGGAAGACCTCGACGAATTCCTTGCCGATAATCTTGCGCTTCTGCTCCGGATCGGAGACGCCGGCCAGCTTGCCCATGAAGGCGTCGACGGCATCGACGCGGATGACCTTGACGCCAAGATTGCGGGCGAACATCTCCATGACCATGTCGCCTTCGTTCAGGCGCAGCAGGCCGTGATCGACGAAAACGCAGGTCAGCTGGTCGCCGATTGCCTTGTGGATCAGCGCTGCGGCAACGCTGGAATCGACGCCGCCGGACAGGCCGAGGATCACTTCTTCATCGCCAACCTGGCGCTGGATGGCATCGACGGCCTCAGCGATGTAGTCGCCCATGACCCAGTCGGTGCCGCAGCCGCAGATGCCGTGCACGAAGCGTTCGAGAATGGCGCGCCCCTGCTGGGTGTGCGTCACTTCCGGGTGAAACTGGACGGCGTAGAACATGCGGCTCTCGTCTGCCATCGCGGCAATCGGGCACGAAGCGGTCGAGGCCATCTTGACGAACCCTGCCGGCAGCTCCATGACGGAATCACCGTGGCTCATCCAGACCTTGAGCATGCCGTGGCCTTCCGGGCTGTAGAAATCGGCTATGTCATTCAGCAGCGCCGTATGCCCGTGGGCGCGGACTTCGGAGTAACCGAATTCACGGGACTTGCCCGCCGCCTCGGCGGTCATCACCTTGCCACCCAGCTGCTGGGCCATGGTCTGCATGCCGTAGCAAATGCCGAGCACCGGAATACCGAGCTGGAAAACGATTTCCGGCGCGCGCGGCGTGTCGCCCTCAGTCACCGAACTCGGACCTCCGGACAGGATGATGCCCTTGGCGCCGTAGTTACGGATAAATTCGTCCGAAACATCGTACGGATGGATTTCGCAGAAGACCTTGGCTTCGCGCACACGGCGGGCGATCAGCTGGGTAACCTGAGAACCGAAATCGAGGATGAGGATTTTCTGGTGAGCCATTTTCAAAACCTTGAAAGAACAAGGGCGGCTACCGGAGCCGCCCTATGGGACACGTAAACGATCAGTCGAGGTGGTAGTTCGGCGCTTCCTTGGTGATCTGCACGTCGTGGACGTGAGACTCGCGGATGCCGGCCGAGGTGATTTCGACAAAACAGGCGTTGTCATGCATGTGGGAAATCGACGGACTGCCGAGATAACCCATCGACGAGCGCAGACCGCCCATCAGTTGGTGAATCACGGCAAGCACGGAGCCCTTGTAGGGAACGCGACCTTCGATGCCTTCCGGAACGAATTTATCGACGTTGGAAGTCGTCTCCTGGAAATAGCGATCCGACGAGCCTGCCTGCATGGCACCCAGCGAACCCATGCCGCGGTAGGACTTGTAAGAACGTCCCTGGAACAGTTCAACCTCACCCGGCGCTTCTTCAGTACCTGCAAACAGACCTCCGAGCATGACCGTGTCCGCACCGGCGGCGATCGCCTTGGCGATGTCGCCAGAGTAGCGGATGCCGCCGTCAGCAATCATCGGCACGCCCGTACCCTTGAGCGAGTCGGAGACGTTCTGGATGGCCGTGATTTGCGGCACACCAACACCGGCTACGATGCGTGTCGTACAGATGGAGCCGGGACCGATGCCGACCTTGACGCCATCGGCACCCATATCGACGAGCGCCCGTGCCGCATCGGCTGTGGCGATGTTGCCGCCGATGACTTCGATCTGCGGATAGTTCTTTTTGACCCACTTAACGCGGTCGAGAACACCCTGCGAATGGCCATGTGCAGTGTCGACCACGATTACATCGACACCAGCCTCAGCCAGCAGTTCGACGCGCTCCTCGGTGCCAACACCGACGCCAACAGCGGCGCCAGCACGCAGGCGGCCCAACGAATCCTTGTTGGCAAGCGGGTGCTCGGTGGACTTGAGAATGTCCTTGACGGTGATCAGGCCGCGCATGTGCCAATCGTCATCAATAACCAGCACGCGCTCCAGGCGGTGCTTGCGGATCAGCTCCTTGGCATCGTCGACGCTGGCGCCTTCCTTGACCGTGACGAGGCGCTTGCGTGGCGTCATGATGGCCTTGACCGGCTGATCGAGATTGGATTCGAAACGCAGGTCGCGGTTGGTAACGATACCCACCACCTTGCCTGAACGATCTATCACCGGCAGACCGGAAATCCTGTACTGACGGGTAATTTCGATGACATCACGTACCGTCATGGTCGGCGAAACGGTAATCGGATCCTTGAGAATACCTGACTCGAAACGCTTGACCCTCGCCACCTCGGCCGCCTGGGCCTTGGATGACAGGTTCTTGTGGATGATGCCGATACCCCCCTCCTGCGCCATTGCAATCGCAAGGCGCCCTTCCGTCACGGTATCCATGGCGGCGGAAAGCAGAGGCAGGTTCAGGGTAATGTTGCGGGTCAGCCGGGTAGCCAGGCTAACATCGCGGGGAAGAATCTGGGAGTGTGCGGGGACGAGCAGAACGTCGTCGAAAGTCAGGGCTTTTTGCAGCAGTCGCATGGCCTTTAGCCTTTAATCCAAGGTCACAAAATCGTATTATACAGAAAAGCCAAGGAAACCCAGATGACCTCGAAATCCTGCTTCATTTTTGCCCTTTTTTTCCCGTTGACCGCAGCATTCACGTCCGCCCAGGCGGAAACATATCAATGGAAGGACAGCAATGGCCAGACTGTCGTCTCAGACCTTCCCCCGCCGGCAACAGCCAAAGGACGACGATCCATCGGCGGCGCAAAACCCGCTGTGGTTTCTGAAACAATCCCAGAAAAACCCCCCAGCACTCCAAAAGCCGCCGAAACGCCATTAAACGTCGCGGAAAAGGAGTTTGAATTCAAGAAACGGCAACAAGAGTCGAGAGAAAAGGCGGACAAGCAAGCCAAGGAGCAAGCCGCCGAAAAGGAAAAACGCGAAAATTGCGACATCGCACGGCGCAATCTTGCTGCTCTGGAAGCCAACCAGCCGCTCAACGTTTTTGATGATCAGGGTGAACGCAAACTCATGGACAGCACGTTGCGGGAGCAGGAAATCGAGCGTGCTCGCAAGTTCATGGCCGAATCCTGCAAATAACAAGGCTATGTACCCGTAACATGTTGAACGCCACCGATCCCCAAAGCGGCGCGTAGGAAATCGGCAGAGGACATATTCCGGTCGTATCGCTCGATCAGTCGTCGCCATCCCAGATAGTTACCCAGATAGCGAGTGGTCACGCC
>JAEUOG010000055.1 GCA_016790815.1 Dechloromonas sp.
CGGCGTCGACCGTGAAGTGATCGAAAAGTGGCTGTACGTCATCGTCACCCTGACGCTGATCTCGGGCATTATCGGTACGGGTCACCACTACTTCTGGATCGGTACGCCGGAATACTGGCAGTGGTGGGGTTCCATCTTCTCTGCGCTGGAACCGATTCCGTTCTTCGGCATGACCGTGTTTGCTTTCAACATGGTGAACCGTCGCCGTCGCGAGCATCCGAACAAGGCTGCCGTGCTGTGGGCGCTGGGTACCGGTGTAATGGCTTTCCTGGGCGCTGGCGTGTGGGGCTTCCTGCACACCCTGGCTCCGGTCAACTACTACACGCACGGCACGCAGATCACCGCTGCTCACGGCCACATGGCTTTCTATGGCGCCTACGCCATGGTTAACCTGATGATGATCTCGTATGCCATGCCTATCCTGAACGGCCGCGCTGCTAACAGCAACAAGTCGCAAGTGCTGGAAATGTGGGCCTTCTGGCTGATGACCGTCGCCATGGTCTTCATCACGCTCTTCCTGACCGCCGCAGGTATCCTGCAAGTCTGGCTGCAGCGCGTATCCGACACTCCGCTGCCCTTCATGGTCGCGCAGGATAAGATCGTGCTGTTCTACTGGATGCGTGAGTGGGCCGGCGTGGCCTTCCTGATCGGCCTGATCCTCTACATCGTCAGCTTCTTTGTTGGCGGTGACGAAGAAAAGACTGCTTGATCGGTAGTCAGCTGAAATAGCACCAAAAAAGGCGTGGTTCGCAGGAACCGCGCCTTTTTTACGTCTGCTCAGCGCGTCTCATCGACGATCTGGACGAGCTTTTCCTCAAGCTCCTGCCCCAGCCTGGCCAGCGCAGCATCGGTTGAAATTGCTGCAAACATCGGTGCCGGGCGTAGTACGGCGATCTTCGTGTTGCCGTTTTCGGTATAAACCGAGATCCGCCAGGGCAAGGCAGCACTTAGGCGCTTGTCGATGGCCAGAACTTTTTCGACCAGGCGCGGATTGCCAACCTCGAAAACCTGACATTCGTCATCGAACTCGATCTGCCTGCTATCGAGCATCCCACCCAGATCATGCATCTGGAGCACGTTGAGGCCGAGGCGCTGGATGACCGGCACGAGGTCGGTGGTGGCTTCGTAGAAGGATTTGTCGCTATCGACGATGTAGTACATGGCACTCCCTGCTCTGAAAACGTTGCATCTCCCGCAGCGAACTGACCGCAGGAGATTCCGATTTTCGCCGAAAACTCCGGTTGACCGTAGCAATGGCGCTACAAGCCCGAAATTTGACGGTCACATGGGGGATGATGGGGAACCGACGGCCTGATCGAGGGTCCGCCAAATGCCGCTACTGAAAATACCCCTATGCCAGCCCTGACGATCTCCTCAGTTGACTCCGCCGACACCATCCCGCGCGAAGCGTGGAGTCGTCTCTGCCCACCGGGCGATCCTTTTCTCAATGCCGATTTTCTGTCCATTGTCGAAGGGCACGGTGCGGCAGGGCCGGATTGGGGCTGGGTACCATGTCATCTGACGGCAGCCGATGAGCGAGACAGCATCGTCGGCATCCTGCCGCTGTATGTGCGCTTCAACTCGCACGGCGACTTCATCCACGACTGGTCCTGGGCATCGGCCTACCAGCAACTTGGTCGTGCCTACTATCCGAAGCTGCTGACCGGCTTGCCGCATACTCCGGCCACCGGACCGCGTCTGCTGGTGGCCGAAGGCCCGGATGCTGCAACGATTCGCCGCGCCCTGATCGATGGTGCTCAGTCGGTGGCCAGCGGACACGACATATCATCGTGGCACGTGGCGTTTCCCAATGAAGATGACCGAAAAGCGCTACTTGAGGCGGGGATGCTGATCAGCCATAACGTTCAGTTCCAGTGGGTCGACAACGGCTGCGGAGACTTCGATGGTTATCTGGCCAGCTTTGCGGCCGAGAAGCGGCGCAAGGTCAGGGCCGAACGGCGCAAGGTTGCCGAGAGTGATCTTGAAATCGAAATCCGCCACGGCAACGAAATCTATCCGGGCGAATGGCCAGAACTGCACGCCCTCTACGCTGCCACCTTCGACAAATTCAACAACCTCGCGGCTTTTACAGCGGCCTGCTTCGCCGACCTGGCGCAGGCGCTAGGCCAACGCATGGTCGTTTTCATCGCCCGCGACGGTGGCCGTGCGGTGGCCATATCGCTCTGTTTCCGCAGCGATGACACGCTCTATGGCCGTTACTGGGGATGTAGCGGCCAGTATCACAGCCTGCATTTCGAGCTCTGTTTCTATCAGGGCATCGCTTACTGCCTGCGTGAGGGGCTGCGGCGCTTCGAGCCTGGCGCCGGCGGCGAGCACAAGATCGCCCGTGGCTTTACGCCGACGGTAGTGAATTCAGCACACTGGATTGCCGATCCGGCCATGCGCAAGCTGATCGGCCGCCACCTCGACGTGCAAGGTAGTGCGGTTGCTGCCTACCGTGATCAGACGGCGGCGCACTTGCCCTTCCGCTGCGAGAACTAAGCTCGTTTTTGGGGCATATCAATTTGTACTGATCGACACCCCGCTACCATGCATGCCATGACAACCGTCGCACTCCCAGCAACCAACCACGGCAGCAAGCGTCTGCCCGGCGACCTCGCCATCTGGTTCTTCATCCTCGCCGAGCTGCTTGCCTTCGCGGTGTTCTTTGCCGCCTACGCCTTTACGCGGGCGAAGAATGTCGAGATGTTCAACCTCTATCAGCAGACGCTGGACCGTGACCTCGGCGCCCTGAACACGGTGCTCCTCATCACCGGCTCGTGGTTCATCGTGCGCGCCGTTCAGGCGGCGCACCGCAATGACATCAAGGCGATTCCGCCCAACATCCTGCTCGGCTGGCTGTGCGGTGGCGGCTTCCTCGTCGTCAAGGTCATTGAATACGCCGACAAATTCGGTGCCGGCATTTCGATGTCGACCAACACGTTTTACATGTTCTACATCTCTCTAACCTTCTTCCATTTCATGCACGTCATCCTCGGCATGGTCATCCTGACCGTGCTCTGGTTCCAGGCCAGAAACGGCGCTTACGGCGCCCACAACGCCCATGGCCTGGAAAGCGGCGCCGCCTACTGGCACATGGTCGACCTACTGTGGATCGTGCTTTTCCCGCTCGTTTATGTGATGCGCTGATGATCGATTTTCTGAAAAACTCTGCTCACCGCGCCTGGCTCGTCCTCATGGTTGCCACCGGCATCACTTGGTACCTCGGCGAAGTCGGCGCCGCCGGGACGGCTTCCATCGTCGCCATGCTGGTCATCGCCTTCGTCAAGGGTCGGCTGGTCATCCTCGATTTCATGGAACTGCGCGAAGCGCCGATGATGTGGCGCGTCCTGCTCGAAGGCTGGCTCATCGTCGTTGCCAGCCTGATTCTGCTTGCCTACTGGATTTCTCTCAAATGACCGAATTGCCCTTCTACGAACCTTCAGGCAACGAAATTTCGCTGTTCGAGCACGCCTTCCAGCAGCGCCTGCCGCTGCTCATCAAGGGCCCGACCGGCTGTGGCAAAACGCGTTTCGTGGCGCACATGGCCGCCCGTCTCAAGCTGCCGCTGTACACCGTCGCCTGCCATGACGACCTGACCGCCGCCGATCTCGTCGGCCGCCACCTTATTTCCGACAAGGGCACCTACTGGTCGGATGGCCCGCTGACCCGTGCCGTGCGCGAAGGCGGCATCTGTTACCTCGACGAAGTGGTCGAGGCACGCAAGGACACCACTGTCGTTCTCCACCCACTGGCCGACGACCGCCGCATCCTGCCCATCGACCGCACTGGCGAAACCCTCGAAGCGCCGGACAACTTCATGCTCGTCGTCTCCTACAACCCTGGCTACCAAAACCTGCTGAAGGGCTTGAAGCCCTCGACCCGCCAGCGATTCGTCTCGATGCGCTTCGATTTCCCCGGCGCCGAGCGGGAAATCTCCATCCTGATCGGCGAAACCAGCTGCGATGCGGACCTCGCCAAACGCCTGGTCGGCATCGCCAAAGCCTTCCGTGCCCTCAAGGACCGCGATCTGGAAGAAGTCGCCAGCACCCGCCTGTTGGTCTATGCCGCGACCCTCATCAAGTCCGGCTTCGACGTCACCGCCGCCTGCCGCGCCGCGCTGGTCGAGAGCCTGACCGACGACGAAGAGACGGTCGAGGCGCTCATGGAAATCGTCAATGCCACTTTCGGACGATGACTTCGGTTTCGAGGAAGAAACGGCCGGACAAAACCTGGCTGTCCTCGCCGAAGCCCTTTATCTGATCAACCTGCTGTTGTTGCCGGGGCTGGCTTTCTTGCTGCTCGTCGGCCTCTGGTTCAAATTCCGGGACAGCGCTCCGCTGCTGGCCAGGCAGCACCTCAAGCAAACCACCTTTATCAGCCTGGTCGGCGGGCTGCTCATCGTCGTCTTCTCCGGCCTCATCCTCAGCCTCGGTGGACTGGACTGGGAATGGAGCTGGGTGGCGCTGATCCTTTACTTCACTTGTATCCACTCGACACTGGTGCTGTTTGGCATGTACGCGCTGATCAAGGCCATGAACGGGCAGATGTGGCGTTTCCCGCTCATCGGGCCGGCGTTTCCACGGTCGACCGAAAAAAACAGTGAAAACTGAAACGCTGCAGCGTTACCGTCTTCTGGCGCAGATGGGCTTTTTCACGCTCTTCGCCATCACGCCCATTTTCGACCTGTTCCGCTACGATCTCACCGAGCGCCACGCCTATTTCCTGACCTATCCGTGGCATCTCGGCATCGACGACTTGATGGCCGGCACTGGCGAATCGAGCACGGCCGTCATCAACATCATCCTCTACCTCTTCCTGCCCGTTCTCGGCACCGGCGCGCTGATCATCGGCGTCGCCTGGAAATGGGGCAGGCTCTACTGCGGCTGGCTGTGTCCCCATTTTTCCGTGGTCGAAACAATCAACCGGCTCATGCTTATCGCCAGCGGCAAGCACTCGGTCTGGGACAAGAAACAAACGCCACCTTGGGAGCCGGACGGCACACCAGCCAAGCGCGACAAGCGTTACTGGCTGCTCGTCGTCCCAGCCGCCATTGGCTTCGCCTTCGCCTGGGCAGTCGTCGGCCTGACCTACCTGATGCCGCCATTTCAGGTCTACCACGGCCTGTTTACCTTCACGCTCTACACCAAGGAAGTCATTTTCCTCGCCGCGGCAACCACGGTGCTGAGCCTCGAATTCCTCTTCGCGCGCCATCTGTTCTGCCGCTACGGCTGCGCCATCGGCATCTTCCAGAGCTTTGCCTGGATCATGAACAAGAAAGCCATGGTCGTCGGTTTCGACCGCAAGCGCCTGAGCGACTGTGCCAGTTGCCAGCAAGGTGCAGGCAGTGCCGGCCACACCGTTCTCGCCCGGCAGGCCATCCGTGAAAGTGGCAACGAGTTTGCCTCACCGGCAGGCAGCGCCTGCGACGCAGTCTGCCCGATGCGCCTCAAGCCGCGCAACGTCAAACGCTGGATGTTCGCCTGTACGCAGTGCGGACAGTGCATCTCAGCCTGCAATACGGTTAACCGTGACAACCCGAATGGGCAGTTGCTGCGCTGGGTGAGCAACGAGGATGCCCGGCGCAATGAGGCTGGTTTTTCAGCCCTATCAAATACCGACGAAGACGCCGGTGGGAAAATCTGATCCATGGAAGAATTCATCGGCAAACTCTGGCACAACTGGGTAACCAAGGCCTCCGCTGGCCATTTCCCGGAAGCTGCCGTAAAACTCGGTGAAGTTGAAAAAACCGCCGGAATTCTATTTCGCGCCTTTGGTGGCGACCCCGGACTCAAGGTTGCCGCCGCGACACTTGAGGAACATGGTGCCCGGCGTCGCTGGCTGCAGCGTATCGCCGGCAGCAACGAGCGCATCGCCCAGGGCCGACGCGACGCAGAAACCCTGCGTTTGCCCCCGGAAATTGCCGCCTTCCCGGAAAAATCGCTGAACCGCGACCTCTATCTCTGGCTCTCCGCATTGGCCGCCAGCGATATCGCGCCCGAACAACCGTGGTTTATCCGCAACCAGATTGCCAGCCAAACGGCACTGGAACGCTACCCCGGCCTCAACGCCCGTTACCGACGCCTGGTTGCCGCCCACGTTGCAGCGCGCATTGAGCCACGCGCACTACAGCCCGACGAAGCCGCCCAGGAACAGGCCATTCGCCAAGCGCTGGAGAATCCCGGCTCGGTCGGCGGCCTGCCGCCGCTCTATACGCTCAAATCAAAACCGCCTCAGCCCGTTCTGGTTTGGCTGATCGGCTCAGACACGCTGGAAACAGGAAGCAAACTCGCCGACCCGAACGACAATCTGCCACCCGAAGGCAGCGGCGGCAATCCGGAAACGGCCAAAGAGGCCCACAAGGCCGAACAAGTCGAGACGCCGGACAACAAGGCGCCGGTGCTCGCCATGTTCCGCGCCGAAAGCCTGCCAACCTGGGCCGAATACGTCCGGGTCAATCGCGCCTTCGATGAGGACGAGAACCCGAACGCTCGCAATGCCGCCAACGATCTCGACAAGCTGTCGCTGACCCGTGATGGCGAGACCGCCAAGTCGCGCGTCAAGTTCGACCTCGACCTCCCCTCTGCGGCAGAGGACGACACACCGATCGGCCCTGGCATTGCGCTCCCGGAGTGGGACTACCGCAAGAGCACGATGCAGCCGGCGCATTGCCTGCTGCAACCGATGGTCGCCCACGACGCCGGCCATGCAGCGCTACCGCTCGAATTGGCTGCCACCGCCAAGAAGCTGCGCGGCCAATTTGCTGCCCTTGCGCCGCAACGCCGCTGGCTAAAGGGCCAGCCGGACGGCCCGGAGCTCGACGTTGATTCCTGCGTACGCAACCACGCCGACCGCGCCTCCGGCCACACCCCTGAATCCGGCGGCTACCTTGCCCAGGCCCGCTGCGAACGCGACCTCGCCTGTCTGCTGCTGGCCGACCTGTCGATGTCGACCGACGCGCCGATTTCCAACTCGCATCGGATTGTCGATGTCATCCGCGATTCGCTTTTGCTCTTTTCCGAAGCGTTGACCGCAACAGGCGACCGGTTCGGCATCTATGGCTTTTCGTCACTGCGCCGCCAGAACATCCGCTTCCATCTGCTCAAGGACTTCGCGGGGAAATACGATGCCGCCGCCCGTGCACGCATCCTGGCCATCAAACCCGGTTACTACACACGCATGGGTGCCGCCATCCGCCAAGCTGCCAGCATTCTGACCGAGCAGCCGGCCAGTCGCCGCCTGCTGCTGATCATCACCGACGGCAAACCAAACGACCTCGACATCTACGACTCACGCTACGGCATCGAGGACACCCGGATGGCTGTGCACGAAGCACGTCGCCATGGCCTGACGCCGTTCTGCGTGACCATCGACCGCGAAGCCGGCGCCTACCTGCCCTACCTTTTCGGCCCGGCCGGATTTTGTGTCATCCGCAAACCGGAGGAGCTTCCAAGCCGACTCCCCCTCCTTTATGTACAACTAACCCGCCAGTAAATAGTCCCAAAGGTGTATTGTTGAAGTATCAAGCGGGTGCCACCATTGGACGCTTTTTTTAACAAGAAGATCATGAACGTCAACCATCCCATCAACATAGAAGCCCTACTGACGCACGTTCCGCTCTTTCAGGGACTGGCGCCGGAAGAACTGGGACGCATCGCCCGTGGCACACGCGAGCTGCACCCCAAGAAAGGGGAAATCCTCTTTCACAAGGGTGATCCCTGCAGTGGTTTTCACTTGCTGGTATACGGCCAGATCAAGCTGGCCTTCACGTCATCCCAAGGCAGCGAAAAAGTCGTCGAAATCATCAGCCAGGGGCAGAGTTTCGGCGAAGCCATCATGTTCATGGAGAAGCCCTACATCGTCTTTGCCCAGGCGCTGTCCGACAGCCTGCTACTGCACATCTCGAAGGCAGCCGTTTTCGAAGAACTGCAGCGCGACCACAACTTGTGCCGCAAGATGCTGGCCGGCATGGCCATGCGGCTGCATCAACTCATGAACGACGTCGAGTCGTATTCGCTCCACTCGGGCAAGCAGCGCATCATCGGCTATTTGCTACGCGAGTTACCGGAATGCGAGCAGGACAGCATCAACGTTTCCATCACGCTGCCAACCAACAAGGGCATCATTGCCTCCCGCCTCAACCTGACTCAGGAACACTTCTCGCGCATTCTGCACGAACTGACCGAACTCGGCCTGATCGTCGTCGAAGGCCGGAAAATCCACATCCCGAACGCCACGAAGCTGCGTCAGCACGAGTAAGCCCATCCAGTTCAGGATTGCCGCGGTCAACCGGGAAAACAGGCAAAAATGAGAACAAAAAGGGGCGATGAAAATCGCCCCTTTTTGTTGCGCGGAACCGACGACGATCAGTCGGTAATCAGCTTGCCCTTGCTGATCAGGTCGTTGATGACCTGCTGATCTGAAGTAAATCCAGAGGTCAGATTGACACCGGTAAATACGATCTGTTGCACATCGTTGCTGGTCACCGCAGACGGATTGGAGGCAACCAGATTGTTGTCACCAAATGCCCCGGATGCACTCACATACAGGGTCGTGTTGCCGCCAGAGAAGTTGAAGTGCAGGTAATTATCCAGACTGGCACCATTGTTGGCCTCGCCAACCAGTAAGTCCTTCAAGTTGAGCACGTCGCCGCCCGACGCTGCAGTACCGGTCGCAAACAGATTGATGGTATCAACGGCGGGCGCTGCAGTGGTCCCTTCGTCGCCAAAGGACCAGACGAAGACATCAGAGCTGGTATCGGCCAGACCCGCATCACCACCCGTCATGGTGTCATTGCCTGCACCACCACGAATCGTGTCGGCGCCGGCATTTCCGAACAGTTGGTCAGTTCCGTCGCCACCATTGAGCGAGTCATCTCCGGCACCACCCGAAATATTGTCATTTCCGGCATTGCCAAAGAGCTGATCCTTGCCAGTCCCGCCATTCAGCGTATCGTCACCAGCGTTGCCAATGATCAGATCGGGCGTGACTACGGATGATCCATTTAGCGTGTCATTTCCCGCCGTGCCGATCGTCACCGAGGTCTGCTCAACATTGACCGTAATGCTGCTGGATCGCGTATCGCCATCGCGGTCGGACATGGTGAAGTTCATGCTCTCCACAATCAATCCGGTGACTGCGCTTGGCGCCAGATATCGGTAAGTGCCATCATCCATGTCAATGATGAACGTGCCACCAGCCAGTGTCGTTACCGTTTCCGTATTTGTGGCCGTATTGAAAGTGCCGCGATTGGTACCCGAAACAGTCAACGAACCCGCGCCTGCCGGGTTGTAGGTATAGGTAGTGCCATCGATCGTAATCGACTTGACGTAGCCAGTATCGGCACCAAGATTGGCCACGATACCGCCCGCCACCAGATTCCCGCCCACCGGATTCTGGATCGTTCCGGCTAGAACGCTGTCCAGATCGGCGAAGTTATTCACCAATACGCCATTCAGGTTGGTACCGCTCTGACCGTCATACGCGATTGGGTTGAGGTAGGTGACATCGGTGATGCCCGAGCCTATGCCCACCGCAAATGTCTTCAACTGGTTCGTATTTAGGAAGTTGGTCCACGTGGTTTGTTCGGCCGTCTGTATCCCCACATCCTCATGGCTGGTCGGACTAGACCCGTTGCCAAGAAGCGTGCTCGAATCCGAAAGGGTAGACGTTCCACCAGAACCATATGTTGGTACGCCATCCGAGAAGAAATAGGAGATATTCTGCGCCTCAGTCAGCTTGCCTGTGCTACCGAAGGCGCCCATCGTATCGAACAGGGCTGCATCGTAGTTGGTACCGCCGCCAGGGCCGTTCGCAACAATTGTATCCAGCTGCGCCTTGGCGCCAGCGATGTCAGTCCACTCGGCCCCAACTGCGCTTGCACGCGATGAGAAAGTAACCAGGCGGACTCTCACGCCACCGAATTCGTCATAGCGATCCAGCAAGGTCTTGATCGATTCGACCGCACTAACCAGTCGCGTTGTGCCGTTCACGCCGTCTGTCGTGGACATCGAGCCAGAGACATCCAGCGTGATCAGGAGGTTCGTATCGATGGTAGCCAGATTCGAGGTGATCGGCACAATCACGTTCGGTGAATCGTCCTCGACATTGATTGTCAGGGTTCCGGCTCCAGCAAGAGAGCCGTCGCTCGCGCTGACCCCGAATGAAAGCGCTCTTACATCCTCGATATTTGCTCCTGCATGATCAATCGGAGCCAGCAGATTGAACGTGTAGTTGCCGGCATTGTTGATACTCAGGGTCGCAACCGTGGTTGCGCCAGCGGTGCCGGTATAGGTGTGCGTGTCGGCGCTCAAGGTCCACACCACCGCGACCCCGTTGGAGGTAATCCCCACCGGTCCGGAGGTCAGACTCCAGGCGGTAACCGCGCTCAGATCCGGATCCGTCGCGACCATGACCCCTGAGAAGCTGGCGGAGTTGGTTGTATCTGACGTCCCGGCGCCATCTATCAGACCATTGCTCAGACCTTCTTCGGACACAGCTTGCGTCTGACTTGTCACCACAGGCGCATCGTTGACTGGTGTAACGGTCAGCGTCAGTGTCGATGTGGCCGTATTGGTGCCATCGCTAACTGTGTAAGTCGCAACTGGCGGCGTACCGTTGTAGTTCGCAAGCGGTGTGAAGGTATAGCTACCATCGCCACTGATCCGAAGCGTTCCGACATTGGCGATTGTCGCCGTGGTGCCGGCGCTATAAGTCGTTCCGTTGATCACAAACTGCGTTACCGACAAAGTATCGCCATCCGCATCCGTGTCGTTGGTCAGCACATTGCCACTCAGCAGCGTGTCCTCCAACGTCGTTCCAGTATCCGCAACAGGCACCGGCGTCGAGTCGTTATCGACGATGGTGCCAAAACCAGTAGCGCTGCCATTGAGGGTCACACCCGAAGTTCGCGTCGCCGTGAGAGAAAAGCCCTCATTCGCCTCGTCACGGGTGTCATTCACAACAGGAACACGAACCAGAACGCTGGTCGAACCTGCAGCAATCGTCACGCTCGATGCGGTCGTCCAGGAAGAACCACCGTTGGTCGACACCTGATAAACAGTTGTGTAATCCGACGGACTCGTCGCTGTTCCATTGGTGGTCGACAGGCTGACCGTCGTCGGAAGCGCACTGGGATTGCTTAAACTGACTGCAAACACGGCAAAGCCGGCATTTTCATTGACGCTGACAGAATTCACAGACAGTGTCGGCGTGTCATTGTTTGCACCACCACGCCCGTCATCGACAATGGTGCCGACACCGAGGGCGTCGGTGATGATCGAGCCAACCGGGTTGGCGAGGGTGATGTTGAAGGTTTCCGCGCCTTCGTAGGTGCCGTCGTTGTTGATGGCAACGGTGATGGTCTGCGTGCTGACGCCAACTCCGAAGTTGAGCGTGCCCGGGGCAACGTTGTAGTCGGTGCCACTGCCGGTGGCGGTGCCGTTGCTCGGGGTGTAGTCGACACTGGCGGCCTGGCTCAGGTCGCCCGTCCGGGTGACCGTGAAGGTGACGGTGCCGGCGGCTTCGTCAATCAGGACGTCATTGATGCTCAGGCCCGGACGGTCGTCGTTGGCGGTGCCGCCACCCGGCAGGGTGCGACCGTCATCAACGATGGTGCCGGTGGCGCTGCTCGTGCCAAGGACGGCGTTGCCCGGGTTGCTGATCGAGACGGTGAAGTTTTCTGATACTTCGTAGGCGGTGTCGTTGGTGATGGCGACGGTGATGGTCTTGCTGGTTTCG
>JAEUOG010000008.1 GCA_016790815.1 Dechloromonas sp.
CCTTCAACTGCTCAAGCTGCCGTGCCGACAATTCGTCAAGCTGATGCAGCCACCCTCGGAATGATTTCGTGTCCATGATCCGCTCCCGTTGGCCTTCCTCTCTTCACTATAGGAAAACCTACGGGTTTCGCAAACAGCGCCTTCTGTTTTGTCGGCAAGTCAACAAACCCGGACAAAGCCCAAGCGCCGTCAAACCAGAATGCGCGGATTCGCCGCCCCGCCTGCCAGGCTGGCATAGCGCGATGGCAAGTCGCCCGGCAGGCAATAGCCGAACAGCCACTCCTCCGCGTCCTGCAACGAAGCGCCCGTCGACAACACGTACTCCGAAACGCCGGCAAAAGCCGCCAGGCGCATCCAGAACATGGCCTCTTCGGTCAGCCCGGAATTTGTATTGAAAGAGTTCGGATGATCATGCATGACGCACCTCGCTTTCGGGAAAACGACACCACGAGGAAGTACTAGCAATATTCGGCCCTGATCGAGACGGTGCAACAAACGGCACCCCGGAAAATCGAGCACCCGACAGCCGAAAAAGAAAAAGCCCCGGAGGGTATCCAGGGCCAAGTCTTTGATTTTACGTGGTGGTGATGGGCAGAGTCTTTTAATACAACGGCAGACCACGCAACCACGGGCATTTCCAGTCATTTTCGACCTCACCCGTATGGTACGGTGTATTAAAACGGCAGGTCAAGATTGTGCCTTCAAAGCCGCCAACTATCCGACTACCAAAGGTATGCAATTACACGGGTATAAGGTTGCACAGGAGATGCCCGATGGTCACTCCTCCTCGTCCTCTTCAGATTCCAGCGCCCAGTGTTCCTGAAGGAATCCGGGGAGTGCCCCATCGTAAATTTCCAGTGCTCTGGCAAAGGCTTCACGACGTTGGTGCCCACGTTTCCCAAGGTGCTTCGCCAAAATCTTGGCAAACTGCTGCGCCTCCTTCTCGACACGCTCCTCCCAGTCGATTTCTTCATCACTCTGCCCTGCCGCCAGCATCCGAGCTTTGGCCCATGAGAGTTCGCTAAGGTCACGTTCTGGGTCTTGCTGAAGGAGCTTTGCCTTGATCTCTCGCATTGTTGCGACTGAGCGTTCGCTGGCAGCCGACAACTCAGCCACCTTGGCCTTGGAGAATGTGGTATCAGCGATGGTCAGACGCCATGCCGTTTCCGTTTTTTCCCTCGCGCTCATCGGGAGCTTGTCATGGGTGTTGCCCTCTGCTGCCTTTGCGACAGCCTGTTCGAGGGTTCCGCTGAAGAACTCAACGGGAACATCATGGTGGCCCTTCTGGGCAAACTGGTAAGCGGCAATCCGATGGTGGCCATCGATGCAGACCCAACTCTTTCCATCCCACCAAACAGTGATCGGATCAAGGTCTTTCCCATGCAGCGGGGCTTTCGCCAGTTCCTTGATGTGAGCCTCGCTGGTGTGCTGCTCAGGATGCCGGTGCTGGAAGACTGGCTGACACAACCGGATGCGCCTAAGCGACAGGTACTGGGGGCGTTCCTTGGGTTCTGGCTTTCCTTGCTCAACCTGTTCGGCCAGATCCTTGTATGCCATCAGAAAGCTGGGAGTCTGCTTCTTGCTCACTTCAAGTTCTCCAGAGCGTTGGTAAGGGCCGCTCGTTCGCTATCGGCCTGTTGCTGCTCCTGCTGCTCCAGACGGGCAACATAGAGCCCAGCGACACCGAAGGCTGCCTTCATGTGTTGCGCCATCACGGCCAAGGTTCGGGGGCTGACATCTCGATAGACCCGCTTCACCCGTTTCGTTTTATCGTCCCAGTACGTCCCGGCATTGGTCTCCGTGAGTGCCCTCGCCCGTCTTGCCAACTGGGTATCAAAGGCCGCATCGGATTTGAAGCGCCGAGGCTGTTCCTCCTGCATCAGAAACATAGCCAAGCTGGTCTCGATCAGGGAATCGACAGGTACCTCGTTCGCTAGCTTGGTCAGTTCATGCAGCGCCTCTCGCTGATAGGTGATGAAGGTGCGCCCGTTGCGGATTTCCGATTCATCCACCTTGGCTGCTGCGATGATCATTTCCCAGCGTTGCCCGAGGATGCCCCAAGCGGGATTGCCTTTGTTCTTGTCCATCCGGTGCTTGACCCGCTTTCGATAGGGGGCGAGTTCCTGCACGGTGATACCGGATTGCTCTGGGTGGCCGTGACGGCGACGAATGGCTTTGTGTCGGTCGCAGAGGTTGCCATAACCGGCTGCTGTACCTGAACACAAGGGAACGCTACATTGTTTGCTCATGTTTCTTTCAAAGTGAAAAATCGTACCCATCCCCTCTCAGGGACAGGCGCGGAAAAGATTTCGGATTAGGTTGATGCAGAGGACTCAGCCTTCGCCCTCACCCGCATGATGGTCTGACGGGTCGTCTTGAAGTCTGCAGCAAGGGAGGAAACCGTTTCACCCTTGTTGAGGCGTTCGATGATCTCGGTCTGCTCATCTTCGGTGAAAGTCGAGGGACGACCACAATGCTTACCCTCGCTCTTGGCCCTTGCCAGTCCCGATTGAGTCCGTTCAATCAGCAGGTCTCGCTCGAACTCCGCTACTGCCGCCAGTACCTGCATGGTCATCTTCCCTGCCGGGCTGGTCAGATCAACGCCCCCAAGGGCCAAGCAATGGACTCTCACGCCAAGAGTTGCTAGGGACTCGACGGTGACCCGTACGTCCATCGCGTTACGCCCTAGCCTGTCCAGCTTGGTAACCACGAGGACATCGCCGGATTCCAGCTTGTCCATCAGCTTGTTGAAGCCGGGACGCTCTTTCGCCTGTACAGAGCCGCTGATGCACTCCGCGATGGTTCGCCGGGGTTCGATGCTGAAGCCAGCCGCCTTGATCTCCTGCAACTGGTTGTCAGTGGTCTGGTCGCTGGTGGAGACCCGGCAGTAAGCGAAGACTCTGGTCATGGAAACACCTCACAGTGTACGTAATGGATGTACGCATTGTGAAGAGTGTCCGTATTCGTGTCAAGCTATGTTACGTACAGCGGTTTTCGAGGTGTCCGAAAGCGACCGGTTCCGGACAGTCTTCGACGAACCTGAATGAACGCGACCGATGCTTCACCCGCCCAAAGAATTGCGCCGTTACCCCACCATACAGGTTTCGTCATCCGTCCCGCTCAATGCTTTCGCTATTCCTTGCCAGAACCCGAACCGCCGATTGACTTACGAGTGCTAGCAAGCATAGCCAACCCCAAGGCGAGCATTACAACTGTTGATGGCTCTGGGACGCTAGAGACTGATGCAACAAGCCAAGCTCCGGCATTGGGGACTTGTGTCCCGATGGGAATTGACGACCATGTAGTAGAGGCAGATGCAAAATCCACAAGTCCTGACGTAGTGAGCACATCTTCTCGTACCGTGATGTCACCAATATAGACCGACTCAAAGCGGTTGATTGGGTTTCGGAATGAGGTTCCCACAAAGCCAGCGGTCGCTGCCACTCGAACACCATTTGAATGAACAGAATACGTGGTTCCCAAGAGGCTTTGTAGCGCGATGACACCTGCAACATTGCCCGAGGTGCCGTAGTAAGCTCCGTATCCGGGGACATTGATATCAGGTATCCCCGCATGAGTGAAAAGAGATTCCAACTCCAAGACAGAAGCCCAACGAAACCCAGTGAAGCGAGTGTCCGCAATCAGGAGGTTGCTGACCTCCGAATATGACAATCCGACAGTGATAGACGGTGAAAGCCAGACCAAGTTTTGCTCGGTATCAACAACCGCTGGTTGACCAAAAACCGCGTGCGTCTCAGAGATTAAAGCGGCAAAACTTGATGTGCAAGAAGAACCAAAGAGCAGCGCGGTAACTATCCATTTGCGAATCGAGGGCATTTTAATCACCAAGACAAAAGTGGGTTGCAGTTTCAACTACGGCAAGGATATATCCAAACTCTATGCCACCACCATGGTCAATTTCACAGTCCCCATCTTCATCTCACAAGACTAACCGTTAGTTGCTTGTTGTCTTCAGCCGGAATCGCCCTCACAGAGGGCAGCAAGGGGTACGGGGGAAGAGGGTAACCCGCCCATTATGGATTGGGGCCCGAGATTTTTTCAGTAAAACTTTTGGGTACTGGCAGCTTCAACCCGAAATCTATCTTGCAGACGATCCCGTTGAGTTTCTCTACGGTGCGCTTCGAGACGTACCCCTGCTGCACTCGACTGATACCTGCGGCTTGTCGTGTATGGCCCGTTATGAGGCCGATGGTCACTTCGCCTTGATTGCGTAGCCTGACTGCCTCCAGGTACTTCACGAAGCGCCTGAGAAAGGCCATTCCTGTTCGTTGGTAGGCGATGCTGTCACGCTCGAACGAATACCCCAGACCGTCAAGCCAATCGTCCATTTCATCAGCAATGGAGGCGACATCACCCTTGGCGAGTGCTTCCTTGGTGGGTGCGAGACACCATGCCAGACTTTCCTCGCTCTTCCGAAGGGTTTTCTCCCAATGCCCTTCTTCAATCCGCTTCCGATCATCCTCTTCCAACAAATCGGAATACCAAAGGAGGGCCAACTGTTCAGCCTGATCCTCACGCAATGGCTGGAGGGTCTGGCGTTGCGCCCGGAGCTTCTCGAACTCCTGCTGGTAGCACAACCACATCTTGCAAATACGTTTTTCAGCTTCTCGATAATCCTTTGTCCCAAGGCTCTTCAGGACGTGAATCTTCCCAAAGGATTCGGATACATCGGCTGGAACCCGTCGGTTCAGATAGTAGGAACCCGTTTTCGGGTGCTTCCAAGGAGTCGGCATTTTGCCCTTCGGCTTCATCATGTGTATTGAAGGATGTATTGAAGCCAAAAATGATAAACCCCTGATTCCAAGAACACTTCTTAGAGATCAGGGGCTTATGGATGCGTGGTGGTGATGGGCAGAATCGAACTGCCGACCTATGGGTTATGAATCCATCGCTCTAACCGTCTGAGCTACATCACCACGCTCAAAGCAGAGGGCGCGGATTATAGGTTGCCGATGCCGACCGGTCAACCGAATTTCCGGTCGGGTATAATGGCGAACTTTTGTGCCGCTGAACAAACTAAGCGGCACCCACTGATTCGCGAAGTGTTACCCATGCCCAAGAAATTGTTCATCCGCACCTTCGGGTGCCAGATGAATGAGTACGATTCGGACAAGATGGCCGACGTACTCAACGCATCCGAAGGCGTTGTCAAAACCGACAACGTGGAAGAGGCCGACATCATCCTGTTCAACACCTGTTCCGTGCGCGAAAAGGCGCAGGAGAAGGTGTTTCACGATCTCGGCCGGGTTCGCCACCTGAAGAAACTGAATCCCGACCTGGTGATCGGCGTCGGCGGTTGCGTCGCCAGCCAGGAGGGCGATGCGATTGTCGCCCGGGCGCCGTACGTCGATATCGTCTTCGGGCCGCAGACACTGCACCGCTTGCCGCAACTGATTGCCGAACGCAAAAACAAGGGCAAGGCAGCGGTCGACGTGTCCTTCCCGGAAATCGAGAAATTCGACGCCATGCCGCCGGCAGAAGTCAAAGGCGCCTCGGCTTTCGTTTCGATCATGGAAGGCTGCTCGAAGTTCTGCACCTTCTGCATCGTGCCTTACACCCGTGGCGGTGAAGTGTCTCGACCGTTTGACGACGTGCTGACCGAAGTGGCCGGGCTGGCGGCAAACGGCGTCAAGGAAGTCACGTTGCTTGGCCAGAACGTCAATGCCTATCGCGGCGACATGGCCGAGACCGACGAAAAGGCCGACCTCGCGATGATCATCGAATACATCGCCGAGATTCCCGGCATCGAGCGCATCCGTTACACGACATCGCATCCGCGCGAGATGACACAGCGCCTGTTCGATACCTATCTCAAGGTGCCGAAGCTCGTGTCGCACCTGCACCTTCCCGTGCAGGCCGGCTCCGATCGCGTGCTGGCGGCCATGAAACGCGGCTACACGACGCTCGAATACAAGTCGATCATCCGCAAGCTGCGCGCGGCGCGGCCGGACATTTCGCTGTCTTCGGATTTCATCGTCGGCTTCCCCGGCGAGACGGACGAGGATTTCGAGAAGACGATGAAGCTGATCGACGAGGTCGGCTTCGACAGCTCGTTCTCCTTTGTTTACAGCCCGCGCCCGGGCACCCCGGCGCTGGAACTCGACGATTCAACGCCGGCCGAGGTCAAGTCTGCCCGCCTGCTGCGCTTGCAAAAGCGCATCGACGAGCAAGCCCAGGCGATCAGCCAGACGATGGTTGGCAGCATCCAGCGCGTGCTGGTCGAAGGCACCTCGAAGAAGGATGTGCATGAACTGGCCGGGCGTACGGACAACAACCGCATCGTCAATTTCGCGGGCAATCCGCGCCTGATCAACACCTTCGTCGATGTCCGCATCACGTCCTCACTGTCGCACACACTGAGAGGCGAAATTGTCATCCGAGAAGACTAAGCCGGCGCCGAAAACCCGGCCGGTGGCTATCGCCCTCTCGCCGGTCGACAACACCCTGCTGGCCAATCTGTGCGGGCCGCTCGATGAAAACATCCGCCAGATAGAAGCGGGCTTCGACGTCATCATCAAGCGTCGCAACGAGCGGTTTTCCATTTTGGGTGATAAATCGCGGTTGACCGCAGATGCGCTCCAGCACTTCTACGGCATGGCACGCCAGCCGCTGGGTATCGACGAGATCCAGCTCGGCCTCATCGAATTCCTCAACGCCCCGGTCCGCCGCATTTCGCGCAAGGCTGAAGGCCCGGTCGATGGCCCGCAGTTGGTCACCCGCAAGACCGAACTGCACGGCCGCACGCCGCGCCAGGTCGAATACCTCAAGCACATTCAGGAACACGACATCACCTTCGGCATCGGCCCGGCCGGCACCGGCAAGACCTATCTCGCCGTCGCCAGTGCCGTCGATGCCTTCGAGCGCGATCTGGTCGAGCGCATCATCCTGACCCGGCCGGCGGTCGAGGCCGGCGAACGCCTCGGCTTTCTGCCCGGCGACCTGACGCAGAAGATCGATCCGTATTTGCGTCCGCTCTACGACGCGCTCTACGACCTCATGGGTGCTGACCGCGTCAGCAAGCTCTACGAAAAGCGCGCCATCGAAATCGCGCCGCTCGCCTTCATGCGCGGCCGCACGCTCAACCACGCCTTCATCATCCTCGACGAGGCGCAGAACACCACGCCCGAGCAGATGAAGATGTTCCTGACCCGCATCGGCATCGGTGCCAAGGCCGTGGTGACCGGCGACATCACCCAGATCGACCTGCCCAAGGGCCACAAGAGCGGCCTCAACGAAGCCATCAGCATCCTGAAAGGCGTGCGCGGCCTGGCTTTTACCCATTTCAAGAAGGAAGACGTGGTGCGCCACCCGCTGGTCGCCCGCATCGTCGAAGCCTATGAGTCCAACACCAAGCAAACGCCTTAACCTGTCGGTGCAATATGCCTGTAACCGTGAGGGCTTACCCTTGCGGGCGGATTTCGTTAAATGGGTGCGCGCCGCGTTGGTTGGCGGCGGCGAAGTGACGATCCGACTGGTCGACGCCGACGAAGGCCGGACGCTGAACAACGAGTACCGCGGCAAGGACTACGCGACCAACGTGCTGTCCTTTCCGTACGACACGGAGCCGGTGGTGACGGGTGATCTGGTCATCTGCCCGGGCGTCGTCGCACGCGAGGCGGCCGAGCAGAACAAGCCGCTGGCGGCGCATTACGCGCACCTGACGGTGCATGGTATGCTGCATTTGCAAGGCTGGGATCACGAAAATGACGATGATGCCCAGGCAATGGAAGATGAAGAAAGGGAGATTCTCGCCGCCATGGGTTATCCAGACCCGTATGCGGTTTAAACATTATGGACAGTGACAGTAAACCCGGTTTCATTGAACGACTGACTTCCCTGCTGCTGCGCGAACCTGAAGACCGCGCACAGTTGCTGGAAATCCTGCACGGCGCCTACGAGCGCAACCTGATGGATGCCGATGCGCTGACCATCATCGAAGGCGCGCTGGCCGCCTCCGACACCCGCGTTACCGACGTGATGATTCCCCGGGCCCAGATGGACGTCATCGACGTCGACGACCCGATGAGCGAGATTGTGCCCGTCGTCATCGAAGCCGCCCACTCGCGCTTTCCGGTGGTCGATGGCGACCGCGACAAGGTGCTCGGCATCCTGCTCGCCAAGGATCTGCTCCGCGTCCAGATCGAACCGGATTTCGACCTGCGCGACTGGCTGCGCCCGGCCGTCTTCATCCCCGAATCCAAGCGTCTCAACGTGCTGCTGCGTGAGTTCCGCGTCTCGCGCAACCACATGGCCATCGTCGTCAATGAATACGGCGGCGTCGCCGGGCTGGTCACTATCGAGGACGTGCTCGAGCAGATCGTCGGCGATATCGAGGACGAATACGACTTCGACGAAGCGCACGACAACATTCGCCTCGACTCCACCGGCCGCTACCGCGTCAAGGCGCGCACCGAGATCGAAGACTTCAACGAAGCCTTCAAGACCACGTTTTCCGACGAGGAATTCGACACCGTCGGCGGCCTCGTCCTGCGCCACCTTGGCCGCGTGCCGAAGCGCAACGAAGTGATGGACATCGATGGCGTCCGATTCCAGGTGCTGCGCGCCGACAGCCGTCGTCTGTACACCCTGCTGGTGACGCCGGCCCCCAAACCCAAAGTCGGTGCTCAAGACCTTACTGGCTAAATCACGGGCTGCGCGCTATCCGATCGCCGCGACCATCGGTGTCGTCGGCATCGGTTGCTTCGCCCCTTTCGGCCTGTTCTGGCTAGCACCACTGGTCTGGCTCGGCCTGTTCGTGCTGCTGCGCGAGGCCGACAGCCCCCGTCAGGGCCTGCTCACCGGGCTGGCCTTCGGCATGGGCTTCTTCATTACGGGCGTGTCGTGGGTCTATGTCAGCCTAACCGTCTTCGGCGGCATGCCGTGGTGGATGGCCGGGCCGGCCGCCTTCCTGTTCTGCACCGTCATGGCGCTGTTTCCGATGCTCGCCGGCTACGCTTTCAAGCGCTGGCAACCGGCGGAACTCTGGCGGCAAGCCCTCCTCTTCGCCGCGCTGATTGCTGCGGTCGACTGGCTGAAAGGCTGGATTTTCACGGGCTTTCCGTGGCTCACCGTCGGCTACTCGCAGGCGGCACCCAGCCCGCTGGCCGGCTTCGCACCGCTCCTTGGCGTGCATGGCCTGTCGCTGATCGTCGCCCTGAGCGGCGCCCTGCTCGCCCGCTGGCGCGTCGGCCTGCCCGTCCTCGCCGCGCTGGGCCTTGCCGGATTCGGCCTGCAGCAGGTGCCATGGACAACACCGGTCGGCGAGCCGATCAGCGTCGCGCTGGTCCAGGGCAACGTACCGCAGGAAATGAAATTCCGGCCGGAAGCCTTTTTCCGCACCCTCGACCTCTACCGCGAACTGATCACGCAAAACCCGGCGCAACTCACCGTGCTGCCGGAAACCGCCGTTCCGGTCTTCCTCGACCAGATTCCGCCCGACTACCTCGATGAACTCAAGGCCCTGGCCAGGCGCCAGAACGGCGACATCGTTTTCGGCACGCTGACCGGCTTCGGCGACAGCTATTTCAACAGCGCCGTCAGCATCGGCAGCTCCCCGTTGCAGGTCTACAGCAAGAATCACCTGGTGCCCTTCGGCGAATTCATCCCGGCCGGCTTCGCCTGGTTCATGGCCTACGCCAACATCCCGATGTCCGCCTTCACGCGCGGCCCGGAAGTCCAGACCCCGCTCGCCGTGGCCGGCCAGCACGTCGCGGCCAACATCTGCTACGAAGACGTCTTCGGCGAAGAGATCATCCGCGCCCTGCCGCAAGCCGGCATCCTGGCCAATCTCTCGAACACCGCCTGGTTCGGCCGGTCGCTGGCCCAACCGCAACATTTGCAGATTTCCCAGATGCGTGCCGCCGAAACAGGCCGCCCGATGCTGCGCGCGACCAACACCGGCATGACGGCGATCATCGACGCCCAAGGCCATGTCGACGCCGTCTTGCCTGCCTTCGAGACCGGCGTGCTGAGAGGCACCGTGCAGGCTTATCAGGGCATGACGCCCTATGCCCGTTTCGGCAACTGGCTGGCGCTCGGGCTGATGGCCGGGCTGGCCATCATCGGGCTGTCCGGTAGCCGAGCGCGCGCGTATTAAGCCCCCCTCTACGGTAGCGCGCTCAAACTGGTCGACGGCGACTTGCCACCAAACCAAGGAGAGCCAGGCACATTAGCGCCCAGCTCGCGGGTTCCGGCACGGCGGAAACGGCCAGTTGCGCCATCAGGGCGTGACCAGCCGTTGTCGGGTGGATGCCGTCCCAGAAAAAGTAGTCGCCGGCGCTGTTGGCAACGCAGTCCGCGCTGGCACCACACGCCGCCGAGGCGTTGCTCAGGCCGTAGTCGGCGGGCTTGGCGACGATGTCACGCAGGCCAGCGTAAGCGTCGAAGAAGACGATGTTTTTCAACACGCTGTCGGGCAAATTGGCATCGAGCGCATCGAGCAACGCCAGGTTCATGCCTGCCACGATGGCACTGGCGCCCGCCGAGACCGCCGGCCCCATGGTCGTGATGGCCGGCACCAGCCCAAGGTCGGTGATGTTCCAGAGCAGGAAATGCTCTGCCCCCCCGCCGGCCAGTCCAGCCAGCATGCTGATCACCCCTCCGACGTAGGCCGCCACGGCACTCTCGGCTTCCTGCACCTTGCCAGCCGCATACAGACTGACGACATCGCGTGCATCATTGCCGCCGCCTTCGATGACGTAGAGTGTGTTGGCGCTGATAGTGTTGGCCTGAAGGTACATGCTCATCTGCGTCTGCAGGCTGGGGACCTGGGCGTCGGAACCGACGCGGGCGCCGCCGTAGGCATAGTTGTTTCCGCCGAGCAGGGATGGCGAGAGGCTCATACCCAACGCGCTGGCGAAATATTGAGTCCAGACCGGGCCGTTTGAATAGGTATTGGACGCGTAGGGCAGCGTCGGCACCAGCGGGCCGGCAAAGGGGGCTGCGGTGCGGGCGCCGCCAAAAGAAGCATCGGCGATGATGGCGTTGTTGCCGCTATCGGCCAGGCTGTCGCCAAAAACGACCAGGTTGCTGTACGGCAACGCCCAAGCCGCTCCCGTCATTCCAGCAGCCAATACCCCGGCTGCCAACAAAGCTTTAAATTTTTTGATCATTCAATTTTTCCTTGTCAATCAAGCCAACCCGAATTTCACGAAGACATACCCCGTGCCTAACGCTGGTCGCTTCCGCGCCGCTCGTTCCACCAACCCCCACATCCTACCGTGAGCGCAGCGGTGCTCCGCTACCCATTGGTCAATTTTTCGCAACAGACACGGCCACCCTCCTGCGCAAGGTTACTGATATTGCGACGCCGCCTTTCCCGGAGATGAACCTGAAATGCCCGTGAGTTCCGCCAGACCTCGTTATTCTCCGGGACCACCTTAGCCCATGCCGGATAGCAAACAGCAATGTCGGACCGGCTCACATCAACCCCAGCCGAAAAAGGTCGTGCATCGGGCGTGGAGTGAGCCGGGTTCCACAGGTAAAATCGTCCGCACCCATCAAAAACGCAACGATCCCGGAGACACCCATGACCACCACAGAACCGCTCGTCCTGCGCACGGACCGCGCCGATGGACTGACCACCCTGACGCTTAACCGCCCAGGCCAGTTCAACTCGTTGTCGAAGGACATGTTGACCGCGCTGCAAGCCGAGCTTGATGCCATCGCCGGCTCGAACGTTGTACGCGTTGTCGTCATCGCTGGGGCCGGCAAGGCCTTTTGCGCCGGCCATGACCTCAAGGAAATGCGCGGCAACCATAGCAAGGAATTCATGCAGGCGCTGTTCAAGCAGTGCGGCGAGCTGATGCTGAGCATCACGCAGATGCCGCAGCCGGTGATCGCCCGCGTGCATGGCATCGCCACGGCAGCCGGTTGCCAGCTGGTGTCGATGTGCGATCTGGCGGTGGCGGCAGATGTCGCCAAATTTGCCGTGTCTGGCATCAACGTCGGGCTGTTCTGCTCGACGCCGGCTGTCGGTCTGGCGCGCAATCTCGGGCGCAAGGCGGCGCTGGAAATGCTGCTCACCGGCGAGTTCATCGACGCCATGGAAGCCCGCGCCAAGGGGCTGGTCAATCGGGTTGTGCCGCTAGATGCGCTGGATGCCGAAATCGAGCGCCTGGCCGGCAACATCCTCGGCAAGAGCGCGGTCGCCATCCGCATGGGCAAGGGCATGTTCTACAAGCAGCTCGAAATGGGCCTGACCGATGCCTACGCCTACGCCGGCGAGGTGATGGCCTGCAACATGATGAGCGAAGATGCCGGCGAAGGCATTGATGCCTTCATGCAGAAGCGCAAGCCGGAATACAAGGGCTGCTGACCGGAGGTCCGGGCGAAGCGGGTTAGAATTCCGGCCCATGCCGGTTCCTGCCCGCCCTCTCCTGTTGTTGCTGTTCATTGGCGCACTGGCCGGCGCTTTCTGGCGGGCGCCCAGCCCGGCCGCGCCGGCTTTTGCGCCGCCCCCGGCCGCCACGCCATCGACGCTGCCGGCGCTCTTCGTCAATGAAATGCTCTGGCGCGATGCCGGACTGGTCGCTGCCGCCCCCAACCTGACCGAATTGCCCGATGGCCGCATTGCCGCGGCCTGGCTGGCCGGGCCGGACGATGCCATGGCCGTCCATTTCAGCGTGCGCGATCGGGGCGGTTGGCGTAGCCCGGTCCGGGTCGCCACGCTCGAAACGACCGCTGGCGGCACCTTTGCCCAGATCGGCCGGCTCGGCAATCCGGTTTTGCACGCCGAAGGCAGCTGGCTGCACCTTTGGTACGGCAGCAGCATGCTGGGCAGTTCGATCAATCACAGCGTATCGACCGATGGCGGCAAGAGCTGGACCAAGCCGGTGCGGCTGCAAACCTCGCCGTTCGCCAATTTCGGTGGCGCCGTGCGCACCGCGCCCGTAACGCTGGCCGACGGCGGACTGGGGCTGGCGATCAGCCACGATTTCATCGGCCAGCATGGGGAATGGCTGCGCCTGTCGCCAACCGGGCAGATTCTCGACAAGTTTCGCCTGCCCGCCGCGACCGGTGCGCTGCAACCTGCCGTGGCCACCCTCGATGAACAGCGGGCAATGGCCGTACTGCGCGATGCAGGCCCGGCACCGGGTTCGGTTCGGGTAGCAACGACGGACAATGGCGGCCAGCGTTGGCAGGCGGGTGAAGCGCTCGCCGTGCCCAATCCGAATGCTTCCATCGCCCTGCTGCGTCTGAGGAGCGGCCGGCTGCTACTTGCCGGCAACCCGGCCAGCGGGCGTCAGGCCTTGCTGCTCTGGCTGTCGGCTGATCAGGGCAAAACCTGGCAGGAAACGCGTACCGTCGAAACCGCCCCCGATGGCGGCGCCGACTACGGTAACCCGTCCCTGCTGCTCGGCCGCGACGGACGCATCCACCTCGCCTACGACTGGCGCCGGCAGGGCATCAAAGCCGTCACCTTCAGCGAAGCCTGGCTGGACGGGGCGCAGCCATGAACTTCGTCGCCGGCTACGGTCTACTCGCCCACGCGCTCATTTTCGGGGCGCTTACAGCCCTCATCCCCTTCGGCGAACTGCGTGCCCGTGTTGCCCTGGCGGCAACCACAATGGCTCTGATCGTCGGCATCGCACCCGGCATGCACGCCTTTTTCGGGACGCCATCGCTGACCCTGGTGTCACTGGCCGTGCTCCAGCTAGCCGATAAGACGCCATCGCCGCTGAGCTACCGCCCGGCACTTGGCCTGCTTGCCTTCGCCCTGCCGTTTTATGCGGCCTCGCTCGGACTGGGATCGTTCGATCCGTACGCCCTAGGCTATCAGCCCGCGCCGCTGCTGGCCGCCCTGCTGCCGCTTGGCCTGGCCCTGTGGTGGAAACGGCAGGATGTCTGGCTGGCCATTCTTGCCATCGACCTCGCCGGCTACGCCAGCGGATTCTTCGCCAACCTCTGGGATGTCCTGCTCGACCCGCTGCTGGTTCTGCTTGCGCTTATTGTCATTGTGCGCCAGCAGGTCATCCGCTTTATCGCGTCAAGGACTCGCTGATCAAGCGGCGGATGCTGCCGGCCTCGAAAGGCTTGTCGCAGATGGCCGAAACGCCTGCCCGCTCGACGGCGGCCAGACGGCCCATGTTCTGTTCGCTGGTCACCATGAGCACCGGCACCTCGGCCTGCCAGCTTTGCGTGCGGATGTACTCGGTCAGCTCGCGACCATCCATTTCCGGCATGTTGTAGTCGGTAATGACGAGATCGACCATGGCCTGTTCGAGCAAGGCCACGGCCTCCTTGCCATTGACCGCCTCGGTAACACGCTCGATGCCCAGTTCGGTGAGCAGGCGGCGCAAATGGCGGCGCGACGACAGACTGTCATCAACGAGCAGGACGCGCAGGTTTTCGATTTCAGCAACGTCGAGGTCTTCCGGCGGGTTGAGGTAGTCGGCTGCGGCATAGAGCGCGCGCGACAACTGCTGTTCGTTGAACGGCTTGGCGACAATGCTGCAGGCGCCGGACTGGCGCACCGGCTCCAGCACCTGCGGCCGGGTTTCGCTGGAAACCAGGATGAAGGGAACGGTTTCGAAATCCGGATTGGCGCGCATGGCGGCGACCAGTTCGGTGCCGGCCTGATCGGGCAGGTAGAGGCTGCTGATCACGATGACGTTGGTGCTTTCGGCCTTGAGCAGAGCCATGGCGGCACTTGCCTTGGCGACCGTGGTGACCTTGCGGACGCCCTGGTGTTCCAGCATGCGCGTAACCAGATGCGCCTGCATGTGTGACGGCTCGACGAGAATGATGGCGAGGTCAGCCAGCGAAGTTGTCAGTGACATGCGATCACTCCGGAACCAAGGGGAATGACCTCACTATAGCAGCGAGCGGGCGGCCGGTGGACCACCCGCTCCAGGCTTTATCCGCGCAGGCGAGCGGCGATTTCAGCGACGCGCTGGCCGTAGCGCTTGGCGGTATCGAGATCACCGGCCGGAATTTCGTCGACGCCGGCATCGGACGGCGAACGGACGAGCAGGCCGACCGAGCCGCCCAGATGGTTCACATCGGCGTGCGTGGCGGCCTTTGTGTTGGACGGCAGCATGCCGAGGCTGACCCAGATGCCGCCATGCTGCGAGGCCAGCGTCTGCAGCTGGATCATGGTCGCCCCCTTGTCGCCGACCGGGCTGGCGCTGTTGGTGAAGCCGCCGAAGACCTTGTCCTGCCAGGCACGGGAATACCAGGGTTTGGACGAAGCGTCGGCAAATTTTTTGAACTGCCAGCTCGGGCCGCCCATGTAGGTCGGCGTGCCGAAGATGATGGCGTCGGCCGCGGCCAGCTTTTCCCAGCCGCCTTCGGGCAAGTTGCCTTCGGTATCGATGGCCAGCAGCTCGGCGCCGGCGCCTTCAGCAACATGCTCGGCAACGCGCTTGGTATGGCCGTAGCCGGAGTGATAAACGACGATGGTTTTGCTCATGGTGATTTCCTTTGATAAACGATTGGGGTGGGTTCAGGCGACAGGCGGCAGGTCGAAAAGCAGGAACTCCGCTTCCTCACTTGCCAAAAAAGTGAGATCGGTTTCGTCGGCAATCTTCACGCCGTCGCCGGCACCGACGTTTTTGCCATTTATTTCCAGTTGACCGTAGATAACTTGCACGTAGCCCAGGCGGCCCCTTTGCAGGCGATATTCGATACTTTCGCCCGGTGCAACGACGGTGGCCCACAGGCGTGCATCCTGGCCGATGGTCGTGCTGCCGTCGGCACCGTCCGGCGACGCGACCAGCCGCCAGCGGCCGCGCATCTCGTCGAGGGGCAAGTCCTGTTGCTCGTAGCTGGCCGGCGTGCCGCGCTGTGCCGGCTCGATCCAGATTTGCAGCAGGTGCGTTTCTTCGTCAGCTGACGGGTTGAACTCGCTATGCAGGATGCCCTTGCCGGCGGTCATGCGCTGCACTTCGCCGCGCCGGATGACACCGCCGCTCCCCAGGCTGTCCTTGTGCTCGAGGGCGCCGGACAGGATGTAGGTGACGATTTCCATGTCGCGATGACCATGCCGGCCGAAGCCGGTGCCCGGCGCAACGCGGTCCTCGTTGATGACGCGCAGGGCGCCCCAGCCCATTTCGGCCGGATCATAGTAATCGGCAAAGGAAAAGCTGTGCCTGGCGCGCAGCCAGCCATGATCGGCGTAACCGCGTTCAGCAGAGGGGCGAAGCTGGATCATGTGATCTCCTTGTGAATTATTCATAACGATTGGTCATCATGATATTTATAGCGTTCAACAATAAATAGAGAATAATTTAGAGCCTGTCGTTTAATATTTTTCACATGAAGATATCACTCGACCTATTACTCATTCTTGACGCCATAGAGCGCCGCGGCAGCTTTAGCGCGGCAGCCGCCTCGCTGCATCGCGTCCCTTCCGCCCTGTCCCACGCCATCGCCAAACTGGAGTCTGAGCTCGGCATCACGCTCTTCCTGCGCGAAGGGCGCAAGGCCACGCTCAACGAGGCCGGACGCACATTGCTCGACGATGGCCGCCACCTGCTCCGTGCAGCCAGCGAACTCGAGCGGCGCGTCCAGCGCATTGCCGACGGCTGGGAGGCTGAAATCCGCATCGCGCTCGATGCCGTCATTCCGATTGAAAACATCTTTCCGCTGCTCAAGCGCTTTTACGCCGCCAGCTGCGGCACGCAGATCCGGATTTCCGGTGAAGTGCTCGGCGGCACCTGGGACGCGCTGGCGACCGGCCGCGCCGACCTTGCCATCGGCGCGCCGGGCGATCCGCCTTCGCGCAGCGGCATCGCCACCCGACTGCTTTGTACGCACACTGATTTCGTCTTCGCCATCGCCCCGGACCACCCACTGGCCAGTTGGGAAGGCGACATACCTGCCAGCGAACTCCTGCACCACCGTGCCGTCGTAGTCGCCGACACCTCACAAGAGCTCGATGCCCGTACGGTAGGTTTACTCGAGGGGCAAGACGTCCTGCGCGTTACGGACATTCGCTCAAAACTGGCTGCTCAGCGTGCCGGGCTAGGCATTGGCCACTTACCACGCTGGCTGGCCGAACCAGAATTAGCGGCTGGCCGACTGGTCAAAAAAACCCTCGGCACACCGCGTTCGACATTCCCCTTGCATCTCGCCTGGCGCAGCCAACGGACCGGAAAGGCCCTCCAGTGGTTCATCGAGGAACTGGCTAATGACGACGTATTGGCCGCGCTTTCCGAAGGCATTTAACACTTTTTCACACGCCCTCCACACCGTGCAGATTCGGTGCTATGGTATGACTGTAATCACCAAAAAATACAACATTGAAAAATTCAATGTCCGGCCCACCCGAAAGGAGACAAAGTGGCCACCCGGTTTCGCAATGCCTGATGCGAGACGAGGGAGCCTGGTTGGCGCTCGCCCTCATTTTGGCCATCACAGCGGCGCTCTTCGCCGTTGTACGACAACTTACCGAGGAGCAGATTTACCAACGCTTCCTTTATCGTGCCGAGCAGGAGCGCAACGCCCTGCTCTTTCGGCTGAACGCCCATGTTCAGGTATTGCGCGGCGGCGCGGCCTTCTTTGAAGCGAGCGAATCGGTCACTCGGGAAGAATGGCGGAATTACATCTCTCATCTGCACCTTGCTGAAACGCTCCCTGGCATCCAGGCTGCCGGCTTTGCGCTGATGATCCAGCCCAAGGACAAGGCTGTGCACGAAGCCGCGATCCGCGCCAGTGGTTTTCCGCATTACTCAATCAAACCCGACGGAGAGCGTGAGCAGTACAGCAGCATCGTCTTTCTCGAACCATTTTCCGAGATCAATCAGCGCGCATTCGGCTACGACATGTTCTCTGACCCCGTTCGTCGCCTGGCCATGGAGCGAGCGCGCGACAGCGACCAGCCAGCGCTTTCAGGAAGAATCACGCTGCTTCAGGAGAACGCGGACCTTCCTCAGCCCGGCTTCCTGATCTATGTTCCGGTCTATCGTTCCGGTTCGCCACGTAGCAACCCGACAGAGCGCAAGGCGGCGCTGCTCGGCTTTACCTACTTGGCCTTCCGCACCCGCGACCTGCTCAGTGCCGTGTACAACCCGGGCAACAAGGACGTCGAAGTCGAGCTTTACGACACGGCTGCCGCGCCTGACAACCTGCTGTTTGACTCCCAGACAGATCACCAAGCCGTCTCCCGAGGCCGCCAGAAAGCGACCATGCCGATCGAGTTCGGCGGACACCAGTGGGTTGCCCAATTCCGCAGTCGGCCGGAATTCGACAGCATTACCGAATCGCCGCTGCCATCCAGCATCGCCATCGGCGGCATTCTTGGCGGTCTTGCAGTGTTTTTCTGGTTGAAACGTAATGCGCGATTCAACCAGCGTATCAGGAGCGATGCCGGACGCCTGCGCAACAACGAAGTTCGGCTGCGGACACTGATCAACACCATGCCCAACATTGTCTGCCTGAAGGATGGGGCCGGGCGCTGGACCGAGGCCAACACCCAGCTTCTGAACATGCTGGGCCTTGGCAACACCGATTACCGTGGTTCGACCAGCCAGGCGTTGGCGGCTTCCGGCAAATTCGACCAGTCGACACTGGCGTTGCTGGAAGCATCCGACGAGACGGTCTGGCAAACGGGCGAGCGCCTGCACGATGAACTGATCTTCCGCGACGACGCTGCTAGAGAACGGGTTTTCGACATCGCCAAGGTTCCTCTCTACGACGCTGATGGCGGACGACTGGCGCTTGTCATGGTTGGGCACGACGTAACGCAGCGCGTTTTGGCCGAGAAGGAGTTGCGCTCGGCCGAACGCAAGTTCCGCGGCCTGGTCGAGCAGTCTCTGGCCGGCGTGTACATTATCCAGGCCGGGCGCTTCCGCTACGTAAACCCATGGTTTGCGAGGATCTTTGGCTATGACAGTCCGGATGAAATCATCGATCTGATACCGGTGCGCGATTTGGTCTCCCCGGAGGACAGGCAGATGGTCGCCGATAACGTTCGGCGCAGGGAATCGGGCGAGATCGATGCCCTGCATTACGGATTTACCGGTTTGCGCAAGGATGGCGGCACAGTGTCGCTTGATGTTTTCGGCAGTGCCGTGGAATTTGAGGGCCAGCCTGCGGTGATCGGCATCAGCGTCGATGTAAGCGAAAGAAAGCGTGCCGAAACTGAACTTCATCGCTACAGGACGCACCTTGAAGATCTGGTCAAAGCGCGCACGGCCGATCTGGAACTCGCCAAGGAAGCTGCCGAATCGGCCAATCGTGCCAAGAGCACTTTCCTCGCCAACATGAGCCATGAACTGCGGACGCCGATGAATGCCATCATCGGCATGACGCATCTGCTCAATCGCAGGATCAGCGACCCTGAGCAACGCGACAAGCTCGGCAAGATCGGCAATGCTGCCAACCATTTGCTGAACCTTCTGAACGACATTCTCGACCTGTCAAAAATCGATGCCGAACGGCTCACCCTGGAACACGCCTCATTCCGCCTCGGCAACATCATTGCCGATATTGAAAGCCTGGTCGGCGTCAAGGCGAGCACCAAGGGACTTGCTCTGATCGTTGATATTGCCCCGCAAGTGGCCAAGGTGAGATTGCTGGGCGATCCGGTGCGTGTGCAGCAGATTCTGATCAACCTGGTCGACAACGCCATCAAGTTCACCGAGCGTGGCAGCGTGACACTTCGCGCAACGTTGCTCGAGGAGACCGATAGCACGTTGGCCGTCCGCCTGAGCGTCGAGGATACGGGCATCGGCATTCCGCCCGAGGCGCTGGAGCGGATATTCCAGCCCTTCGAACAAGCCGATGGGTCGACCACCCGACAGCACGGCGGAACCGGCCTCGGCCTGACAATCGTTCGGCAACTCATCGGCCTCATGAACGGCAAACTTGAGCTGAACAGCGTCCCTGGCGTTGGCACGACGTTTACACTCAGCATGCGCTTCGACAAGGGGGCAGCAGGTACCGCCCTGCCGTCTTCCCTGCCTGCCGGTTTTGAATCGCAAGGCAACTTTGATGGCAAACGCGTACTGCTGGCGGAAGACGAACCGATCAACCAGGAAGTTGCCCTCGAACTGCTGAAAACGCTGCCAGGCCTGATCGTCGATGTTGCTGACGACGGAGCCATTGCGCTGGCGCATGCCGCCCAAAGGCGTTACGACTTGATTCTCATGGACATGCAGATGCCCAACATGGACGGCCTGAAGGCAACCGAGGCCATTCGCCACCTGCCCGGTTATTCAACAACGCCGATCCTGGCCATGACGGCCAATGCTTTTAGCGAAGACCGGGCGCAGTGCATGGCGGCAGGCATGTCGGATTTCATTTCCAAACCGGTCAAACCGGAACTGCTATTCAGCAAACTGGCATTCTGGCTGAGCAACAGACCCGGACAGGCCTGATTTCATTTCTGGCTGTTTTTTGCGGTCGACCGCAGCTGCGAACCAAAACGGTCAGCTGGCCTCAGCCCACTGGATGATCGCCTGCCATTGCTCGACATCACGCTCGGCGCGCGACGGCGGCAGGTCGAAAATGGTCATGCCGGCAGCGGTTGCCTGCACGTAGGTTTGCGTGTCGCGCAGGTAGGCGAGCACGGGCAGGTCAAAACCGGCGAAGAAGCGCTCGAGTTCGCCGGCAGCGCGGGTTCGTGCATCAACCCGCATGCCGATCACGGCCACATCGGCCTTGCCCTTGCGCACTGCTTTCTCGGAAAGCAGCTCGGCCAGGAAATGGCGCGTCGCCAGCATGTCGAACATCGAGGGCTGGACAGGCACGATGACCCGCGTCGACAGCTTGAGTACCCGCTCCAGCATCTTGCCGTGCAGGCCGGCCGGGGTGTCGAGCACGACGTGCGTGGTGCCCTTGGGCGGCCGCGAAATCTTGTCTTCGCCGACATGCCAGGTGTCGATGGTCGGCAGGGCAAAGGGCCGAACGGCCAGCCATTCGCGCGATGACTGTTGGCGATCGATGTCGCCTAGCATCACCTCGGCCCCCCGGCTGGCAAAATAGCCAGCCAGATTGGTCGCCAGCGTGCTTTTTCCGGAGCCACCCTTGGGGTTGGCCACTAAAAACGCTTTCATGCTGCAGCTTCTTTCTTGTCAAGGATATGGCGAACCAGGTTGACGTGTTCGCGCAAGGTGTAAACCAGATCGGTGAAGCCGAGCGGGACGTGAAGCACGCTGGCCTCCTCGTCGAGCGCATCGAGCCTGTTCCGGTAATCGTCCAGTTTGGCCGGATCGAAATGGTTCTTCAGGTCATCCTCCAGAAACTTCAGTTCGCCATAAATCCTGAAGACCTTGGAACGCACCCGCCAGTTGTAAATCGCCGGCGCCACCTTGAGCAGCGGGATGAGCAGGACGAAGATCGGGACCAGCATGACAATCAGCCGGTCGACCAGTACGGCCAGCCAGAACGGCAGGTAGCGCTGCAAGAAAGACGGGCCGGATTTGAAGTAGCGCGCCGCTTCGGGCGACTGAGGCAGCATGGGGTCCATGTAGGCAGGAAATTCCCCTGCATCCTGGAAAAAGCCGCTCTTGCCATGCACCTCACTGGCCGCCTGCAACAACAATGTCTGGAGTGCAGGGTGCAGATCGTCGCGGACGATGAGATTGGCCGTTGGCGCCAGCACCTTGATATCCTCAGGCGGGAAGTCGCGCACCAGATCGGCAACACCCCGCGGGAACGTGAGCTTGGTCAGAAACGGGAAACGCCGCTGGTAGGCTCGGTCCTGGGCGAAACTCATGAGCTTGATGCCCGGCGAGCGGATCAGCACTTGAACGACCGGCGCAGTCTCGGCCGCAATGATGAATGCCGCGTCGATCCGCCCCTGCTGCAGTTCCTCGGCAGCGTTGAGGCCGCCGAGCCCTACCAGATGATCGCCGGCGGGAATGTCGTTGGCGCTGAGCAGTTGCTGAGCCAGCTGGCGCACTCCTGAACCTTCCTGGCCGATGGCGATGCGCTTGCCCTGCAACTCGGTCAGGCGAGTCAGCGCCCTGTCGTTGCCCTTTTCGCCGCGATAGAAAACCCAGACCGGCTCGTAGAACATGCTGCCCAAAGAGAGCAGCCCGGAATCGTCCTCGGCATCCGGGTCTTCCTTGGGCGGCACGACGCCACCCTGCACAAAGCCAATCTGCGCATCGTCGCGCTTCAGGCGCTCCAGATTCTCCAGAGAGCCTGCCGATGCCTGTACCTCAAGCGTGATGCCTTCCTTGGCCAGAATGGCCGCGTAGCGTTGTGCAAAGTGGTAGTAGGCACCGCTTTCACTACCGGCACTGATAACAATCTTTTTCGGCGGCGCCGGCTCGACGAACTGGTAGGCAATGGCGAAACCGATGCCGGCGAGCAGGAAGATCCACCAGGCGGTGGCGAACAGGTCACGCAGCGAGAGCAAGCCCGCCTTGATCTTGGCCATCATGGCAGCAGGATGGTCGAGCCCGTGGTCTTGCGTGCCTCCAGATCACGGTGGGCCTGGGCCGCATCCTTGAGTGCGTAAGTCTGGTTGACTTCGATCTTGACCTGCCCTGCGACGACGACATTGAACAGTTCGCGGCCCAAGGCGACGAGATCTTCGCGCTTCGCGGTGTAATTCATGAGCGTTGGCCGGGTAACGAAGAGCGATCCCTTTTGCGACAGCAAGATCAGGTCAAGGGGCGGCACCGGGCCGGAGGCATTGCCGAACGAAACCATCATGCCCATCGGCCGCAGGCTATCGAGCGAGCCGGCAAAGGTATCCTTGCCGACACCGTCATAAACGACCGCGACGCCTTCGCCATTCGTGATTTCACGCACACGCGCCGGGAAATTTTCGGTGCTGTAATTGATCACGTGGTGGCAGCCGTGCGCCTTGGCCAGCTCGGCCTTGGCCGGCGAACCGACGGTACCGATCACCGTCGCGCCGAGCGCCCGCGCCCACTGGCAGGCAATGAGGCCGACGCCGCCGGCTGCTGCCTGAATGAGTACAGCGTCGCCGGCCTGCACGCGATAGGTCTTGCGCAGCAGGTAGGCTGCGGTCAGCCCTTGCAACATCATGGCCGCGCCTGTTTCGAAAGAGATGGCATCGGGCAGTTTGAGCAGGCGATGCGCCGGGATGTTGCGCACTTCGGCATAGGCGCCGAGAGGCCCGCCGGCGTAGGCCACGCGGTCGCCGACCTTGAGGTCGGTCACGCCCTCGCCAAGCGCCTCGACCACGCCGGCGCCTTCCATGCCGATCCCGGATGGCAGCGCCACGGGATACAGGCCGGTGCGGTGATAAACATCGATGAAATTGAGACCGACAGCGTGGTGGCGAATCTTCGCCTCGCCGGGTGCGGGAGCCGGCAGGTCTACTGCATCCCAGGTCAGCACTTCCGGACCGCCGTTTTGGTGAAGGCGTATGGCGTAGGACATGGATATCTCCTCGTTGTCTGTTCATTTTGTCTAGACAACGAGGTTATCACCGTGCCGGCTGGCGATCTACCGCAAGGCAGCCTGAAAATCGGCCATTTTTTGCCGTCGACCGTGGCAGTCGCCTGCCAACGCTCAAACCGGGGTCAGCTTGGCATAAGCCAGCGCCAGCCACTTCATGCCGCTGCCGCCGAAATTGATCTGCACGCGCGCATCGTCGCCACGCCCTTCGGTGGACACGATGACCCCGATGCCGAACCTGGCGTGCTCGACCGTCTGCCCGACCCGCAGGCCACCAGCCGGCGCCGGCTCGGCGTAACCGCCACCGAACGCGCCGAAGGCCGGGAAGGGCGCCGCCTTCTTGTTGAGCTTGAGCAGCAATTGCTCGGGGATTTCATCGAGGAAGCTGGACGGCACGCAATAGCGCGTCTGGCCATGCAGCATGCGGGTCTGCGCGCAGGAAACATAAAGGCGCTGACGGGCGCGGGTGACGGCCACGTACATCAGCCGGCGCTCCTCCTCCAGCCCGTCCTTGCCCGCGTTGATCGAGTTCTCATGCGGAAACAGGCCCTGCTCCAACCCGGTGATGAACACCACATCGAACTCCAGGCCCTTGGCGGCGTGCACCGACATGAGTTGCACGGCCTCCTGCCCCTCGCCAGCCTGATGCTCGCCAGCTTCAAGCGAAGCCAGCGTCAGGAAAGACACCAGAGCCCCGCCTTCGCCGATGGCACCTTCGTCGTCGATGAAGGTGGCGGCAGCATTGATCAGTTCGTCGAGGTTCTCCAGCCGGTCCTGGCCCTCCTTGTCCGTCCGGTAATGCTGGGCGAGGCCGGATTTTTCGATGACGTGCTCGACCATTTCCGGCAGCGGCAGACCTTCGGTTTCGTTGCGAAGTTGCTCGATCAGCCGGATGAACGCACCGACCGTCTGCCCGACCTTGCCGCTCAGCGAAGCGGCGGCGTTGTACAGGCTGGAATTGGTCTGATGCGCCGTCGCCTGCAGGTTTTCCAGCGAACGGGCACCGATGCCGCGGGTCGGGAAATTGACGACGCGCAGGAAAGCAGTGTCGTCATCCGGATTGCCGAGCAGGCGCAGATAAGCCAGCGCGTGCTTGATTTCCTGGCGCTCGAAGAAGCGCAGGCCGCCATAAACCTTGTACGGCACGTTCTTGGTGAACAGCTCGTTTTCGAGCACGCGCGACTGGGCGTTGGAGCGGTAAAGCAGGGCAATCTGCGTCGGCGCGATGCCGTCACGAACCAGCTCACGGATTTCCTCGACCACGAAACGTGCTTCATCGAGATCGGAATACGCCTCGAAGGCGCGGATCGGCTCACCCTCGCCGGCATCGGTCCACAAGTTCTTGCCCAGCCGCTCGCGGTTGTTCTTGATGATGGCGTTGGCTGCAGTCAGGATGTTCCCGTGCGAACGGTAGTTCTGCTCGAGCCGGATTACATTGTCGCCCGCGTAGTCGCGCTCGAACTCGCGCATGTTGCCGACCTCGGCGCCGCGGAAGGCGTAGATGCTCTGATCGTCGTCACCGACGGCAAAAACCACCGCACCGCCGCCAGCCAGCAATTTGAGCCAGGCATACTGCAGCCTGTTGGTGTCCTGCACCTCATCGACGAGGATGTAACGGAAACGATCCTGATAGTGCTTGCGCAAAGGTTCGTTGCGCTGCAGCAATTCGTAGCAACGCAAAAGCAGTTCGGCAAAGTCGACGACGCCCTCACGGTTGCACTGGGTCTCGTATTCGGCGTACAACTCAACGCGTTTTTGCGTGTAATTGTCGTACACCTCAGCCTGCGCCGCCCGCACGCCCTGCTCCTTGTGGGCGTTGATGAAATGGCACAGCTCGCGCGGCGGATACTTCTCGTCATCGACATTCAAATTCTTGAGCAGCCGCTTGACCATCGCCAGCTGGTCGGCCGAATCAAGTATCTGGAATGTCTGCGGCAGCCCTGCCTCGCGGTAGTGCGCCCGCAACAGGCGGTTGCACAGGCCATGGAAAGTACCGATCCACATGCCGCGGGTATTGATCGGCACCAGCGACGACAGCCGCGCCGTCATCTCCTTCGCTGCCTTGTTGGTAAAGGTCACAGCCAGTACGCCGTGCGGCCCTACCTGACCGGTAGACATGAGCCACGCGATGCGCGTCGTCAGCACACGGGTCTTGCCACTGCCGGCGCCAGCCAGGATCAGGGCGTGAACAGGCGGCAAGGTAACCGCCTGAAGTTGCGGAGAATTCAGATTTGCAAGGAGATCGGACATGAAGCCTCAGGGGTAACCCGGGGCACCCGGGCCAATTGGTCGGACCAATAAGTTGCGTTTGTACAACGCCAACTACAATTACGCGCATTTTTTCACAGTCGGGAGGCGAGTGCACACGTATACTTCCTAAAAAAATATTGCAGTGCACAAAACCTTTTGCCCACAAGGCTGTCTTACCCAACAAGTAGCCACCCGCTACCCAGAGAAAATATAGAAGGAGAATCAGCATGAACAGCATGAATGCACCGAAGATCCTGCCGTGGATCGCCCGCAAGGCCGGCATCAGCGACGAACTCGCGCTCAAATTGTGGCGCCGGGCAGTCAGTGAAGCCGAGTATCTATCCGGCAAAACCGAAGGCTCCGCCTATTGGGGCTTGGCCATTGAACGTTTCCTGACCATCGTCGAGGACGAAGTCGGCAACGTTCAGTCCTACAACCTGGCCCCAGCGCCGCAGCTTTCCTGGATGTGGCGCCACCAGTCCCGGATGTCCCTGCTCTCCCTGGCGGAGACCCAGAACGCTTTCCGCTACTGGCAGAACACCTGGGAAGGCATGTACCCGCAAAAAAAAGCGGCGTGACCGGGCGGAAGTAGCTTGACCCGTGCTGACTTGGAGCGTGCAGGCTCCGCGTCAGCCCCACCCGGTCACTAGTTGCCTGGCCAAGCAACCCGGCGAACCAAAGTAGTTCGCCGACTGCTGCATGCCCAAGCTCACCTTGCGAGACCCACAGAGGTCTGGTGAGCTTGAACGGCATGCTCCCATCCGGCCATACCGAAAAGTGTATGCATGCCACGGTCAACGCCAGGAAAGGCCCGAATTCGATGGCCCCTCCCGCCGCACCGCCCTCATCGCCGAGGAGGCGGGATCAACCGGTATAATTCGCGATTACTCTCAGTTTTTCAGCGAATGAACACCGCCATGCCCATGCAGGACAAATACTCCCCGGCCGACATCGAGCGCGCCGCCCAGGACCACTGGAACAAGAGCGGCGCCGCCCGCGCCGTCGAAGACGCCACTAAACCCAAGTACTACTGCCTGTCGATGTTCCCGTATCCGTCGGGAAAACTGCACATGGGTCACGTCCGCAACTACACCATCGGCGACGTGCTTTCGCGCTTCCACAAGATGCAGGGCTTCAATGTCATGCAGCCGATGGGCTGGGACGCCTTCGGCATGCCGGCCGAAAATGCTGCGCTGCAAAATAATGTACCGCCGGCTGGCTGGACCTACTCCAATATCGATTACATGCGTTCCCAGCTCAAGTCGCTCGGCTTCGCCATCGACTGGGAACGCGAATTCGCCACCTGCACGCCCGAGTACTACCGCTGGGAACAGTGGCTGTTCACCCGCCTCTACGAAAAAGGTCTGGTTTACAAGAAGCTTGGCACCGTTAACTGGGACCCGGTCGACCACACCGTGCTCGCCAACGAACAGGTCATCGACGGCCGAGGCTGGCGTTCCGGCGCGCTGATCGAGAAGCGCGAAATCCCCATGTACTACATGAAGATCACCGCCTACGCCGAAGAACTGCTGACCGAACTCGACAACCTGCCGGGCTGGCCGGAACAGGTCCGCCTGATGCAGAAAAACTGGATCGGAAAGAGCACCGGTGTTCGCTTCGCCTTCCCGCTCGCCGACAATCCCGACGAAAAGCTGTGGGTATTCACCACCCGCGCCGACACCATCATGGGCGTCACCTTCGTCGCCGTCGCCGCTGAACACCCGCTGGCCACCAAGGCTGCCGCCAACAACCCGGAACTGGCTGCCTTCATCGAGGAATGCAAGAAGGGCGGTGTCGCTGAAGCCGACATCGCGACGATGGAAAAGAAAGGGATGCCGACCGGCATCTACGTCACCCATCCGCTGACCGGCCAACAGGTCGAAGTCTGGGTCGGCAACTACGTGCTGATGAGCTACGGCGATGGCGCCGTGATGGCCGTGCCGGCACACGACGAGCGCGACTTCGCCTTCGCCCTGAAATACAACCTGCCGATCAAGCAAGTCGTCGCCGTCGATGGCGAAACGGCGTTCAGCCACGAAGCCTGGGCCGAGTGGTACGCCGACAAGCAACGCGGCAAGCTGGTCAATTCCGGCAAGTACGACGGCCTAAGCTATGAAGCCGCCGTCGACGCCATCGCCGCCGACCTCGCCGCCCAGAACCTCGGCGACAAGAAAGTCCAATTCCGCCTGCGCGACTGGGGTATTTCCCGCCAGCGCTACTGGGGCTGCCCGATCCCGATCATTCACTGCACGACCTGCGGCGACGTGCCGGTGCCCGATGATCAATTGCCGGTCGTCCTGCCCGAAAACGTCGAGATCACCGGCGCCGGTTCGCCGCTCGCGAAGATGCCCGAGTTCTACGAGTGCAAGTGCCCGAAGTGCGGCGGCGACGCCCGTCGCGAAACCGACACCATGGACACCTTCTTCGAGTCATCCTGGTACTTCCTGCGCTACGCCTGCCCGGACAACGCTACGGCCATGGTCGACGAGCGCGTCGCCTACTGGTGCAAGGGCGGCATCGACCAGTACATCGGCGGCATCGAGCACGCCATCCTGCATTTGCTCTATTCGCGCTTCTTCACCAAGTTGATGCGCGATGTTGGCCTGATCGGCGACCTCGGCGAGCCCTTCGCCAACCTGCTGACCCAGGGCATGGTCGTCGCCCCGACCTTCTACCGCGATCTCGATGGCGGCAAGAAGCAGTGGATCAACCCGGCTGATGTGGACGTCGTGACCGATGAAAAAGGCCGCCCAACCGGCGCCACGCTCAAGGCCGACCGCCAACCCGTGGTCATCGGCGGCACCGAAAAGATGTCGAAGTCGAAGAACAACGGCGTCGATCCGCAGGCCCTGATCGACCAGTACGGCGCCGACACGGCCCGCCTGTTCATCATGTTCGCCTCGCCGCCCGACCAGTCGCTGGAATGGTCCGACGCCGGTGTCGAGGGGGCTTACCGCTTCCTGCGTCGCCTGTGGAAGACGACTTACGACCATGTGCAGGCCGGATTGGTCGATGCCAAATTTGAGCAAAATTCCCTGTCGACCGTACAAGCCGATTTGCGCCGCAAACTGCACCAGACCATGGGCAAGGTGGCCGACGATTACGGCCGCCGCAAGCAGTTCAATACGGCCATCGCTGCCGTCATGGAACTGCTCAACGCCTACGACAAGACCGATCTCTCCGACGCCACCGGCCGCCAGTTGGCGCAGGAAACGCTGGAAAGCATCGCACTGCTGCTCTTCCCCATCGTCCCGCACATCGGCCAGGCGCTCTACGCCGAGCTGAAGCCGGGCCAGGATGCCGGCTCGGCTGCCTTCCCGAAAGCCGACCCGGCCGCCCTGAAGCAGGACGAAATCGAGCTGATGGTGCAGGTCAACGGCAAGCTGCGCGGTTCCATTCGCGTCTCTGCCGAAGCCGACAAGGCAAGCATCGAGGCGGCAGCGCTGGCCTCCGAAGGCGCCGTCAAGTTCATGGAAGGCAAGCCGGCCAAGAAGGTTGTCGTCGTACCGGGCCGTCTGGTCAATATCGTCGCCTGAGGAAAACCGCCATGCGTTTGCCGCTCCGCCTGCTACTCGCACTGATCATTGCCGCCGCCCTCACCGGCTGCGGCTTCCATCTGCGCGGTGCAGGCAGCAGCAACCTGCCCTACAAGACGATGTACATCGCCCTGCCCGACACGGCTGACGTCAATATCTGGCTGCAGCGCTACATCAAGGCCAGCGGCAGCACCACCATCGTCGACGATGGCAAGGCGGCCGAGGCCATCTTCCAGCAGATCAGCGACAACCGCCTGAAAAGCATCCTGAGCGTCAATGCCAGGGGCCGCGTGAGCGAATACCGACTGCAACTGACCTATACCTTCCGTATCGTCAATCAGAAGGGGCAGGTGCTGGTTCCGTCCAACGAGGTTGCCCTGACCCGCGACGTTTCCTATGACGACTCGAACATTCTCGCCAAGGAAATCGAAGAAAACCTGCTCTGGCGCGACATGACCAATGACCTCGTCAACCAGATCATGCGCCGGTTGAGCATCGTCAAGCCGAAGAACCCCGACACCGAAGAAGACGACGAGTAATGCTGCTCAAGGGCGAACAGCTGGCGGGCCATCTTGAACGCGAGTTGCGGCCGCTTTATGTACTGTACGGCGACGACCCGCTGCTCGTCATTGAAGCCGCCGACGCCATTCGCGCCAAGGCGCGCCAGCAGGGCTACACCGAGCGCGAAGTACTCACCGTCCTGCCGCAGTTCGACTGGGGCACCTTGCTCGCCGCCGGCGGCAACATGTCGCTGTTCGGCGATAAAAAACTGATCGACCTGCGCGTTCCGACCGGCAAGGTCGGCAAGGAAGGCAGCGCGGCGCTGCAGCAGTGGTGCCAGAACCTGTCGATGGACAATCTGCTGCTGATCACCCTGCCCGAACTCGACTGGCGCGAGGAAAAGGCCGCCTGGTTCACCGCGCTGGTCAACGCCGGCGTTGCCATCAAGCTCGTCGCACCGAAACTCACTGAACTGCCCGGCTGGATCATCGGTCGACTCCGCCGCCAACAACAGAGCGCCGAACTGGATGCATTGAAGTTCATCGCCGAGCGCGTTGAAGGCAACCTGCTGGCTGCCCATCAGGAAATCCAGAAGCTCGGCCTGCTTTACCCGGCCGGCGCACTCAGTCTGGCCCAGGTTCGCGAAGCCGTGCTCAACGTCGCCCGCTACGACATCGACGGACTGCGCGAAGCACTGCTTTCGGGTGATATTGCCCGCCTGACCCGGACGCTGGACGGCCTGATGCAGGAAGGCGAGGCGCCGCCGCTGGTGCTGTGGGCAATGAGCGAGGAAATCCGGGCGCTGACCATCATTCGGGCCGGCATGGACGCCGGAAAGCCGATCGACATGTTGCTCAAGGATGCGAAGGTCTGGGGGCCGCGCGCCAATCCGGTAAAAAAGGCGCTACAACGCCTGTCGACCGCAACACTCGAGGGCGCGCTGCAACATGCCGGGAGAATTGACCGACTGGCCAAGGGCATCGGTCACGGCAACATCTGGGAAGAGTTCCTGCGGCTCGGCCTGCGCCTAACCGCGGCAAAATAGTCAAACCGCCGGCTTGTCGGTGGCAGGCTCGTCCGGTTCCAGATCTTCCCACATGCAGCTACATTCGGCGCGAACGTCGTGCAAACCGGGTTTGATCTCCTCCTGCACCAGGCACTCGCCCACACATTCCTCGGAAACCACGACCAGCTTCATCTCGGTATCGACGTGACGTTCGCCATCCCAGAAGCTACACGTTGCGCAGACCTTGACCTCGGTCGGCAAAATCAATTTTTCAGCCATCATGTCCTCGATGGAAACCCCTGTTATCGTTGCGGATAAGAGTTTACCCGGTTCCAGAAGTTCCCACTTATTTGTCTGGCTATAATGCTCTTTTGCCCGCACAAAGCACATCATGGATATCAAGGAATACATGCAGACCGTCGGCCGTCAGGCACGGGCTGCCTCGCGCCGCCTCGCCTCGGCCTCCACGGCTGAAAAGAACGCCGCACTGCTCGCCATCGCCGCTGCCATCCGCCGCGAAAAGGCCGCGCTGGTCGCTGCCAACCAGGAAGACCTGGCCGCGGCCCGCGCCGCCGGGCTGGAAACCGCCATGCTCGACCGCCTGACCCTCTCCGAAAAAGGGGTAGACAGCATGGCCGACGGCGTCGAGCAAGTCGCCAAGTTGGCCGATCCGATCGGCGAAATGAGCGAATTCAAATACCAGCCTTCCGGCATCCAGGTTGGCAAGATGCGCGTGCCGCTCGGCGTCATCGGCATCATTTACGAAGCACGCCCCAACGTCACGGCCGATGCCGCGGCGCTCTGCCTGAAATCCGGCAACGCGGCCATCCTGCGCGGTGGCTCGGAAGCCATCCGCTCCAACCGCGCCATCGCTGCGCTGGTCCAGGAAGGCCTGCAGGCCGCCGGCCTGCCGGCTGATGCCGTACAGGTCATCAACACCACCGACCGCGCCGCCGTCGGTGAACTGATCACCATGCGCGAATTCGTTGACGTCATCGTGCCGCGCGGCGGCAAGGGCCTGATCGCCCGCCTGCTCGCCGAATGCCGCGTACCGATGATCCAGCACCTCGACGGCAACTGCCACGTTTACCTCGAAGAGGAAGCCGACCCGAACAAGGCGCTCAAGATCGTCGAGAACGCCAAGACCCAACGCTACGGCACCTGCAACACCGCCGAGTCGCTACTCGTCGACCGCTCGGTCGCCGCCATGCTGCTGCCGCCGATTGCCCACATGCTGACCACCAAGGGCGTCGAGATCCGCGGCTGTGCGGAGACCTGCGCCATCGTGCCGAATGCCATCGCGGCGACGGAAGAGGACTATTACACCGAGTTTCTCGCCCCGATCATTTCCGTCAAGGTCGTCGCCGGCATCGATGAAGCCATCGCCCACATCAACAAATACTCGTCGCATCACAGCGAAGCAATCGTCACCGACAACCATCCGAAAGCCATGCGCTTCCTGCGCGAAGTCGATTCGGCCTCGGTCATGATCAATGCCTCGACGCGCTTCGCCGATGGTTTCGAATACGGCCTGGGCGCCGAAATCGGCATCTCGACCGACAAGATCCACGCCCGTGGCCCGGTCGGCCTCGAAGGGCTGACCAGCCAGAAGTGGATCGTGCTGGGTGACGGGCACGTGCGGGCTTGACGTTAAGCCCCAGAAGCAAGGGCCACATCCTCCAATTTTTCCAAGGTAACGAAATGACAAAACATGATTTTAGCGAGCTGGAAAGTCTTGTACCTGCGCTGATTGCCGATATGCCGACGGAATTTTCAAGCCACAAATTCATTTTGAAATTTGCCCAGCAGCACCAACATGCCTACATCCGAGCGCTAAATTTGTGCTTGGATTTAGAAGCTCCATTCCAACGAGTTCATAAATGGTTTTCAGATCATCTGAAGCAATACCCAACTTTGCTTCAACAATTAGAGCAGGGCAGTAGCCGCGATATTTTTGGGCATTCGAACACCTGCGCCTTTTGGAAAAAGCTGTCTTAATCAACCGGATTTCTCCTCCATGACACGCCCTTCGTTCACCTGGGAAGACCCTTTCCTCCTCGACAGCCAGCTCGCCGCCGATGAGCGTCAGGTGCGCAACGCAGCCCGCGATTTTGCGCAGAAGGCTTTGAAGCCACGCATCCGCGACGCTTTTCGCAATGAAACGACTGATCCGGCCATTTACCGCGAAATGGGCGAGATGGGGCTGCTTGGCGCCACATTGCCACCGCAGTTTGGCGGCGCCGGGCTGAATTACGTTTCCTACGGGCTGATCGCGCGTGAAATTGAGTACGTCGATTCGGCCTATCGCACGCTGTTGAGCGTGCAGTCTTCGCTGGTCATGCTGCCTATTTTCGAATTTGGCACTGAGGCTCAGAAGGAAAAATATCTGAAGAAGCTCGGCAAGGGCGAGCTGATCGGCTGTTTTGGCCTGACCGAGCCGAACTCCGGCTCCGACCCGGCCAGCGCCAGCACCGTCGCCCGCAGCGTGCCGGGTGGCTGGAAGCTTTCCGGCCGCAAGACATGGATCACAAATTCGCCGATGGCCGATATTTTCATCGTCTGGGCCAAGGATGACGCCGGCGCCTTGCGCGGCTTCATTCTCGAAAAGGGCATGGCCGGGCTGTCGGCGCCGGTCATTGCCGGAAAGGTCAGCCTGCGCGCCTCGATCACCGGCGACATCGTCATGGACGAGGTGTTCGTGCCGACCGAGAACCAGTTGCCCAAGGCCAGTGGCCTGAAGGGGCCGTTTACCTGCCTCAACTCGGCCCGCTACGGGATTTCATGGGGTGCGCTCGGCGCGGCTGAGGCCTGCTGGCACACGGCCCGGCAATACACGCTGGATCGTCAGCAGTTCGGCCGGCCGCTCGCGGCGACGCAGCTAATCCAGAAAAAGCTCGTCGACATGCAGACGGAGATCGCGCTGGGCTTTCAGGGCGCGCTGCGCCTCGGCCGCATGATGGACGATGGCAGCGCGACGCCGGAACTGGTCTCGCTGATGAAGCGCAACAGCACCGGCAAGGCGCTCGAGATCGCCCGCAATGCCCGCGACATGCTGGGCGGCAACGGCGTTTCCGACGAGTTCGGCGTCATCCGCCACATGGTCAACCTGGAATCGGTGACGACCTACGAGGGCACGCACGACGTGCATGCGCTGATCCTCGGCCGGGCCCAAACCGGTTTGTCGGCATTTTGAATTTTGGCCGTTTTTTCGGGTCGACCGCAGCATTGACCGTGGAGGCACCCTGATGAACAAGACCTATCAAGCCATCGTCGCCGCGCCCGGCTTCGCCCTCGGCGTGCAGTGTGACGACGATGAAATCACCGGCATCGACTTCCTCGAGCCACGTCCGGAACTCGCGGCCACGACGCCGCTCGCTGCCGAAGCCGTGCGCCAGCTCGAGGCCTATATCGCCGACCCGAGCTTCACCTTCGGCCTGCCGCTGCGCCCGGCCGGCACGACCTTCCAGCGCCGTGTCTGGGAGCAGATTTCGGCCATCCCGACGGGTCGGACAGACACCTATGGCCAGCTGGCCAAATACCTCAACAATGCGCCGCGCGCGGTCGGTCAGGCCTGCGGGGCGAATCCCTATCCGCTCGTCGTCCCCTGCCATCGCGTCGTCGCCACCTGTGGCACAGGCGACAGGAAACTGGGCGGTTTTGCCCGCGAACGCGGCGGTTTCCTGCTGGACGTCAAGCGCTGGCTGCTGACGCACGAAAACAAGCAATTTGGCCTCGACAGCGCTCGCCAGTCCGGCTGACCTCGCCGAGATCGACAATTTCTGCGACGCCCTTTGGCTGGAAGACGGGCTGGCCAAGGCGACGCTGAACAGCTATCGCTCCGATCTTGGGCGCCTTGCTCTCTGGCTGGCCAACAACGCTCCCGAGCCGCTGCTCGACCTGCGTGAAACAACGCTGACCGGCTTCATCGCCCATCTGTCGAAGCAGACCCGCGCCAGTTCGCAGGCCCGCTACCTGTCCACGCTGCGCCGCTTCTATCGCTGGCAGCTGGGCCGTGGCCGCATCGTTGCCGACCCGACCCTCAAGCTGGCCAACCCGAGCCGGCCGTCGCGCCTGCCCAAGATCATGTCGGAGAAGCAGGTCGAAGCCCTGCTCGACGCGCCCGACCTCGACACCCCGCTCGGCCTGCGCGACCGCGCCATGCTCGAAACCATCTACGCCACCGGCCTGCGGGTCTCGGAACTGGTCGGCCTACGGCTGCACGAAATCAGCCTGGCCGACGGCGTATTGCGCGCGTTAGGCAAAGGCAGCAAGGAAAGGCTGGTGCCACTCGGCCAGCTCGCCATCGAATGGATCCAGCGCTACCTCAACGAAGCCCGGCCGGACATCCTGAACGGGCAGCAGAGCGACGACCTGTTCGTCACGACACGCGGCAGCGGCATGACCCGCCAGGCGTTCTGGCACATCATCAAGCGTTACGCGCAGATCGCCGGCATCGCCCCCGACAAGCTGTCGCCGCACGTCCTGCGCCACGCCTTCGCCACCCACCTGCTCAACCACGGTGCCGACCTGCGCGTCGTCCAGCTTCTGCTCGGCCACGCCGATATTTCGACGACGCAGATCTACACCCACGTTGCCCGCGAACGGCTCAAGACGCTGCACGCGGTCCATCACCCGCGCGGCTGAGAGAGGCCCATGTCGTCGCCACGCTGCAGCCGGTGCGCCCACTATTTCATCACCCACGAACTGCCGTTCCGCTACGGCTGCCACGCCCTCGATTTCAAAAGCACGCGCGCGCCCGAACTCGACGTAATCGCCTCCTCGGGCGAGGCCTGCCTGTATTTCCAGCCGAAGGCACCGGCCAATCCGCCCCGGCGAGGGATGTAAAATTAAACGCGAATCCTGAAAGCCACCGCGCCATGAGCAAACCCGAACACGCCCCCGAAACGCAAGCCACCAAGTTCCTCAAAGCGAACAAGGTGGCCTTTTCGACGCACATTTACGCCTACGAAGAGCACGGCGGCACCAAGGTGTCGGCGCGCGAACTCAACGTCGACGAACACGCCGTCGTCAAAACGCTGGTTTTCGAGGACGAGAACGCCAAGCCGCTCATCGTCCTCATGCACGGCGACTGCAAGGTTTCGACCAAAGAGTTGGCACGGCAGATCGGCTGCAAGAAGGTCGAGCCGTGCAAACCGGAAGTCGCCAACCGCCACACCGGCTTTCTGGTCGGCGGCACCAGCCCGTTCGGGACAAAGAAGGCCATGCCGGTACATATCGAAAAAACCATCCTCGATCTTCCGCTGATCTACATCAACGGCGGAAAACGCGGCTTTCTCGTCGGCGTCCATCCGCACGACATCCTCCGCACGCTGCACCCCAAGGTCGTCGAGGCGGCACTCAAGACATGATTTTAAATTGCAATCGATCGCATTTAATCAATTGATTGGAGCTATAAGCCAGCAGTGCGTAAAGTGACGTTCAAGACAAAGGAGCGCCACCATGACCCAGCTCGTCATTCAGCACTACGCCCAGCCAAACGCCCGTCGCCATCTGTGGCTGGGCATGGCGATGGCCGTCGTCGGCATTGTATTCGGAGTCGATCAGGCCGCCCAATGGTTTGCGGCGAATCCGATGGCCGTCCGCGGCCTTGAGGCCAGTCTGCTGGCTGGCGCAGCCACCGGCCTTGGCGCCATTCCCGTCCTTTTTCTCCGTCGCCCGACCAAAAAACTCATGGCCCCGATGCTTGGCCTCGCCGGCGGGATGATGCTCGCTGCCAGCCTTTTCTCGCTCCTTGTTCCCGCCGCACAGCACGTCGCTGCCAGCGGTACGCCATGGATGCTCGGCATGGCAGCGGCCGCCGCACTGGTGGCCGGTGCTGCTGCCATGCAGACGCTCGACCGCAGCTTGCCGCACGAGCACGTCGAGTCCATGGAATCGAGCGGCATGATGCCCAATGTCACCCTCGTTGTCGCCGCCATTGCCATTCACAACGTGCCGGAAGGTTTGGCGGTGGGTGTCGCGGCAGCCGCTGGTGCCGACCACGGAATGAGCCTCGGCATCGCCTTGCAGAACATCCCGGAAGGCTGGATCGTCGCCAGTGCCATGGTGGCGCTCGGTGCCGCGCCCTTGCGGGCCGCCCTCATCGCGCTGGGCACCGGGCTGGTCGAGCCGGTGGGAGGCTTGTTCGGTGCGATCGCCAGCACTGTCGCCGATGGCGCCTTGCCCCTCGCCCTTGCCACAGCCGCCGGTGCCATGCTTTGGGTGGTCAGCCACGAAATGATCCCGGCTTCGCATCAACCCGGGCGGGTGGGCGCAGCCACCGCCGGACTCGCGACCGGCTTCGCCATCATGGCCATGCTGGCAGCGCTGTCATGAGTCACAAAGTGACACAAAATGTCACGAACTTCCCTTTTGGTGCCGAGTCACTAGCTTGTATCCCATCACCCATAAAGGAGACGAGCCATGCCGAGTCGTGCAACGATCAAGATCATCCAGAACCGCCACTTCCTGACTGCAACCCCCGAACGGAGTGTTCGCGCCGTGGCAGCCCACATGCGCGACAACAGCGAAGGGGTGGTACTCATTGTCAGCCCGACGGATGGGGTGTTGCTGGGAATCTGTACCGAGCGCGACCTGATCTTCAAGGTCATGGCCGCCGGGCTCGATCAGCACACCACGCCGGTCAGTGCAGTGATGACCGCCGACCCGCAGACCATCGCGCCGGACCGCCCTTTCGGTCACGCCTTGCACAGGATGTATGAAGGCGGGTTCCGTCACATGCCCGTGGTTTTGCCGGATGGCCGACCGATCGGCGTGCTGTCTTCGCGCGACGCCCTCGGCCTGGAAGCCTTCCAGTTTTACAAGGAACTCGACCAGCGCGAGGTACTGACCGAAATTCTCTGATCATTGCGTTTTTTGCCCGCGAAACCCCCGGCAGGAGGCTTCGCTGCCGCTTTCACGGTCAACCGGAAAAAACAGCCAAAAACGAAACGCTCAGAGCGAGCGTTCGATGATGACGCCGACGCGTTTGACGCCCGGCATCATGCCCAGCTTGGCCACCGAGACGCGTACCCAATGCACTGCGAAGGTTTCCAGCACGTAGGTCGCCACGTGCTCGGCCAGCGCCTCGATGAGATTGAAGTGCACGGCAGCCAGATCGGCGCGCAGGCGGTCGACAACCACGGAATAGTCGACCGTGTCGCGAATGTCGTCGCTGGCCCCGGCCGATGCGGTGGACACGCCGATCTGCAGTGAAATCTCGACCGTCTGCGGCATGGCCTTCTCGCGCGGATAGATGCCTATCCAGGTTTCGGCGCGCAGTTCTTCGAGGAAAATGATGTCCATGGCGTGGTCGACCGCAGCAGCGGTGTAAAATTTGGCGCGATTGTACCTCAGCGATAAAAACGACCCATGCAAAACGCGCTTGCTCCAGTTCTGGCCTTGTTGGCCGCCTACCTGCTCGGCTCCGTTCCCTTCGCCATGATTTCCTCGAAGCTCTTCGGCCTTGCCGACCCGCGCACCTACGGCTCGGGCAACCCCGGCGCCACCAACGTTCTGCGCAGCGGCAACAAGAAGGCGGCATTGTTCACGCTGATTGGCGATGCCCTGAAAGGCGCTGTCGCCATCATCGTCGCGCGCCAATTCGGTTTCAGCGACACCGTCATCGCCCTCGTCGCGCTGGCCGTCTTCCTCGGCCACCTTTACCCTATTTTCCTCAAGTTCAAAGGCGGCAAGGGCGTCGCCACCGCCGCCGGCGTGCTGCTCGCCCTCGACCCTGTGCTCGGCCTGGCCGTCGCCGCAACCTGGGTGCTCGTCGCCTACGTTTCGCGCTACTCGTCGCTGGCCGCGCTCATTGCCGCCGCAGCCGCGCCCTTCTACGCCGCGCTGATGCACGGCGCGACCAACCAGACCATCGTCGTCGGCATCCTCGGTATGGCGCTCATTGGCAAGCATTGGCAAAACATCCAGCGCCTCATGGCCGGGCAGGAGACGAAGATCGGTGGCAAGAAAAAAGCCTGAACCAGGCAGCCCCACAAACCATGCCGGTTCGCCGGCATTTTTTTTCGCCTGCGCGATAGCAAAAGCCAATCCACCATATTCGATCAATCGATTGGATCAATACCCATACGCTGCCTACACTGAGTTCATCAGGTCATTGCGACCTTGAAACTTTCAGGAGGCCAACATGATTTCAGATTTCATTGATCGCTGGTTCGACGAGTTGTCGGCCTGGGAACTGTGCGTCGACATCCTGGCCACCCTGCCCGACAATTTTTAACCCATGACCACGCAACCCAAGGAGCGAGAGATGGACAACCAAGACACGACTTCCACTGGCAAGTGCCCCGTGATGCACGGCGGCGCCACGTCGGCCAGCATGCAGACCATGGCCTGGTGGCCCAAGGCCCTGAATCTGGACATCCTGCACCAGCACGACAGCAAGACCAATCCGCTCGGTGCCGGCTTCAACTATCGCGAGGCGGTCAAGACGCTCGATGTCGAGGCGCTGAAAAACGACCTCAAGGCCCTGATGACCGACAGCCAGGACTGGTGGCCGGCCGACTGGGGCCATTACGGCGGCTTGATGATCCGCATGGCCTGGCACTCGGCCGGCACCTATCGCATCGCCGATGGCCGCGGCGGTGGCGGCACCGGCAATCAGCGCTTTGCGCCGCTGAATTCCTGGCCAGACAACGGCAACCTCGACAAGGCGCGCCGCATTCTCTGGCCGATCAAGAAAAAATACGGCAACAAGCTGAGCTGGGCCGACCTCATGATCCTCGCCGGCAACATGGCGTACGAGTCGATGGGCCTGAAGACTTTCGGCTTCGGTTTCGGTCGCGAAGACATCTGGCACCCCGAGAAGGACACCTACTGGGGTTCCGAGAAGGAGTGGCTGGCCCCGACCGGCAGCGCCGGCAGCCGTTATTCCGGTCAACGCGATCTGGAAAACCCGCTCGCCGCCGTGATGATGGGCCTCATCTACGTCAACCCGGAAGGTGTGGACGGCCAGCCCGATCCGCTCAAGACTGCCCAAGACATGCGCGTCACCTTCGCCCGCATGGCGATGAATGACGAGGAAACAGTCGCCCTGACGGCCGGCGGCCACACCGTCGGCAAGGCCCACGGCAACGGCAGCGCGGCCAATCTGGGCCCGACCCCGGAAGGTGCCGAAGTGCATGAGCAGGGTCTGGGCTGGATGAACCACACGACCCGTGGCGTTGGTCGCAATGCCGTGACCAGCGGCGTCGAAGGCGCGTGGACGACGCACCCGACCCAGTGGGACAACGGCTATTTCGACTTGCTCTTCAAGTACGACTGGTGGCTGAGCAAGTCCCCGGCCGGGGCGCACCAGTGGGCGCCGATCAACATCGCCCCGGAAGACATGCCGGTCGATGTCGAGGATCCGTCCATTCGCTGCCAGCCGGTGATGACCGACGCCGACATGGCGCTGAAATTCGACCCGGAATACCGCAAGATCGCCGAGCGTTTCCACAAGGATCCGGCCTATTTCTCGGAAACCTTCGCCCGCGCCTGGTTCAAGCTGACCCACCGCGACATGGGGCCGAAATCCCGCTACATCGGCCCGGACGTCCCGGCCGAAGACCTGATCTGGCAAGACCCGGTGCCCGCCGGCCGCAAGGACTACGACGTGGCCGCCGTGAAAGCCAGGATCGCCGCCAGCGGATTGAGCATGGTCGAGATGGTCAGCACCGCCTGGGACAGCGCCCGCACCTTCCGTGGCTCTGACAAGCGCGGCGGCGCTAACGGTGCACGCATCCGCCTCGCCCCGCAAAAGGACTGGGAAGGCAACGAGCCGGCAAGGCTGGCCAGAGTGCTGGCCGTCTATGACAAGATCGCCGCCGAGACGGGCGCCAGCATCGCCGACGTCATCGTGCTCGCCGGCAATGTCGGCGTCGAGCAGGCGGCCATGGCGGCCGGCATTGCCGTGACGGTGCCCTTCGCACCGGGCCGGGGCGATGCCACCAAGGCGCAAACCGATATCGAATCCTTCGATGTGCTGGAACCCCTGGCTGACGGCTTCCGTAATTGGCAGAAGAAGGACTACGTGGTCACGCCGGAGGAACTGCTACTCGACCGCGCCCAGCTGATGCGCCTGACGGCCTGCGAAATGACTGCATTGGTCGGTGGCCTGCGCGTCCTCGGCACCAATCACGGCGGTAGCCAGCACGGCGTATTCACCGATCGGGTCGGTGTGCTGAGCAACGACTTCTTCGTCAACCTGACCGACATGGCCTACAGCTGGAAACCGACCGGCCGCAACAGCTACGCCATCGTCGATCGCAAGTCCGGCACCACCAAATGGACAGCGAGCCGGGTCGACCTGGTCTTCGGCTCCAACTCGGTCTTGCGGGCCTACGCCGAGGTCTATGCCCAGGACGACAGCAAGGAAAAATTCGTCCATGACTTCGTCGCTGCCTGGACCAAGGTGATGAACGCCGATCGCTTTGACCTGATTTGAAGGAAGGCGGCCACCCGCCGCGTGTAAACTCGCCCCCGGCGTGCCACTAAAATCGGTACGCCGGGAACCAAGCGCAAACCTGTCCCTCAAAGCGCAACCTATAACCTCGAATCAATGGAGCAAACGATGTCCCAAGTCACCCTCGGCGGCAACCCGATCGCCATCAACGGCACCTTCCCGCAAAAGGGCACTACCGCCCCGGCCTTCTCGCTGGTCGCCAAGGATCTCTCCGACGTCGCCCTCGCCAGCTTCGCCGGGAAGCGCAAGATCCTGAACATTTTCCCGAGTATCGACACGCCGACCTGCGCCACCTCCGTCCGCCAGTTCAACGCCAAGGCCAGCGGACTGCCGAATACCGTCGTCCTCTGCATCTCAGCCGACCTGCCCTTCGCTCAGGCCCGTTTCTGCGGCGCCGAAGGTCTGGATAACGTCGTCACCCTGTCCACGCTGCGCGGCCGCGAATTCATCGAAGCCTACGGCGTCGCAATCGGCAGCGGCCCGCTGGTCGGCCTGACCGCCCGCGCCGTCGTCGTTATCGACGAAAACGACAAGGTGATCCACAGCCAACTGGTCGGCGAAATCAAGGACGAACCCGATTACACAGCAGCACTCGCCGCACTCTGATTGGATGAATTTCCGGCCGCCCGGGCCAACCCGGCGGTCGGGCAGCAATTAAACGCCTGATACGGGATGGCAAAAACCATCACAACAAGGGAAGACTGTTCGGGAAACCGGGCTTGCTGCGGTCAACCAGAAAAAACGGCCAAAATTGAAATGCGTTATTTGGCGCCGGACGACATTTCCATCAGAGGCCAGCGCGGCTGGATGGCAAAAGCACCGGCCGGCTTGGCTGGCGTGCCGGTCTGAAGGCGCAGGCAACCGGCGAGGGCGATCATCGCGCCGTTGTCGGTGCAGAATTCCAGTTCCGGGTAATAAACATCAAAGCGCTTGCGGCGCGCCTCGTCATTCAGCATCGCGCGCAGTTGCTTGTTGGCCCCCACGCCACCAGCCACCACCAGTTGCTTGAGGCCGGTCTGTTTCATCGCCTTCAGTGACTTCTTGACCAGCACCTCGACGATGGCCTCCTGAAAAGCCCTCGCCGCGTCGGCCTTGAACGCGTCGCTCATATCCTCGGCGTGCTCGCGGACCAGCGTCAGCACGGCCGTCTTCAGGCCGGAAAAACTGAAACTCAGATCACCCGAATGCAGCATCGGCCGTGGCAATTCATACACGCCCGGCGTTCCCAGCTCAGCCAGCTTCGATAGCAAGGCACCACCGGGATACGGCAGGCCGAGCAGCTTGGCGCTCTTGTCGAAAGCCTCGCCGGCGGCATCGTCGAGCGTTTCGCCGAGCAATTCGTACTCGCCGACGCCGGTTACCTTCATCAACTGCGTGTGGCCGCCGGAGACCAGCAGGGCCACGAACGGAAAGGTCGGCGGGGTGCTCGACAGCAAGGGCGATAGCAAATGCCCTTCGAGGTGATGCACCGGAATGGTCGGCTTGTCGATGGCCAGCGCCAATGCCTCGGCAAAAGCGCAGCCGACGAGCAAAGCCCCGGCCAGCCCCGGGCCGCGCGTATAGGCCACGGCATCGACATCATCCAGCGAGCGATTGCCCTGCGCCAGCGCCCCGCGCAGCAGGGGCACGACGCGCCGGATGTGGTCGCGCGAGGCCAACTCGGGCACGACACCGCCGTACTCGGCATGCATCGCCACCTGCGAATGAAGGGTGTGCGCGAGCAAGCCGGCTTCGCTGTCGTAGAGCGCAATACCGGTTTCGTCGCAGGAGGACTCAACACCGAGGACTAACATGGGCGCCCATTTTAACACTTGGATCAACAAGGATTTTTCGCATATACTGCTCGGCTACCCGCAAAATCTGCGGAACAAAATTTGCGCGTACTGCCTTTTACTTGACCTGGCAGGCGCCTAACGGAAGGGGGTGATTTATATGCCGAACATTCGTGTCAAGGAAAATGAGCCGTTCGAAGTTGCTATCCGCCGCTTCAAGCGCACGGTCGAAAAGACTGGCCTGCTGACCGAGCTGCGTGCCCGTGAGTTTTACGAAAAGCCCACCGCCGAACGCAAGCGTAAGGCTGCCGCTGCTGTCAAACGCCAGCACAAGCGCCTCCGTAGCCTGACCCTGCCGCCGAAACTTTTCTAATCAGAAAAATTTCGCCGCACAAAAGAGCCGCCAGCCTTAACAGCCGGCGGCTTTTTTCTTTGAATTTCCGAAAAGATCGACCATGAGCCTCAAAGCACGCATCACCGAAGACATGAAAACGGCCATGAAGGCCAAGGAGTCGGCCAGGCTGAGCGCTATTCGTCTGCTGCTCGCCGCCGTCAAGCAGAAGGAAGTCGACGAACGCGTCGAACTCGATGACAACGCCGTCATCGCCGTTATCGAAAAACTGACCAAGCAACGCAAGGACAGCGTCAACCAGTACGAAGCCGCCGGCCGTCAGGAGCTGGCTGATGCCGAAAAATTCGAGATCGCCGTCCTCGCCGTCTACCTACCGGAAAAAATGAGCACCGAAGAAACAGCCGCCGCCGTGGCCGCCGCTGTCGCCCAAACCGGCGCCAAGGGCCCTGCCGACATGGGAAAACTCATGGCCGTCCTCAAGCCGCGCCTGGCCGGCAAGGCCGATATGGCGGAAGTCTCAAAACTGGTCAAGGCCGCGCTGGCCGGCTGAGTTGCAACGATGATCCCGGACAGTTTCATCCAGGATTTGCTAGCCCGGGTCGACATCGTCGACCTGGTAGACAGCTACGTACCGCTCAAAAAAGCAGGCGCCAACTACGCCGCCTGCTGCCCGTTCCACAACGAGAAATCGCCCTCCTTTACGGTCAGCCCGACCAAGCAGTTCTACCACTGCTTCGGCTGCGGCGCCCACGGCACTGCGATCAGCTTCGTCATGGAATACCAGGGACTCGGCTTCGTCGATGCCGTCAAGGATCTTGCCACCCGTGCCGGCATGCAGGTGCCGGAAAGCGAGGGACGCAGCTTCAACGATGAAAAGCCTGGCCAGACGCGGACGCTGATCGAAATCATGGCGCGCGCCGCCCAGTACTACAAGGATCAGCTCAAGAAGTCGCCGCAGGCCATCGAATATTGCAAGAAACGCGGGTTGACCGGAGAAATCGCCGCCCGCTTCGGCATGGGCTACGCGCCGGATGGCTGGCAGAACCTGCAGGAAGTCTTTGCCGATTACAACAGCGATGAACTGAAGCTTGCCGGACTGGTCATCGAAAACGAAGCAGGCCGTCGTTACGACCGTTTCCGCGACCGCCTGATGATCCCGATCATCAACCCAAAAGGCGACATCATCGCCTTCGGTGGCCGCATCATCGATCAGGGCGAGCCGAAATACCTCAACTCGCCGGAAACGCCGCTCTTCGAAAAGGGACGAGAACTCTTCGGCCTGCCTCAAGCCCGCCAGGCATTGCGCGAAACCGACACGGCCATCGTCACCGAAGGCTACATGGACGTCATCGCGCTTGCCCAGAACGGCGTTGGCAACGCAGTCGCCACGCTCGGCACGGCGACCACTGCAACGCACGTCACCAAACTATTACGCCAGGTAGACCGCATCGTTTTCTGCTTCGACGGCGACAACGCCGGCCGCAAGGCGGCTTGGCGTGCCTTGGAGAATTCGCTGGAAGCGTTGGCCGACAACAAGCGCCTCGCCTTCATCTTCCTGCCTCAGGAACACGACCCCGACAGCTACATCCGGGAGTTCGGCAAGGAACAATTTGACCGGCAAGTGACCCAGGCCATGCCGCTCTCCGACTTCCTGCTGCGCGAACTGGCCCAGCGCTGCGACCTGACAAGCTCCGAAGGCAAGGCCCAACTCATCTACGAAGCCAAACCGCTGCTGCTCAGACTGCCGACACCGCTACTCCGCCTGCAATTGGTCAAGCGCCTGGCCGAGGCCAGCGGTTTTGCCCAGGGCGAAGTCGAACGCCTGTGCGAACTCAAGTCCTACACGCCGTCAGCCCCGCCCCGGGCCAAGCGTACAGCGCCGTCACTGACCCGCAACCTGCTGCGTATCGTGCTGCACAAGCCACAACTGGCGAGCCGCCTCCCCATTGACCTGCTACCCGACACGCCGGAACGCCCGGCGCTGCTTCGGTTGCATCAACTGGTCAACGTCAGCCATGAGGCCAGCAGCTACGCTGGCCTGCGTGAACAACTGCGCGGCCAGCCTGAAGAAGGGATGATCGAGAACGCGGCATCGGAACTTCTCGGCCAACCGTTTGACGAAGATGAGGCGGAGAAGGAGTTTCGAGACACACTGGACAAACTGCAGGAAGGTGGCCAGAAGCGCGCCTTTGCCGAACTGCAGACAAAAGCCCAGCAGTTTGGCGTTTCCGGACTCAGCGCTGAGGAAAAACAGGCCTACCTGCAGCTGCTCGGCAAACAAGCAAATCGCAGCTAAGTTGTGGTAAAATTTATGGTTTTCTCGAATTCTATGGATCGTGTGCATGGCTAAGGCAAAAGACCCCGCAAAGGAAGCCCCGAAGGCTCGCATCAGCAAGGCCAAGGAGAAGGCCGCCGAGAAGGCGCTGCTCCAGGGCCAGATGGCTGAAGTTCCAGAACCGCTTGATGCCGAAGCGCGCAAAACCCGCCTCAAGACCCTCATCAAGCTGGGCAAGGAGCGCGGCTACCTGACCTACGCCGAAATCAACGACCACCTGCCGGACGATGTCGTCGATGCCGAAAGCATCGAAGCGATCATTTCCACCTTCAGCGAAATGAGCATCCAGGTTTTCGACGAAGCCCCGGCAGCCGAAGACCTGCTGATGTCGGACACGGCAGCCGTTGCCGCCGACGACGAAGAAGTCGAAGCGCAGGCCGAACAGGCCCTGTCCACAGTCGATTCCGAATTTGGCCGCACCACCGACCCTGTCCGCATGTACATGCGCGAAATGGGCACCGTTGAACTTCTCACCCGCGAAGGCGAAATCGAGATCGCCAAGCGCATCGAGGAAGGCCTGAAGCACATGATTCAGGCGATTTCCGCCTGCCCGACCACGATTTCCGACATCCTCGACATGGCCGCCAAGGTCGAGAGCGACGAGATGCGCATCGACGAACTGGTCGATGGCCTGATCGACCCGAATGCCACTGAAGAGGTCACCGCCGCCCCGGAAATGCCCGAGACCGACGACGAAGACGAAGACGGCGAGGGTGAGGACGATGAAGGTGGTGCTGGCGCCGCTTCTGCCTCGCTGCTACAGCTCAAGACCGATGCCCTGGAGCGCTTCAAGGTCATCAAGAGCGTACATGCCAAGATGCAGAAAATGCTCGCGAGCAAGGGCCCGCACGACAAGGCTTACCTCAAGCTGCAGCAACAGATTTCCGACGAACTGCTGAACATCCGTTTCACGTCGCGCTCGATCGAACGTCTGTGCGACAGCGTGCGCGGCATGGTCGAGCAGATTCGTGGCTCCGAGCGCAAGATTCAGCAAATCTGCGTCGACCGGGTCAAGATGCCGCGCCCGCATTTCATTCAGACCTTCCCGGGCAAGGAAACCACGCTGGAATGGGTGGACGGCGAAATCGCCGCCGCCCCCAAGACCTACCTGGCGATCCTGACCCGCTGCGCCCCGGACATCAAGGAAGAGCAGAAGAAACTGATCGCCCTTCAGGATCGCATCGGCATTCCGCTCAAGGACCTCAAGGACATCAACAAGCAGATGTCGACCGGTGAAGCCAAGGCGCGCCGCGCCAAGCGCGAAATGACCGAAGCCAACCTGCGCCTGGTCATCTCGATTGCCAAAAAATACACCAACCGCGGCCTGCAGTTCCTCGATCTGATCCAGGAAGGCAACATCGGCCTCATGAAAGCGGTGGACAAGTTCGAATACCGCCGCGGCTACAAGTTCTCCACTTACGCCACGTGGTGGATCCGCCAGGCGATCACCCGCTCCATCGCCGACCAGGCGCGGACCATCCGGATTCCGGTGCACATGATCGAAACGATCAACAAGATGAACCGGATCAGCCGCCAGATCCTGCAGGAAACAGGTGCCGAACCCGATCCGGCGACACTCGCCAAGAAGATGGACATGCCGGAAGACAAGATTCGCAAGATCATGAAGATTTCCAAGGAACCCATCTCCATGGAAACCCCGATCGGCGACGACGACGATTCACATCTTGGCGATTTCATCGAAGATCAGCTGACGCTGGCCCCGGCCGATGCGGCGATGTACTCCAGCCTGCGCGGCGTCACCAAGGAAATCCTCGACACGCTGACAACGAGGGAAGCCAAGGTCCTGCGCATGCGCTTCGGCATCGAAATGAACACCGACCACACGCTTGAAGAAGTCGGCAAACAGTTCGACGTCACCCGCGAGCGTATCCGTCAAATAGAAGCGAAGGCGCTGCGCAAACTGCGTCATCCGACCCGTTCCGACAAGCTGCGCAGCTTCCTGGACCAAAACGGCAATTAAAGTTTCCGGGCCTGTAGCTCAGTTGGTTAGAGCAGAGGACTCATAATCCTTTGGTCCACGGTTCAAGTCCGTGCAGGCCCACCAATTTGTAGTTCTGCGCCCAACCCTTCGGGGTTGGCCAGATGTTTCAGACGCACCCGGCAGGCACTTTGATTTCAGCGTTTTGGCTGCTTCGGAGTGGCAGGTTTTTTAGGTATTTTTTGCAAAGGCATTCGACATGAACACAGAATCCATCCTCACGCACCTCAAGAAGCATGGCCAGTTGCTTGATGCGGATATCGCCAAGGGCACGGGCATTGCGCTGTCGGATGTTCGCACATCGATCCTCGAACTGTCCGCCCAAAAAGCCATTTCGGTATGCAGCATGACGACGTTCAAGAATGGCACGCCGACCGAAGGGATGTTCTGCCGCGTTTCCGGCTACATGCCGTCTGCCGCCCCGGGCCGCAAGCCAGGCGTCAAGACCTGAGATACTGACAGCGGGGGTCGGCCAGGCCGCCCCCGAATTTCCTTGCTATTCAGTGACGCGGCCGCGCATTAGTTTTACCTGGCCACGTTTTATTTTGCTCTCGATTCGCTTGCGCTGTGCGTTTCGGCTGGGCTTGGTCGGCCGCCGCACGGCTGGCACAAAGGCCGCAGAGGCAATCAATTCGCGCAGGCGAACCAGCCCGTCTTCGCGGTTGCGCTCAAGGCTGCGATGTTTTTGCGCCTTGATGACGACGATGCCGTCGCTGCTGATCCGCTGATCACGCATGGCCCGCAGCTTTTCCTTGATTTCGTCGGGCAGGCTGGAGGCCGCAATATCGAAGCGCAGATGCACTGCGTTCGACACCTTGTTGACGTTCTGACCGCCAGCCCCTTGCGCGCGGATGGCAGTGAACTCAACTTCGCTCTCATTGAGGACAACGACGCTCATTTTCTTGCTTCTAGCTGGTCATAGACAGCCGTGGCTACTTTGGCCAGTTCGCCCTTGTCCAGTCCCGCCGACAGGGCGTAACCAAACTTGCCGTCGACCCAGTAGAAAACATTGACCTGGCCTTCACGGGCAAAACGGAACCCGGTTTCCGGTTGGGCTGCATTTTCGGTAGTGACGTACAGCGTCATGCGCTGACCATTGGCGTCCTGGTACATGAACTGGGCGACCGGGCCAGTATTGCCGGGAAGCAGGCGGCCGCCGACGAGTTCGTAGCCGACAGTGCCGAGCTTGGGCGGACTGACCGGCGTCCCAAGGCGCTTGGACAACCATTTGACCAGAGCCTCTTCCTGATCGGCCGCGACCTCGACAGGACGACGCGCATCCGGACTGTAGACCACGTGGGCCACCGCCGCCTGCCGGAAGAGCGGCACGCCAGTCGCGATGCGCTCGGCACTCTGGTACTGGCCATGCCCCAGCCAGCCGGCGACGCCACCGAGCGCTGCGACGAGCAGGCCCGCCGCAATGCGTTGCAGCGACCACCATTTCAAATTTGGCTGTTTTTCCCGGTCGACCGCAGCAATGAGCGGTTGGACGGCCAGCGCATGGAGTTTATCGGGCAAAGGCTCGGCGAGCACCGGATCAAACAACGCCTTCAGCGACTGCTTTTGGGCCAGATAAGCCTGAACCCGCTCGCCGTCCTCCGGGCATTCGGCCAGCCAAGTGTCGACCTCGGCCCTCCGTGACGGCGTCAACGCGCCATCCACGTAAGCATGCAGGTCGTCTTCGGTAATCTTGAGCGGGCTCATCGCACGACCCTCAAATTGGCAGCTGGCTTCTGGCCTTCCATAATCTGTCGCAGCCGCTCGCGTCCGCGCGACAGGCGTGACATGACGGTGCCGATCGGAATGCCGAGTGCGGCAGCAATGTCGGCATAACTCATTTCCTCCAGCGCCACGAGCAACAGCACCTCGCGCTGATCATCCGGCAACTGGCGAAGGGCCGATTCGAGATCCATCACTTCAAGACGGTCAGTTTGGGTTGCGCGTGTCGACACGTCACAGGCATCGTCGCCCAGTGAATGGGTTGTCAACGTGCCGCGGCGCAATTGATCGACACGCAAGTTGTGCATGATGCCGAACAACCAGGCGCGCAAGTCGCTACCCACCCGCCATTGGGCAATTCGGCTCCAGGCACGCTCGAGGGTGTCCTGCACGAGATCGTCAGCCGCCGCGCGATCACCGAGCATCGCCCGCGCATAGCGACGCAGGCGGGGTAACTCGGTAATGATCGTGCGGCTGTCCATTCAGACAATTCCCCGATTCACCCGACTGTTATGCGAATGCGAGGCCTCCGCATCATTCGCTTGGCCGACGCAGGTCATGCCCTGGCAGGCCGAGGGATCACGGCTTGGCAACACGCCAGACGCCATTGACGCCATCGCCGGTCTTGTCACCCGCTTTCTGGTCCTTGATCCAGAAGTAAAGCGGCTTGCCCTTGAAGGCCCACTGCTTCTTGCCGTCATCGCGCGTGACGATACTGTAATCGCCGCGTGCCGTATCGCCATCCATGGCAAACAACGGCGGCCAGTTGGTGGCACACGGCCCGTTACACACGCTCTTGCCGCTGCCGGCTGCATCCTTGTCGAAAGTGTAGAGCGTCATGCCGTTGCTGCCCGTAAGCATGCCATCCGACACCATCGCTGGCGACGAGGGACGCATGCCGGCACCGGAACAGGCGGCCAGCATGGCGGATAGGAGCAGGGCCAGAAGCAGGTTATTCGTTTTCATGATCATCTCCGTTGGTTTTGGGGGACTACACCAACGTATACGGAAGGCACCTTTACTTTATTCCCCAGCCCTGCAAAGTCGCCACAACGAAGTCACCTCTGCCGCCCTCGCGGCATGCAGCGCATCGCTGGCATCCTGCGCCTTGGAGTGTTTCGGGCGCGTATCAAGACGTTCAATCACTTTCAGCCCACCCATCTTGATCCAGCCGAGCAATTCCTGGCGCGAGCGAAGACCGAGCAACTCGGCAATGTCCGAAATGATGAGCCACCCCTCGCCCTCCGCTGCCAGATGCGATGCAAGCCCCCTGAGAAAGCCGCGCAACATGCGCGAATCGGGATCGTAGACTGCGTACTCGACGGGTGAAGTCGGCCGGGCCGGCAGCCACGGCGGATTGCACACAATCAGATTGGCTTGCCCTTCCGGGAACAAATCGGCCTTCGCGATGCGGACTGCTGCGGTCAACCCTAGTTTTTCGACATTTTCGGATGCGCACGCCAAAGCTCGCTCGTCCGTGTCGGTCGCAACAAGCTGCTTGACGCCACGCCGAGCGAGAATCGCGGCGATGATCCCAGAACCGGTTCCTATATCGAAAGCCAGCTCGCAACTGGCGGGGAGTGGCGCCCTGGCAACCAGATCGACATACTCGCCACGTACCGGCGAAAAAACACCAAAGTGAGGGTAGATGCGTCCCTCGACTGCCGGAACCGGGATGCCTTTCTTGCGCCATTCATGGGCGCTGACCACGGCCAGCAGTTCGCGCAGCGACACCACCGAATTCTCGCCACTCGGCGTGCCGTAAGCTTCGATGCAGGCCTGCCGCACATCCTGCGCACGACGTAACGGAATACCGTAATCTGCGTCGAGCGGCACCAGGAGCATGCCGAGAGTCTGAGCGCGTATTCCCTGGCTACGCCGATGCAACTCAAAGGTTTCCGCCGGCGACAAGACCGTTTTCGGGCCATTTGCACGCACCAGGCGATCTGCACGACGACTCAAGCCCTGCAACAGATGGCGGACAGTCTGCCAGTCGCCACGCCAGAGCATCGCCGTTCCCTCGGTAGCCATTTTCCAGGCAGCATCGACACCGAGACGGTCATCAACCACCAGAACCTTGCCGTGCGGCGGCAAACCTGCCTCGGAGCGCCAGCGAGCGGTCTTCGTCCGGTTTCCATCGAGCCAGGCAATTTCTGGAAGAGTAATGGCGGTCATGGCGGGCATTGTAGGACAGAAGAGCAGAAAGCACCGCTGCCCATCAAGTCTCCCGATATGCATTTGGCGAATTCGTGAAATATTCAATAGTCGCCAAAGCGCATCGGCATCACAATGTTTCGCATAGGCAACTCAATCGCAACACACAATCCTCCAAGGATCAGCCCTGTGTCCATTTTGACCCACCCACCGTCAAGCTGCATCGTCGAATCGGCAATCGCACTGTTTGGACAGACGGCCGCCAGAAGCACGCAACCGATGACGCCAAACCGTCAACAGCCCGCCTCCCCAAACGGAGAGCAAGCACGGGCCATGGCACTCCGCCTCGAACAATTGCGCACTGCTCAGGGACACACCGAAGCGCCTCCAATCGTGGCCAGGGAAGTAAGCCATCCCGTCGCGACCATCGATTCAGCAAGGTCGTTCAGGACCGGCGTTCTGTTCTCCACGGCAGTGATATCCGCGTTATGTGGCGCAGCATTGATGTGGCTGGCTACACCCAGCATGCCTCCCTCCCATCCCGTCGCACCTGCGGCCCTTTCGGTGCAGACGCCAGCGCCTGCCCAACCTGCAGCCAATGTCCCAGCGCTAGGCTCAACCGAACTGAACGAGAAGACTCAAATCGGCGAACTGTTGGAGGACTGGCGAAAGGCCTGGGCGTACAGAGACATCCCGGGCTACCTGAAAACCTACGGCCAACAGTTCAGCCCTGCCGATGGGAAACCGCGCGATAGCTGGGTTGCAGCGAGGACAAAGAAGCTATCCACCGGTGCCCCGATAGAGTTACAGATACGCGAACTCGGCATAGAACGCGTCAACGCCGATCAGTTCAGGGCAACGTTCCTGCAAGACTATGCGTCAGGCAACTATCGCGAAATGGCACGCACCAAGACACTGATGATAGCCCGTGAACATGGCGAGTGGAAAATCATCAGGGAATGGGTTGCGGAAAACAAACTCGCGGCAAACTGAACAAAGCAGATCAGATGTGGAAAGCCGGCCGATAAGCCGGGTTCTGTTCCCCCCTTGGCAGGGTTCGGCAATCATTCCTCTAGGCCTGCCGTTACCGACAGGCTCAAGCAACCTACCCGGAAGCAGCGCGGGCCACGCCTCAGCTTCCCTATTTGGTCTTGCTCCGGATGGGGTTTACCGTGCCGTCCGCCGTTACCGTGGACGCGGTGAGCTCTTACCTCGCCGTTTCACCCTTACCTGATC
>JAEUOG010000015.1 GCA_016790815.1 Dechloromonas sp.
CTTTCCCAACGCATTCGTCGTGGCTCGGAAATCAGTTGTTCTGAGCTACACTTATCCACAAGCCCACCTATGTCAGGTGGCTATCACACCTGGTCAAAATTCAACGCGCACAGGTGGTCAAAATTAAACGCGCGCCGACAACGCTGATAGTAGGTGATTCCGTTGCGGGTAAATGTGTAGCGAATCTTCACAGAGAGGATTCCAAAGGTTATCTGGCTCATGGGAACTACCACAGTTCTACCACAACCAAACCACTAACGACGTATCAAGCAATTGATTCTGAAGTGTATTTATCAGAATCATTGGTGCCTTGGGCGAGACTCGAACTCGCACAGCTTGCGCCACTACCCCCTCAAGATAGCGTGTCTACCAATTTCACCACCAAGGCTGCGGCATCCGGGGATGCTGACCTGCTTCATACGTCGGCGAAGGGGCGCGATTCTAGCGGGGAATTGCCGCGCTGTTAAGCCCCTCAGTGGTAAAAGGCGTAGCCGATCAGGATGGCGCCGACGAGCCCGACGGCGTCGGCAATCAGGCCGCAGGCCAGGGCGTAGCGGGTTTTGGTGATATTCACGCTGCCGAAATAGACGGCCAGCACGTAGAAGGTGGTTTCGGTGGAGCCCTGGATGATGGCAGCGAGCTTGCCCTGGAAGGAATCGACACCGTAGGTGGTCATGACGTCGACCATGAGGCCGCGCGCGCCGCTGCCGGAGAGCGTTTTCATGAGGCCGACCGGCAAGGCCGGGACGAAGTCGTCGTTGAGCCCAAGCACCAGCACAACGCTGCGGATGCCGGCGATGACGTAATCCATGCAACCCGTCGTGCGAAAAACCGAGATGGCGACGAGCATGGCGATAAGGTAGGGAACGATCTGGACGGCGACGCCAAAACCTTCCTTGGCACCCTCGACGAAGCTTTCATAGACATCGATGCCACGCCACGCAGCCACGGCGACGAACAGCACGATGATCGAGACGATCAAACCGCTGCCGAGCAGGCCGATCATTTGCGCCATCTGCTCGGGCGGCATGCCGGCCAGCCAGAAATACAAGCCGCCCATGAGCGCCGCAAAGCCGGCGAAGAAGGTCAGCACGGGTTTGCAGAAGAGGTTGATGCGCTGCCAGATGGCGACGGCGATCAGCCCCGCGCAGAAGGAAACGAAGGTGCCGAGCAGGGTCGGCAGAAAGATGTCGGCTGCGTTGAAGCCGACCAGCCCCTGTTTGAGCGCAATACTCTGGCGAATGGCGATGACTGTGGTGGGAATCAGCGTAATGCCCGCCGTGTTGAGCACCAGGAACATGATCATCGGGTTGCTCGCCGTATCCTTCTGCGGATTGATCTCCTGCAACTCGCGCATGGCCTTGAGGCCGAGCGGCGTCGCCGCGTTGTCGAGGCCGAGCATGTTTGCGCTGGCGTTCATGACGATGCTGCCGCTGGCCGGGTGACCGGCCGGGATGTCGGGAAAGACGCGACGGAAGAAGGGGGCGACGAGGCGGCTGAAGAGTTCGATCAGCCCGCCCTTCTCGCCGATTTTCATGATGCCGAGCCACAGGCTCATCACGCCGACCAGGCCAAGCGAGATGTCGAAGCCGGTCTTGGCTGTCTCGAACAGGCCGGTCAGCACACGCGCGAAGATATCGAGGTCGCCCTGCAGCAACTGCGCCACGGCCGCTATGAAGCCGACAAGGATGAAGGCAACCCAGATTTTATTGAGCACAGGCGGCGAGGCTGATCGATGAAAAGGCAGTCAGTCTAGCCGGCCGGCCAACGACTGTCACCGCGTCACGGCGCAGGGGGCCAAGATCGGCAAGCCCCAGGCATCGCGCAAGGCTTCGTACTCGGGCTGCGGCAACTGCGCGAGCAATGGCCGCGCGGCGCCATCCAGCCAGCTAGCAACATCGCGCATGTCGGCCAGCGCCATCGCTGTACAGCCCGCCGTCGGCTGGCCATCCCCCTCCCAGACATGCAGGAAGATGCACGACCCGGCACCTGGCGTCACCGGCTCGGCGTTATGGGCGACGACCGCGCCGATGACGTAGCGCTGGTCGTTGCGCAGCATGTCTTCGCAGGACGCCCAATCGGGCTGCGCGACGGTGGATTGATCGACGATCCGGTTGTAATACTGCGAAGCCGGGTCGTCGATGGCCTTGAGATCTGGCGTCGCCGGCTGGTAGGGCAGTTTCGCGACCCGGGCCAGCAGGCTGTCTGCCGGGGCGGCGCCAAACAGGGCCGTGATGGCGAAAATGCCTGCCGGGGCGCAGCCATCGCCTTCAATCTTCCCGACCCCGCTCGTGCCCGGGTGCAAGCCGCGGCCCCAGGCCATCCCGTTCCTGCCCAGGGTAACGGGCAGCGCTTCACCAACCGCCTTCCACGCGCCATCGCACCGCGCACGCTCGAAACGCACCAACTTCCCGGCGTTGCTGCTCCACGCTGGCGCAGTCACGACCAGCAGTTGGTACGAAGCCGCAAGCGGCCCGGGAGAATTTTGTTTGAAGTGAGAGGAGGATGGTGACGCCATGCAGGCAAATCCGGGAGGCTTTTCAGGAACGAAATTCGGTTTTGACCAGTATTTTCCGGTCGACCGTAGCGATCGACAGTTTATGCCAATGCCTTGCACGCTGTCTCGCTTGATGCGTGTCGAAAAGCTTCCCGAATCGCTTAGCAAATCGACATGACCGCCGATTTTTTCACAGCCACCGATATGCCGGTTATCTAAACTGCGCCTCAGTTGCAGCAAGAAAATATTGAGTCAAGCCACCCGGAATCCGAAAACGGGGACCCGGAAAATACAGGGAGTATCTCGGTGCAAAAAACAACGTATGGCGTCAGTCTGCTGATTGCCCTGGGCCTCTCCGCTACCGGCGGCGCCCATGCCACGCCCGTCAGCCTGACATCGCCGGGCAGCGCGTACACACAAGACTTCGACTCACTGAGCAACGCCGCAGGCTCTACCAACAATGCCATTGTGCCTGCTGGCTGGAACATCGCCGAATCGGGTGGCGGCAGCCGCGATAACGAACAGTATGGGGTCGACACGGGCTCCAGCACCATCGGCGACATCTACAGCTACGGCGCTGGCGGCTCATCCGACCGCGCCCTGGGCAGTCTGCGCAGTGGCTCGCTTGTGCCGATCATCGGCGCCGAGTTTCTCAACAATACCGGGGCAGCCATCACGATGCTGGAGATCGCTTACACCGGCGAGCAATGGCGCCTCGGTACCATCAACCGTTCCGATCGCCTCGCCTTCCAATACAGCACCGACGCCACATCACTGACCGCTGGCACCTACCTTGACGTCAGCGCACTGGATTTCGTCACGCCCAACACAAGCACAGTCGGCGCAAAGGACGGAAACGGTGCAGCCAACCAAGTGACGCTGAGCGCCAGCGTCACGGGCCTGAGCATTGCTGACAATGGCAGCTTCTGGATACGCTGGATCGATAGCGACGCCAGCGGTTTTGACGACGGTCTGGCCATCGACAATTTTTCGCTGACAGCCCGCGGCGCGGCCAAACAAGCCCCCCTCGCCGTGCCGGAACCAAATTCGCTCGCCTTGGCAGGCCTCGCCCTGCTCTGCCTGCTTCGGGTGCGCCGGCGGTTTTGAGCACCGTTGTTCGGCCGGACTCAAGCACCTGCCATTCTGGTTTCGCGGCACATGCCAGACCATTCGGCTTTCCCGTTATTGGCCGTTTTTTCCGGTTGACCGCAGCAATCGACAATGGCATCGACATGCGTCACCATGATGACAGTTCAGGGTTGCGCCCCCCACCCTGACAGCCGGCTCGACGAGTCGGTACGACAATTTGTCCGGCGCAAATCAGACGACGGCCCTACATGAGGAGATGATCTTGAACGGATTGATGAAGTCGGCTTCGGCGCTTGGTCTGGCCAGCGTGCTTTTCCTGAGCGGCTGCGCACCGATGTATGGCGGGGGCTGGAACAGGGATGAACCGCCGATAGCACATTCACGCGACCTTCAGCCCGGCTACGGAACGGTACACGCCATCGATGCGGTTCGGGCTGACAACGGGTTGATCGGCGGCATCGGCGTCGGCGCCATCGCCGGTGCTGTGATCGGCGGTCTTATCGGGCATCAGGTCGGTGAGGGCGATGGCAATACCGCTGCAACCGTCATTGGCGCCGCTGGTGGCGCGCTGATCGGGCACCAGATCGAGAAAGCCAACCGGCCGCAGGGCGATCAGTTCCGTCTCACCATCCGCATGGAAAGCGGCGCGCTTCAGACAGTGCTCCACAACACCGATTTCGTCGACCTGCGTATCGGCGACCGCGTGTATATCGACAACGGAGGCGCCGTCTACCGTGACTGAGGCGGTGCGGATTCGTTTTCTGACCGTTTAAGCCGTTGACCGCAGATCTGACCGGCGCCTTGCCGGCACCCGCGGTCAACCGGCGTTTTCGCCCGAAATCCGCCCGTCCGGGCGGGGCGCTCGCAGCCAGTCAAGAATGGTCTGGTAGAGGAGTACAGGCCGTACCGGCTTGGCAAGATGCTCCTGCATGCCGGCGTCAAAGCAGGCCTCACGATCCTGCACGAAAGCGTTTGCTGATATGGCGACGATCGGCGTTTCCCGGTTGTGATTCCCCGCCCTGATTGCCCGCGCCGCTTCGAGTCCGTTCATCTGCGGCATCTGCATGTCCATCAGGATCAGACCGTAGCTTTGGGTTGCAGCGAGCTCGACCGCTTCCCGGCCATCCTCGGCGATATCGACAACAAGGCCGGTCTCCTGAAGCTGTAAGCAGATGACCTTGCGGTTCACCGGCTCGTCTTCCGCCACCAGAATACGCACCCCGGAAAACTCCCGCCGCAGTCGTACCTCAGCCGGCTCTTGCGCTTGCCCACCGCTGATAACAGACGCCTGTGTCTCATCGGTAAAGTACGGAAGGCATACCGTGAACCAGAAGGTACTCCCCTCCCCCGGCACGCTGATGACGCCGATATCGCCCCCCATGAGCTGCACCAGTCGCTTGCAGATCGCCAGCCCGAGACCCGTGCCCCCATACTTGCGGGTCATCGATGCATCAGCCTGCTCAAAGGCCGTGAACAGCCGCTCACAATCCGCAGCGGATATGCCGATACCGCGATCAATGACCTCAAAACGCAGCTTCAGGCCAGATTGCGTTTCGTCCAGTTCCTTGACGCGCACTTGAATCTGACCCGCCTTGCTGAACTTGATCGCATTACCGACCAGGTTGACCAGAATCTGCCCGAGACGCACCTGATCACCAATGAACGCCCTGCTCGCCAGCGCGGGAGGCAACTCAACAGAAAGCGGCAGTCCCTTTTCGGCCGCCTTTGGGGCCAGCAAGCTTTGCAGTTCGTCACCGACCTGCCCCAGGGACAGGCGCACCTTTTCGAGGGTCAGCCGATCTGCTTCGATTTTCGAGAGATCGAGAACGTCATTGATGATCGCCAGCAAGCGATTGACCGACACCTCGGCCGTATCGAGAAGCTGCCGGCCACGATCGTCCGCCATCCGGCGACGCGCAAGGTTGATCATGCCGAGGATGCCGTTGAACGGTGTCCGCAACTCGTGGCTCATGTTGGCGAGGAACGCGCTCTTCGCCCGGCTGGCTGCCTCCGCTGCCTCCTTGGCCAAAGCCAGATCATGGGTACGAACGGCCACCATCCCCTCCAGGCTGTCCCGCTGCCGCTCCACCAGCCCCCGCGCCTCGTGTTCTGCCGCCTCGGCCTCGCGACGGCGGGCGATCTGATTCATCAGCCGGGTGACGAAGGTTGCGCCATAAAGTAGCGTGGTCCCCAGCATGAGCAGAATCGTCACGACGAACAACGCATGCTGAATCCATTGGTCACGCTGGAGCAGCACACGTGAAGCTGGCAGCAGCTTGCTCACTTCCCAGTCAGATCCGCTCAGGGAGATCGACGCCCACAGCCAGAGCGAACCGTCGGGGCCCCTGACCCAGCCATCGTTCAGGTGACTGAAGCCGAGCGGATCCAGGTCCTCTGCTACGAACTGGCGTTCGGCCAGCAGAGCCTGCCGCGCCTCACCAAGCGGGAACAGCGCCCCGCGTGAATACCCTGTGGGGCCGTGCAAAATCACCCCTTGCCGGTTGAGAATGACTTCATCCATGCGCACGCTGTCGTCGATCAGCGTGGCAAGATTGAAGCCGGCGACCATGACAGCCGAAACCCGGGACACCTCATCGAAGATGGGGCGGGAAAAGTAAACCCGCTGCACCTTGGTCAGCGCGCCACGAGCGAGGTAACGACTGATTTCGCCCCGCAGGGCTGCCTTGAAGTACGGGCGGAAGGCAAAATTTCCCCCGCTGAGCGTCGGATCCGACGTCGCGAGGACTGCGCCCCGGGTATCCAACAGAAAACTGATGTCGGCACCGATACGCCGGTTGAGAATCCGGAACTGCAGGTCGTGCTCTCCGGGTTTGCCTGCCGCAGCGCGCATCAGGATCGGGTCGGCAACAGAAACCTTCAGCAGGTCGCTACCGTGCTTGTCGAGAATCTCGATGCGACTCTTGCTCAACTCCAGACGGGCATAAGCATCCTGCATCAAGCCCCGAACGAATTCTTGCTCAGCTTCTGCGATGTACTTGCCGGTCAGCGCCACAATGCCTGGGAAGCAGACAATACCCAACACCAGCATGGCCAGATAGCGCCGCGGCAACCACGCCGCCCACCAGACGGCGACCAGCATCAGCGCGATGACGATTATCTGGCCGACATGTACCAGCCAGAGCGCCAGCCCCCAAGGGGCGGCAGCCGACAGCAGCAGGACCAGACCGGAGCCGATGGCGAACCAGCGCAGCAGTTCGCTGGCTCGTCGTACGGGTAGCAGGCACAGTCCGGCGGCAGCCAGCATCGGAAGCCCGCCGCCGAACGCCGCCCCCTTGAACAACACCAGCACGGCGAGTGCTCCGACCGCAAGACGCCATGCGATGTCGAGGGCACGACTGGCCAGCCCACTCCCCAACAGCAGCACCGCCGCGATTGCCAGCGCCGGCCCGGCGCTTTCGAGTGACAAGGCAAGGTCGGGGGGACTGTATAACAGGGCAGGCAGCGCCGCCAGCCCCCAGCCCAGCGCAAAAAGCAGCCCAAACAAGGTTTCACTGACCGCAACTCCGCCACGACGGCGAAAAGCGTGCGTCGCCATGGCACTGAAGGCCAGCATCATCACGTCGCTGATCAGCGCCAGGGCAACCAGCGCAGGAAAGACGGGAAGGAGGCCGCTGTCGCTCATGGAGGTCTAATTACCGTCCCGGGCCAAACCCTAATCGATCCACTTGTCGACAATACTGCGCGCTTCGGGGCTGAGCCGGATGCCAAGTTCCTGCATCCGCTTTCGGTTAACGGCGATGATCGAACGCCGCGCATCCTCAACGGGTGCTCCCCTGATGGCGCCGCCCTTGAGCAGTTTGGTCGCCAGGAAACCGGTCTGGAAACCCATCTGGTAAAAGTCGATGCTGACGCCACCAAAAAAACCATATTCAGCAAAAGAGGCGTTGAGCGCGAGGTCGATCTTGTGGATGCTGCGTGTCAGCAGCGGCGCCAGTTGCGCCATGGTCTTGCGCTTGCCATCGGCCGGATCGAGTACCGACATGGTGACCGGAATGTAGGCATCGATGCTCCTGTCTTCGTTGATCGTCCGCGCCTGATTCAGCATCGCCGGCACATCCTCGGCGGCCAGTACGACGATGCGCTGTGCGTAAGGCGTATTCTTGAGTTCGGAAAGGATCTGATCCTTGAGGATTACGCCGACTGCATCGGTCGAATGCAGCACGGCGACCTTGTTGACCGGCTTTTTGAGTACGGCCTCAAGCATCGACAACTGGTCACGCATGAACAGGTATTCGAAAACACCCGAAATGTTGGCGACCGGCGAGCGCCCCTCGAGGAAAGCGGCGCGCTCGTTATAGTCCTCCAGCCTGCGATTGAGCCCGGAGAAAACCATCTTCGTGCCCTTCTGGAGCAGGACTTCCTCGTAGAGCATGGCAAAGGCGGGATCATCGAAGGTCAGCACCAGTTTGGGCTTGGTGCTGCGGATATCCTGCTTGACCTGCTCGACCGCTTTCAACAGGTCTTCACGGGATGCCGTGCGCTGGTCGAGAAAATAACCCTTGCTGCTCAGGCCGGAGAACCCGCCTTGTTTCAGCGCTTCGAGCGCCGCTTCATATTGTGGCCGTCCACATGCGTCGTTCTGGTCATAACTGCTCGCCAGCAGGATATCGGCGGCTCGCGCCGGCAAGGCTGCCAAAAAGCACAAGCCGACAACCGCCAACGATCCAGCCAGCCAATCGCCGTAACCTGATTTCATGCCGGCCCCCCTTTATTTTTTCTCTGACGATCCGGAACAAGCTGATCGTACCGTGGTGCCTCAAGGCAACCCGTGGCGAGTCAGCATATTGCGGAACATTCTAACGCGTCAGTTGCAGGGAAAACAGGGACGAAACGCCCTGTTTATTGGCAGCCTGCTGCGGTCAACCGGAAAAAAAGCCCGAAATCAAAATACCGTTCAGTGGCTGGTGCCTTCCGACTTGGTGATCTTGTTCCAGACGTTGTACTTGCCGACCGGTTTCTTCATGGGCAGGCGCTTCACCTCCTTGAGCGTTACCGCATCGTAGATGATCAGCGCGCCATTCATCTCCCACAGGCTGGCCAGCACGTATTTGCCGTCCTTGGTGAATTCAACGTGGGCAAAGGTCTGGCCCGGCACCGGCTTCAGTTCGGCAACAATTTCCAGCGTTTCCTTGTCGATGATCTGCATGGTGTCCTTGAACTCCTTGCTCATCATCGAATCGGTCCAGGCATAGCGGCTGTTCTCATGACTGCGCATGAAGAAGCCGGGCCCGCGCGTCTTGATCTGCTTGATCGTTTTCCAGGTCTGCATGTCGATGATGCTGATCACGCCCTCGTTGAGGTTCGGCGTCGCCATCACGGTCCGCCCCTGCCAATTCCAGCTGATGCCGGAACCAAGGTGCGGCATGCCGGGCAACTCAAGGTCGGCAATTTTCTTGCGCGCATCGAGATTGACTACCTGGCCGGTTACCACGGCCTTGGCGTCATTGCGCGAGGCGCCCATCACTTCGTCGTATCCCTGCGTGAAGTAAAAGTCATCGAGGTAGTCGTCGAGCTGGCTGCGCTGCGGATTGAGGAAGCCGGGAATAAAAGCGCCTTCCTTGTACTTGAAATCGTGGATCATGCCGGCGGGAATGTCGTCTGCCTTCGGGTTGTAGGAAACCTCCCATACCTCTTTCACATCCTTCAAGGCAGCGACAAAGCTCTGACGTGGCGAGGCATCGTAGACCGCCGAAACGCGCGACGTCGTCTTGCCATCCTTGTCACTCACCGGCAGGATTTTCTTCAGATTCAGATCGGCATCAAGGATGACCAGGCTGTGCGGAAGATAGTTAGCCACCGCCACCCATTTGCCATCGCCGGACACCGCCGCGTTGCGTGTGTTGATGCCGGCGCGCACCTCGGCCACGATCTTCAGATTCCACAGGTCAAATTTGGTAACCCAGCCGTCACGCGAGGCGAAGAAGACGAAACGCCCGTCCGGCGTGAATTTCGGCCCGCCGTGCAGGGCGAAGCGCGATTGGAAGCGGTGGATTGGCTCCAGCTTGTCACCATCGAGGATGGAAACATGGTGGTCGCCGCTTTCGACCACGACGAACAGGTTCATCGGGTCAGCCTTGAACACCGGCTTGTCCGGCAAGGGCTGCTTTTCATGGACGATACGCGAAGCCCCGATTTCTTTTTCTCCCCAGGCCGGCATCGGCTTGATCGGGGTGTAGGCATACTCGACCAGCGCCTTGATCTCATCGGCCGAAAGCTTGTCGCCGAAGCCCAGCATCTGGCTTGCCGGCCGGCCTTCCTTGATCACTTTTTCCGCCTCGGCCTTGCGCAGCCGGGCCAGGTTTTCCGGGATCAGCGCCGGGCCGATGCCGCCCAGCCGGGCCTCGCCGTGGCAGGCGGCGCAATGCTCCTTGTAGGCGCCCGGCGCATCGGCGGCCTGCGCCAGTTCGGCCATCATCAGCAACATGCAGGCAGCAAAGCCGGCCGGAATCAGAATCTTGCCGATTTTTCTCGCGGTATTCTCAAAACTCATGCCGCTATCTCCTCGTCGCTCAGGTAGCAGCCGGGGTCTTCGGCCCACGGGTTGCCGGTCATTTGCTGGGCACGAACGCGCGTGTTGCCATTGCAGATGCCCAGATAGGCGCAGGTGCCGCAGCGCCCCTCGACCGCACGCGGATGCTGCTTGAGGCCGGCCATCAGGGCGTCCGAGGTATCCGGCCAGATTTGCGAGAAGGGCCGATCCTTGACGTTGCCGAGATTGTGATGCCACCACATGGTGTCCGGATGCACGTTGCCGAGATTGTCGATATTCGCCACATTGACGCCCGACGAATTGCCACCCCACTGGCGAAGCTTGGCCTCGACATGGGCCGCCTTGTCCGGAAAGCGCCGGCGCACCCAGTGCAGGAAATAGACGCCGTCGGCATCGTTGTTGCCGGTGGTGAATTCCTTCTCCAGTCCGCGCTGGTTGTACTCCCAGCAGGTATCGAACAGCAGGTCCATCGCCCAGCGCGTCAGCTTGTGCTGGGCGTCGTCCTTGCGGTTCTTGTTGCCGCGCCCGGCATAGTTCAGGTGCGAGAAATAGAAGCGGTCGATGCCTTCGTCCTCGACCAGCTTGAGCAGCTCGGGCAGATCGTGGGCGTTATCCTGCGTCATCGTGAAACGGACGCCGATTTTCAGGCCAAGGTCGCGGCAAAGGCGAATGCCTTTGAGCGAAGCCTCGAAAGCTCCCTCCATCCGGCGGAACTTGTCATGCGTTTCGCGAATGCCGTCGAGCGAAACGCCGACATAGTTGAAATCGCACTCGGCAATCTTGTCGATATTGTTTTCGTCGATCAGCGTGCCGTTCGACGACAGGCCGACGTAGAAGCCCATGGCCTTGGCGCGCTTTGCAATGTCGTAAATATCGGGCCGGAGCAGCGGCTCGCCGCCGGACAGGATGAGCACCGGCACCTTGAAGCCCTTGAGGTCATCCATCACCGTATAAACCTGCTCGGTGTTCAACTCGCCCGGGAAATTGGTATCGGCCGAAATCGAATAGCAGTGCTTGCAGGTAAGGTTGCAGCGCCGGATCAGGTTCCAGATAACCACCGGACCAGGGGGATTGCGCTTGGGACCGAGCGGCGTCGGGGCTGCGATTTCCTGCATGTATTGGGAGATGCGAAACATGGGTGTCCTTGTGCTGGGGTTGGGCTATTCAAAGGCAATGGTGCCATCAACGCCTTGATGCGGGTCAAGCGCCATTGCGCCGGTGTATTCGATGAGCATCGCCCCCCTTGCGGTATACTTGTTGGATGACCCCAAAAGCACCAATTCCTGCCGGCAACGATCCGGTTCTCCCCGGCCACTGGGCGCCTGTGGTCGAGACTAAACTCGCCGCCGGTGAAAATATACAGGCCTGGCTCGAAATAGACCTCGACAATCGACTGCAATATGCGTCCGGCCTCGTTCTCGTTACCGATCGACGCTTCCTCGCTTTTGCTCCAGGCAACACCCATTGGCAAGAATGGCCACTGCGCGCCGGCCTGACGCTGGGCCACTTCGACCATGCCGGCGTCGGTGCGCTCGAACTGGTCGATGAAAACGGCCAGCTCGCCACCTGGCGCTATACGCTGGCCAAAAATCTTGCCGCGTTGCGCGTCATCGCCGAATTCGACCTCCACCGCGACAGCATTGTCACTGGCCAGCCCGTACGCCGCGCCACCGAGGAAGACTGTTGCCCGAAATGCAAGGCGCCGCTGCCGGCAGGCGAAGACGAGTGCCCCATCTGCAACCGCGAAGCAACGGTTGCACCATCGACCTGGACGCTGTTCCGCCTCTGGCGCTTTGCACGCCCCTACCGCTGGCAACTGATTCTGGGATTTGCCCTCACACTGGCGTCGACCGCAGCAACGCTGGTCCCGCCCTACCTGACCATGCCACTCATGGACGAGGTGCTGATCCCCTTCCAGAACGGCAAGCCGATCGACTGGCAGCTGGTCACGATGTACCTCGGCGGCCTGCTCGGTGCCGCCTTGCTCGCCTGGGTGCTGGGCTGGATACGCACCTACATCCTGTCGCTGGTTTCCGAACGCATGGGCCGCGACCTGCGCACGCAAACCTACGACCACCTGCTTGGTCTGTCGCTCGAATATTTCGGCGGCAAGCGCACCGGCGACCTGATGGCGCGCATCGGCAACGAAACCGACCGCATCAACATTTTCCTGTCGCTCGACCTGCTCAACTTCGCCACCGACGTGCTGATGATCACGATGACCGCCGTCATCCTGTTCAGCATCAACCCGTGGCTGGCGCTCGTCACCCTGCTGCCGCTGCCGATCATCGGCTGGCTGATCCACTTCGTGCGCGAAAAGCTGCGCACCGGCTTCGAGAAAATCGACCGCGTCTGGGCCGAAGTCACCAACGTGCTGGCCGACACCATCCCCGGCATCCGCGTGGTCAAGGCCTTTGCCCAGGAAAAGCGCGAAGGCGAGCGTTTCCGCGCCGCCAACGAGCACAACCTGCAAATGAACGACAAGCTGAACAAGACCTGGTCGCTATTCACGCCGACGGTCACGCTGCTGACTGAAATCGGTCTGCTCGTCGTCTGGGTCTTCGGCATCTGGCAGATTTCCAAGGGCGACAGTTCGGTCGGCGTGCTGACCGCCTTCCTCGCCTACATCGGCCGCTTCTACACCCGCCTCGACTCGATGAGCCGCATCGTCTCGGCCACTCAGCGCGCCGCGTCGAGCACCAAGCGCATTTTCGACATCCTCGACCACGTCTCCAGCGTGCCCGAGCCGACCAACCCGGTGCACCTGTCCGGCGTCACCGGCCGGCTTGAACTGAAGAAGGCCAGCTTCCGCTACGGCACCCGCTCGGTCACCCGCGACGTCGATCTGGTCATTCAGCCCGGCGAAATGATCGGTCTCGTCGGCCATTCCGGCTCCGGCAAGTCCACGCTGGTCAATCTGATCTGCCGCTTCTACGACGTCTCCGAAGGTCAGGTGCTGATCGACGGCGTCGATGTCCGCTCGGTACCGGTCGCCGAGTTCCGCCAGCACATCGGTCTCGTGCTGCAGGAGCCCTTCCTCTTCTTCGGCACCATTGCCGACAACATCGCCTACGGCAAGCCCAACGCGACGCGTCAGGAAATCATCGCCGCCGCCCGTGCCGCGCACGCCCACGAGTTCATCCTGCGCCTGCCGCACGGCTACGATTCGCTGGTCGGCGAACGCGGCCAGGGCCTGTCCGGTGGTGAACGCCAGCGCATCTCCATCGCCCGCGCCCTGCTCATCGACCCGCGTATCCTGATCCTCGACGAGGCCACTTCTGCGGTCGACACAGAAACCGAGAAGGAAATCCAGAAGGCGCTCGACAACCTGGTCAAGGGCCGCACCACCATCGCCATCGCCCACCGCCTGAGCACGCTGCGCAAGGCCGACCGGCTGGTCGTCATGGATCGCGGCAAGATCGTCGAGATCGGCAACCACGAC
>JAEUOG010000021.1 GCA_016790815.1 Dechloromonas sp.
GCACGGCTTCTTCGATGGCGATTTCGTCAAAGGGGTTCATGCTCATCTTGACGTTGGCCAGATCAACGCCACTACCGTCCGCCTTGACGCGAACCTTGACGTTGTAATCTACAACGCGTTTTACGGGTACGAGAATCTTCATGAAAATGTCTCCTGCTTTTCGTAAAAAGCCCTGCCGGCGGTAAGCGCGGCAGGGAAAATGCAAGAACTACTCGATGGCGAGCGCTGAATTTGCGTGCTGGCGAAGAACGTATTTCTGGATCTTGCCGGTGGATGTCTTCGGCAGTTCGCCGAACACCACGGTTTTCGGCACCTTGAAGCGCGCGAGGTGGGCGCGGCAATGCTCGATGATCTCGGCCTCCGTACAGTTGGCATCCACCTTCAGCTCAACGAAGGCAGCCGGAACCTCGCCCCATTTCTCGTCGGGTTTGGCAACCACGGCGGCAGCAATGACTGCCGGGTGGCGATAGAGCACGTCCTCTACTTCCAGCGACGAAATGTTTTCGCCGCCGGAAATGATCACGTCCTTTGAGCGATCCTTGATCTTGACGTAGCCGTCGCTATGCACCACGGCGAGGTCGCCGGTGTGGAACCAGCCACCTTCGAAAGCTTCTTCGGTCGCCTTCGGATTCTTGAGGTAACCCTTCATGACCAGGTTGCCCTTGAACATGATTTCACCCATCGTCTCCCCATCCCAGGGCACCGGCTCCATGCTCACGGTGTCGCGGACTTCGATGCCTTCCTGCATGTGGTAGCGCACGCCTTGACGGCCATTGCGCGCAGCGCGCAGGTCGATGGGCAGCTTGTCCCATTCGGGGTGCTTGGCGCAGACCGAGGCGGGGCCGTAGGTTTCGGTCAGGCCATAAACGTGGGTGATATTGAAACCCATCGTCTCGCAGCCCTCGATGATGGCGGCGGGTGGCGCAGCACCGGCGATCAGGCCGTTGACCTGATGCTCGATACCTTCCTTGAGCGCAGCCGGGGCATTGATCATCATGCCGTACACAATCGGTGCGCCGCACATGTGGCTGACCTTGTGTTCCTTGATCAGGCCGAAAATCAGGGCCGGATCGACCTTGCGCAGACAGACACTGGTGCCTGCATTGGCCGCCAGCGTCCAGGGGAAGCACCAGCCGTTGCAGTGGAACATCGGCAGCGTCCAGAGATAGACCGAGTGCGGCGGCATGCCCCAGGAAATGATGTTCGAGGCCGAATTCAGATAAGCGCCGCGGTGGTGATAAACGACGCCCTTCGGGTTGCCGGTGGTGCCCGAGGTGTAGTTGAGCGCGATGGCATCCCACTCGTTTTCCGGCAGTTCCCAAGCGAAATCTGCCTCACCTTCATTCAGGAAGGCTTCGTAACTCTTTTCACCGAGCGCTTCACCCTCGGTGTAATCCGGGTCCAGGCTGTCGATGACCAGCGGCTTGGGGCCCTCGAGCACGGCCAGCGCCGCCTTGACCACCTTGGAAAACTCCGGATCGGTGATCAGAACCTTGGCTTCGCCGTGGGCCAGCATGAAGGCGATGGCTTCGGCATCGAGGCGGGTATTCAGGGTGTTGAGTACGGCGCCGGTCATCGGCACGCCGAAGTGGCACTCGAACATCGATGCGGTGTTCGGCAGCATGACAGCGACCGTGTCGCCTTTTCCAATGCCGCGGTTTTTCAGGGCGGAGGCCAGCTGACGGCTGCGGTCGTAGCTTTCCTTCCAGGTGTACTGGCGGTCGCCCTGAATGACCGAGATGCGCCTCGGATAGACAAAGGCCGAGCGCTCGAGAAAGCTGAGCGGGGACAGTGCAACAAAGTTGGCCGGATTTTTCTCCAGCCCGACGGTATACGGGTTCACCACGATTTATCTCCTCACGAATTCTTGCCGGGTGCTGTTCCCTTTTGGGGCAAGTATTTTTATTGATCGTGAGGATGGCAAAACACTCTTGCGCAACTATTGGCAGAATGTAACGAATCGTTACATCACGGAATCCCTCCTGCCCCTTGCACTAGAATCGACCGATGCGCGTGGAAATCACCTCCCCCCCCGCCCCGCCCCGCCACGAGTTGTTGCAGGCAGGACTGGACCTGCTCGACCAGGGGATCACCGTGTTCGATGCCGACCTTTGTCTTGTCGCCTGGAACCGTACCTTCCTCAAGCTGCTCGAATTCCCCGATGAACTGGCCTACATTGGCGCACCGTTTGCCGGCTTCATCCGTTACAACGCCGAACGCGGTGAATATGGCCCGGGCAATGTCGAGGAGCAGGTCGCCGAGCGTGTCACTGCCGCAAAGAACTTCGCACCGCACGTCACCGAACGCCGGCGTCCCAACGGTCGAGTCCTGCTCCTGCGCGGCGAACCGCTGGCCAACAAAGGCTTCGTAACCCTGTACAGCGATGTCACTGAACAGCGCTACATCGAGCACCTGACCGAGCACCAGAACATCCAGCTTGATGAACGCGTGCGCCGGCGAACTGCCCAGCTGGAAAACGCCAACGCCAACCTGCGCCGCGCCAGTGAGGAAAACGAGCGGATCGCCGCCGCGCTTCGCCGCAACGAAGAACGCCTTCGCCTGATCAACGACACCATTCCCATCCTCATCGGCTACGTGGATCAGAATGAGGTCTATCAGTATGCGAACAAGGGCTATTCCGACTGGTACGGACACCCCGAAGGCAGCGTCACCGGCCGCGCCGTGCTCGATGTCATCGGGCCGCACGTCTACAGTCAGGTGCGCGATCCGGTCCGGCGGGCACTGGCCGGCCAGCAAGTGACCTATGAGTACCAGATGGAGCGCCAGGGGCAAACCGTGTTTGCCCGCAGCACGCTGGTGCCGGAAGTTACGGTCGACGGTAAAAATCACGGGTTTTTCGTTTTTTCTTACGAGATCACCGAACAGAAGCGAATGCAGGCCGCCCTCGTCCAGGCTCAGAAAATGGAAGCCATCGGCCAGCTCACCGGCGGTCTGGCGCACGACTTCAACAACCTGCTCACCGTGATCATTGGCAACCTCGCCGCCTTGCAGGACCACCGCCCGGACGATGCCGGTGTCAATGAATTCGTCGAACCGGCGCTACAGTCGGCACGGCGCGGCGTGCAGCTGATCAAGCGCCTGCTCACCTTTTCGCGGCAGCAACCGCTGGAACCCCAGGCTGTAGACATCGGCCAACTCATCGTCAACCTCGGCAAGCTGGTTCGCCGTTCGCTGCCCGAGTCAATTGCGGTATCGACCGATCTTGGCGGCATGACGCTGCATGCCCTGGTCGACCCCGGCCAACTCGAAAGCGCTTTGCTCAATTTCGCCTTGAACTCGCGCGATGCGATGCCCGACGGTGGCCGCTTGCACATCGCCGCGCGCTCGGTCGAACTGACGACAGATGCCGCTGCTTTCGATGTTGCCCCCGGCCGATATGCGCTGATCGAGATTGCCGACAACGGTTGCGGCATGGATGCCGCGACGCTCGCCCGAGCCTGCGAGCCCTTCTTCACGACCAAGCGCCTCGGCCTGGGCAGCGGCCTTGGCCTGGCTATGGCCTACGGGTTTGCCAAGCAGTCGGGCGGCGGCATTTCGATTCAGAGCCAGCCTGAACAGGGAACGACCGTGCTCATGGTGGTGCCGCTGGCCACGCCGGAACCGGAAGTCGAGGATACCGGCGAGGAGGCTGTCCTGCCGCAGGGCGGCGAACTCGTGCTGCTGGTCGAGGATGATCCAAACGTGCGGCGCGTCGTTCGCCAGCAACTGATCGATCTGGGCTACCCGGTCATCGAAGCGGAGGATGGCGAACAGGCGCTGTCCATGGTCACGCAGATTCCCGACATCGCCATCGTTGTCAGCGACGTCATCATGCCCGGTGGCATCGACGGCCGCCAGTTGGCGGACAGTGTGATGCGTGATTACCCCGAAATACTCATCGTGCTCATGAGCGGCTACACCGATGAGGCGGAGCTGGGCAGCAACCTGCCGGTTCTCGCCAAGCCCTTTGGCCGACAGGACCTGAACCGCGCGCTGCAAGCTGCACATAGAGACAAGCCATGAACGAAAACGAACAAGCAAAACTCATCGCCATTGTCGAAGACGACCCCGATGTCGCCAAGATCATTGAGCAGGTGCTCGCCGACTTCGGCTTTCGTACCGTCTGGTGCCGCAGCGGCGGCGACCTGCTGCGCCGCCTGCGCTCATTGGCCCCCGACCTGTGCATCATCGACCTCGGCCTGCCTGACATGGACGGCCTCGAAGCCATGCAGCGCGTGCGTGCCCAGTCGGGCTGCGGCATCCTGATCCTGACCGGGCGCGCCCATGTCAGCGATCGCGTCATGGGCCTCGAACTCGGTGCCGACGACTACGTGCTGAAACCCTTCGAGCCGCGCGAACTCGTCGCCCGGGTGCGTAGTATCCTGCGCCGGCGCGAGGGAAGCGAAACGCCGGAGCGACAGGTTGCCGAGTTTTCCGGCTGGCGTTTCAACATCGGCAACAATACGCTGACCGAGCCGAATGGCGACGAGCACCCGCTGAGCACGGCAGAGGCCGAACTGCTGAAGGTTTTCGTGAGCAATCCGAACCGCATCCTGCAGCGTGAAAAGCTCATGGGAAGCCGCGACCTGGCCCCGACCGACCGCACCATCGATGTCCGCATCTCGCGCCTGCGCCGCAAGCTCGAACCGGATGCTGACAGTCCGGCATTCATCAAGACCGTTTATGGCGCAGGCTACCTCTTCCTCGCCACAGTTAACTGGTCCGGCGGAGCTAACTAGGCCCCGGTGCGAAAAATTGCGGCCAAGAAAAAGGGGCTTCTCAGCCCCTTTTCATTTTTGGTCAATTTTGCCTGTTGACCGCGGTAGACCAGCTCCGGAAACGTCTGATCATTCGTCCTCGTCGTGCAACTGGAACTTGCTCGCCAATTGCTGCTGGACATTCGGTGGCACGGCGGCGTAACGGGCAAACTCGATGGTGTAGGTACCCTGGCCACCGGTCAGCGACTTGAGGCGCGACTGGTAGTCGTTGAGTTCCGCCAGAGGCACTTCGCCGGTGATCGCCGACATGCCGTGGCCACGGCCGTCGGTTCCGGTGATATGACCGCGCCTGCCGGACAGGTCGCCGGTCAGGTCGCCGATGGCCGTCTCGGGCACCACGATCTCAATACTGACGATGGGTTCGAGCACGATCGGCTTGGCGCCGCGAATCGCTTCGATGACCGCCTTGCGTCCGGCGATCGTGAAGGCGACTTCCTTACCGTCCACAGCATGTGTCTTGCCGTCGTAAACCGTAACCTTGAGATCTTCGACCGCATAACCGGCCACTACGCCCCCTTCCAGCCCCTGACGGATCCCCTTCTCGACGGCTGCCATGAATACGCCGGGAATGACCCCGCCCTTGACGGCATCGACAAACTCGAAGCCCTCGCCACGACCCTTCGGCTCGATGCGAAGGTGCACCTCGCCGAACTGGCCGGCGCCACCCGACTGCTTCTTGTGGCGATACATCGCCTCGGCGGTGCCGGTAATGGTTTCGCAGTACGGTATGCGCGGAGGCTTGGTATCGACCTCGAGCTTGTACTGACCAGCCATGCGAGCCAGCTTGGCTTTGAGATGGATTTCACCGAGACCGCGAACGACGGTTTCGTTGCTGGTCGGGTGACGTTCGACCACAAAGGTCGGGTCTTCCATGGCCAGCTTGCCGAGGATGTCGAACAGGCGCTGTTCGTCACCTTTTTTCTTCGTTTCGACTGCCAGCCCGGCCATTGGCTTGGGAAATTCGAGCGGCACGAGGTGGATGTGATCTTCATCATGCGAGTCGTGCAATACGCAGTCAAAATCGATTTCATCGATCTTGGCAATGGCACCAATATCACCTGGGAGCAATTCATCGACCTCGATGCTGTCCTTGCCCTGCAACTGGTAAAGATGGCCGACCTTGATCGGGCGCTTGCTGTCGCCGACGAACAACTGCATGTCCTTCTTCATCGTCCCCTGATGGACGCGGAAAACGCCAATCTTGCCCATGTAGGGGTCGGCCACAACCTTGAAAACGTGCGCGAGCACGTGCTTGGCAGGATCCGGAACAGCGTTGAAGGGCTCGGTCTTGTCGCCTGGCTCGCCCTTGAAAAACGGGGGTGGATTGCCTTCGGCCGGGTTCGGGGCCAAAGAAGCCAGCACATGCAGCAATTCCTTGATGCCGGCACCGGTCTTAGCCGAGGTGAACAGAATCGGAATCAGGTGGCCCTCTCGAAGGGCCTTCTCGAACGGCGCATGCAGCGCGGCAGCACTCGGGTCGGCACCATCCTCAAGGTACTGGGCAAGCAGATCTTCGTCTTCTTCGACGATCTGGTCGATCAGCGCCCGGTGTGCCGCCGTAACCGATTCGAAATCGGCGTCGCCGGCATCGTGCTCCAGCACATCCACAACATCGGCCGCACCGTGGGCAGGCAGGTCGAGCAGCATGCACTGCTTGCCGAAACGCTCGCGAATATCGGCCACAAGTCCCGGCAGATCAAGGTTTTCGGCGTCGATCTTGTTGATGATGATCATCCGGCACAATTTGCGGTCGGCTGCGTAGCGCATCATGCGCTCAGTCATGAGCTCGACGCCGGTCTGGGCGTTGACGACGACCAGCGCCGTATCAACACCCGCCAGCGCAGCAATGGCCTGCCCGGCAAAATCCGGGTAACCCGGCGTATCAATGAGATGAACATGCGTGTCTTCATAGCCAAAATTGACGACAGCAGAAGTCAGGGAGTGACCAGCCTCTTTTTCCTGAGCATCGAAATCGGCAACGGTATTGCCCTTCTCGACGCTGCCCTTTGCGGTGATGGCACCGGTCGCGAACAGCAATGCCTCGGCGAGGCTGGTCTTGCCGGCGGCACCATGGCCGACCAATGCAACAGAACGTAGAGCCTCGGTGGTGTACTTGGACATCTTCTTCTCCCTGAGCGATAAATTAGCGATGAATCAACGAGTCTTCTGGTCAGCCTCGATCATTTCTGCGACAAGCTTTTCGGCGTAACCCGGGCCCAGACCCATAATCAGTGCGGTAGCGACTGCTATCAGTGCCACGCCGACAATCAACTGGATAGCCGGGCGGCGAAACTCCGGCCCACGGCTTAGCGCGAACCAAACCGGACCAATGACGGGCAGGAGCAACACCGGCAAGCCCGTTTTCCAGCCAAAGCTGAGGGCTGCCGGTACGGTACCGATATAGCCGATGAGCAAGAGCAAGCCGCCCGCCGCCAGCGACAGCGTAGACGCAACGGCAAAAGCCATGAAACCCAAGTCCATTATTTCTTGACCTTCTTGGGGCGTTCCCAGCCGGCCAGCGTGATCTGCTTGGCGCGCGACACGGTCAACGCGTCTGGCGGCGCATTCTTGGTCAGCGTCGTGCCTGCCCCTAGCGTTGCCCCGCGCCCCACCGTAACTGGCGCCACTAGCTGGGTATCGGAACCAATGAAGACATCGTCCTCGATGATCGTCTTGAACTTGTTGGCGCCATCGTAATTGCAGGTAATCGTACCGGCGCCGACGTTGACGCGTTGGCCGATCTCGGCGTCGCCGATGTAGGCCAGGTGATTGGCCTTGGACTGGGCGCCAATGGTGCTTTTTTTGACCTCGACAAAGTTGCCGATGTGCACTTCCGGGCCGAGCTCGGTTCCGGGACGCAAGCGTGCATAGGGGCCGAGAACGCCGTCAGGACCGATAATCGCGTCCTCGAAATGGCAGAAGGCAGCAATCCGCGTTCCGGCACCAACCTTGACGTTCTTCAATACGCAGTAGGGACCAACCTCGACGGCATCGGCCAGCTCGACCGTGCCTTCGAAAACGCAGCCGACATCGATAGCGACGTCCCGTCCATGGGAGAGGCTGCCGCGAATATCGATACGGGCCGGGTCTGCAAGACGGACGCCAGCGACCAGCAGCTGATCGGCCAGATTGCGCTGGTGCTGGCGCTCCAGTTCCGCCAGTTGCACCTTGCTGTTGACGCCGAGCACTTCCCACTCGCCTTCAGGCTGCGCGGTACGAACCGGCATTCCTTCAGCCACAGCGAGAGCTACGACGTCGGTCAGGTAATACTCGCCCTGGGCATTGTTGTTTTTCAGACTGCCGAGCCATTCGGCCAGGCGCGCTGTCGGCATGGCCATGATGCCGGTATTGACTTCGCGAATCGCCTTTTGCTCGGGCGTTGCGTCCTTTTCCTCGACGATGCTCGTCACGTTGCCGGCGGCATTGCGGACGATACGGCCGTAGCCACTGGGATTTTCAAGATCGACGGTGAGAATCGAAAGGCCATCCTTGCCGGCCTGCAACAGCCGCTTGAGCGCCCCCACCGTAGTCAGCGGAACGTCGCCGTAGAGCACCAGCGTCTGGGCTGCGGAACCCAGTTGCGACAGGGCCTGTGCGACAGCATGGCCAGTTCCCAGTTGCTGCGCTTGTTCTGCCCAAAGAATATCCCCGGCGGCCAGAGTCGATCGGACCACGTCACCACCATGACCGTAGACGACGACAAGTTTTTCCGGGGAAAGCAGGCGAGCCGTGTCGATCACATGCTGCGCCAGCGGCTTGCCGGCGACAGGGTGCAACACCTTGGGAAGATTGGAATGCATGCGTTTGCCTTGGCCAGCAGCGAGAATGACGATATTCATATTGAGAAAATTCATGAGGAGTTGGGCAATGTGCATTTTCACATGATCAGCCCGGGCTGTCGAAGCCAGCGAGGCTATTGCAGCACCCGCCCTTTGATCCAACGCAAATCCAGTCAAGAAAACAAAAGCCCCGCCGGCTTTTCAGGCGGCGGGGCTTTTTCGAGAACTATCGTACTTAGCGCGGCAGCGTCGTCGCCCCCATCAGAAACGCATCAACTTCGCGGGCAGCCTGACGACCCTCGCGGATCGCCCAGACGACCAACGACTGGCCACGACGGACGTCACCGGCGGCGTAAACCTTGTCGACATTGGTCTTGTAGCAACCGTCGCCGTCGGTCGTTGCCTTTGCGTTCTGGCGCGCATCCTTCTCGACGCCGAACGCATCGAGCAGGCCGCCGACCGGGTTGGTGAAACCCATGGCCAGGAAGGCGTTGTCGCACGGCAGTTCGAATTCTGAACCGGCCACTTCGCCCATCTTGCCGTCCTTCCAGTCCAGACGAACAGCCTTGAGCGCTTTGACGTTGCCCTTGCCATCATCGACGAAGCCCTTGGTGGCGACGGCGAAATCGCGGGTACAACCCTCATCGTGCGAAGAGGAGGTACGTAGCTTGTACGGCCAATACGGCCAGGTCAGGTCCTTGTTTTCCTGCTCTGGAGGCATCGGCATCAGTTCGAACTGGGTCACCGAGGCGGCGCCATGACGATTCGACGTGCCGACGCAGTCCGAACCGGTATCGCCGCCACCGATCACGATGACGTGCTTGCCCTTGACGTTGATCGGGTTGGCCTTGCCTTGCTGGACTTCCTTGTTCTGCGGAATCAGGAACTCGAGCGCGGCGTAGATACCCTTTAGTTCGCGGCCCGGAACCGGCAATTCACGCGGAACTTCGGAACCGGCAGCGAGGATCACGGCATCAAATGCTGCGGTCAACTCGGCTGCAGAGACGAATTCCTTAGCGTCGTTGTTGATGCCGGCCGGCACGTTCTTGTCGCCGATGACGACCTTGGTTCTGAAGACAACGCCTTCGGCTTCCATCTGGGCTACACGACGATCGACCAGCGTTTTTTCCATCTTGAAGTCGGGAATACCGTAAGCGAGCAGGCCGCCAAGGCGATCGCTCTTCTCGAAAACAGTCACGTCATGGCCAACACGCGCCAATTGCTGGGCGGCAGCCAGCCCGGCAGGGCCGGAACCAACAATCGCAACCTTCTTGCCCGTCTTCGACTTCGGCGGCAGGGGCACAACCCAACCCATTTCCCAGCCCTTGTCGATGATCGCGTGCTCGATCGACTTGATGCCTACCGGCTCGGCGTTGATGCCAAGCGTACAGGCTGCCTCACAGGGTGCCGGACAGATGCGGCCCGTGAAGTCCGGGAAATTGTTGGTTGAGTGCAGCACATCAAGAGCCTGCTTCCAGTTGCCGTGGAAAACCAGATCGTTCCAGTCCGGAATGATGTTGTTCACCGGACAGCCGTTGTTGCAAAAAGGAATGCCGCAGTCCATGCAGCGCGCGCCCTGAATCTTGGCTTCCTCGTCGCTCAAGGACTGAACGAATTCCTTGTAGTGCGTCAGGCGTTTCTCAACGGGCTCGTAAGACTCGGAGAGACGCTCGAACTCCATAAAACCAGTCGGCTTGCCCATTATGCGGCCTCCTTCTGTGCAGCAGCCATCTCGGTGAGGGCGCGCTTGTACTCGTGCGGATAAATCTTGACGAACTTCTCTCGGTAGACATCCCAGTTACCCAGAATAGTCTTGGCGGTCTGGCTGCCGGTGTATTCGGCGTGACGGGTGATCAATTCCTTGAGCTGCGTCTCGTCTGCCTGCCCTTGGTGCAAGGGCTCCCCAGCGGCATGACGCGATGCCGGCAGAACCTTCTCGAGCGCAACCTGAGCGAGGTTGCAGCGATGCTTGAAGCTGCTATCCTCGTCCAGCACGTAGGCGATACCGCCCGACATTCCCGCCGCGAAGTTGCGTCCGGTCATGCCCAGCACCACCACCGTGCCGCCGGTCATGTATTCGCATCCATGATCGCCAACACCCTCGACCACGGCCGTACCGCCGGAGTTACGAACGCAGAAGCGTTCGCCGCCGACACCGGCAAGGAAGGCTTCGCCTTCTGTCGCGCCGTACATGACGGTATTGCCGCAGATGATATTCTGCTGGGTATCACCACGGAAGTCCGCATGCGGTTTGATGATGAGGCGACCGCCCGACAGGCCCTTACCAACGTAGTCGTTTCCTTCACCGGTCAGCTCCAGCGTCACGCCCTTGGCCAGGAATGCGCCGAAAGCCTGGCCTGCAGTGCCGGTCAGCTTGACGTGGATGGTGTCGTCCGGCAAGCCGGCATGACCGTAACGACGGGCGACTTCGCCCGACAGCATGGTGCCGCAGGTGCGGTTGACGTTGATGATCGTCGTTTCTATCTGGACCTTCTGGCCCTTTTCGAGCGCCGGCTTGGCTTGCGCGATCAGCTTGTGATCCAGTGCCTTTTCAAGGCCGTGATCCTGGCCTTCGGTATGCAGGCGCGGCACGTCGGCCGGCACGTTCGGCTGGAAGAAAATCTTCGAGAAATCCAGACCCTTGGCCTTCCAGTGATCGATACCGGGACGCATGTCGAGCAGGTCGGCACGGCCAACCAGGTCGTCGAACTTGCGAATACCGAGCTGAGCCATGATTTCGCGGACTTCTTCGGCGACGAAGAAGAAGAAATTGACGACGTGCTCGGGTTGACCGGAGAAACGCTTGCGCAACACCGGATCCTGCGTGGCAACGCCGACCGGACAGGTATTCAGGTGGCATTTGCGCATCATGATGCAGCCTTCAACGACCAGCGGTGCGGTAGCAAAGCCGAACTCGTCAGCACCGAGCAGGGCACCAACGACGACGTCACGACCGGTCTTCATCTGACCATCTACCTGAACACGGATGCGCGAGCGCAGGCGGTTCAGGACCAGCGTCTGCTGGGTTTCGGACAAGCCGAGTTCCCACGGCGTGCCGGCATGTTTGATCGATGACTGCGGCGAAGCGCCGGTGCCACCGTCAAAGCCGGCGATCACGACGTGATCGGCCTTGGCCTTGGCAACACCGGCAGCCACCGTACCGACACCAACCTCGGAAACCAGCTTGACCGAGATGGAGGCCTTGGAGTTGGCGTTCTTAAGGTCGTGAATGAGCTGAGCCAGGTCTTCGATGGAATAGATGTCGTGGTGCGGTGGCGGCGAAATCAGGCCGACACCCGGCACCGAGTGACGCAGGAAGCCGATGTACTCGGATACCTTATGACCCGGCAACTGGCCGCCTTCACCCGGCTTGGCACCTTGCGCCATCTTGATCTGGATCTGGTCGGCATTGACCAGGTATTCCGTGGTCACGCCAAAGCGGCCTGAAGCGACCTGCTTGATGGCGGAACGCAGCGAATCGCCTTCCTTGAAGGTGTAATCGCGTTCGATACGCGAGGCACCGACCACTTCCGACAGCGTCTGACCAGCCTTGAGCGGCACGAAACGTTTGGCGTCCTCACCGCCTTCGCCGGTGTTCGACTTGCCGCCGATGCGGTTCATGGCGATGGCCAGCGTCGTGTGTGCCTCCGTCGAAATGGAACCGAGCGACATGGCACCCGTGGCAAAGCGCTTGACGATTTCCTTGGCAGATTCGACTTCTTCGAGCGGAATTGCTGCACCAGTCGGCTTGAATTCGAACAGGCCACGCAGGGTCAGGTGACGCTTGGTCTGATCGTTGATCAGCTTGGCGTATTCCTTGTAGGTCTCGTACTTGCC
>JAEUOG010000060.1 GCA_016790815.1 Dechloromonas sp.
GCCGAATCCTTCCCAGATCCTTCATGGTGATCATCTCCTAAAATCCTGCTCAAAAAATGAGCGGACGAGTTAATCACCCTGGTCAATTTTCAGCGCGCACAACCTCGCTTTTCTGGTCAGTTTTCAACGAGCGTCAACAGCTATTGGGCTTTCGTTTTATGGAAGTGACCGTTTGGCCAATGCTTGGAAATAAGTGCCAAGTACGATAGTTCGTCAGTTTTCTGGCTGCGCCAGGGCCTCCAGACCTTGGTGTATGTCAGGAGGTCGCGGTGCTGGTTGACGGTAGCGACATCAGTAGGCGCCTTGCGCTGGTAGAGTGCTACCTGTACCTGCGTAACCTGTCGTCTGCGGGCCCCCGTTCGAGACAGGTGGCTACGCCTCTCACCGCCTTGGATGTTCGACATGTGAGTATCGATAGCCGGTGTCTGCGCGGCCAAGAATGCACTCATGCTTTTCAAGTTGCCGGATTCGCCGAATTAATAGTGGCAGGGAGCGTTTCGGCTTACCAAACAAAGAAAACGAGCGTCCACACTGTCGCCATCAGCCCGAGCGGACACCACACAGCCCGGCATTTCAATTTTGGCCATTTTTTACGGTTCACCGTGGGATTGCATGGCTATGCGCCGGACGGGGCCTTGTTTACCCAGATATGCCGGGCCACGGCGTGTTCGAGCGCCAGTTCCACCTCGTCGGCGAGGATGACGGTCATCGGCCGCTGTTGCAGCACCTTGATCGGGCGATTTTCGGCCAGGCCGTAGGCGGTCAGCTGTTCGCGCTGGAGCGGGTCGATTTCGTCACCGAGCGCGGCGAGGCGGACTTCGTTGCCGGGCGGGATGAAGGCGAGGGGGAGGCGGGCTTCGTGGGTGGGGCTCATGACCAGACGGCGTGGAGAAGGATGTTGAACAGGCCGCCGACGAAGAAGGCGAAGGGGACGATGACGGCCACCATGCCGAGGGCGACCTTGGTGCCCTGTTCCTTGACCATCATCATCAGGCTGGCGAAGCAGGGGATGAACAGCGTGATGGTGATCATGCCGACAACGGCCTGGATCGGGCTCAGCGTATGGGCCATGGCGAACAGGCCGGTAGCGCCGAAGTCGCGGCGTAGGAAACCCATGACGAAGGCGGCCGAGGCCTCCTTCGGCAGGCCGAGCCAGCCGGAGACGAGCGGTTCGCCGGCTTCGATGATGGCGGGCAGGGCACCGACTTTATCGAGCGAATACATGATGAAGGTGCCGAGCAGGAAAAGCGGGATGACCTCGATCAGATACCACTTGAGCCGGCCGCCGGTCTTCTTCAACACGTTGCCGATGATCGGCAGGCGCATCGGCGGCAACTCCGTGACCAGCGGAATGCGGCGGCCAGGAATGAGCTTCGCCGCCAGAAAACCGGCCAGCAGCAGGACGCCGACCATGGCCAGCGCCCAGATGAGCACGGCAGTGAAAGAGACGCCGCCGAGCATGCCGAGGACGACGCCCAACTGCGCCGAACACGGGATGGCCAGGGCCAGCAGGAAGATGGTGATCATCCGTTCTCGTGGGCTGTGCAGGATGCGCGTCGTCAGCGTCGCCATCGTCACGCAGCCAAGGCCGAGGACCATCGGCAGCACGGCGCGGCCGTTGAGGCCGATCAGCGCAAACAGCCGATTGGCGATGACCGTCAGGCGCGGCAAATAGCCGGAATCCTCAAGCACGCCGAAGGCGAAGAAAAAGGTCGTGACGATGGGCAGGATCAGCGCCAGCGCGTAGGTCATGCCCATGGTCCACAAGCCGTACTGACCGACCAGCAGTTCCTGCACCCAGCCGGGGCCGACGACCGATTCGACGAAGGCGGTAAAGGCCGGGTTGAGGATGCCCTCGAACAAGCCTTCCTCCATCAGTCCGACCAGTGTGGTGGCGCCGAAGACGCCGACGAATTCATAGACAGCGTAAAGCACACCGAGCAGGATGGGGATGCCCCAGACCGGATGCACGACATACTGGCCGATCCGTTGCGAGAGCAGCGGACTGCTCTTCACGGCACGCTGGATAACGCTGGCAGAGAGCGCATCGGCGGCTTCGGTGCGTTCGCGGGCGAGCAGGGTCGGCAGATCGCCTTCGCAACGGTCGGTTGCGTTTTTGCGCAAAATTTCCAGTTGACCGTGGGAGTTGCCAGCGCGCTCAGTCAGCCAGTCGGCGACCACCGAATCGCCGCCGAGATACAGAATGGCCAGCCCGCGGGCGACCAGTTGCGGGTGCGGAGCCAGGCGCGTGATGGCCTCGGCCATGCGCTCGATGTCGGCCTCGATCTCGGCGTCGTAGCGCAGCAGCGCTTGCGCCGGCTGGGCGTGACCGAGGCCGTGGGTCAGTTCGCCGATGCCTTCGCCGCCGGTGGCCACCGTGGCCAGCACCGGGATGCCGAGTTCTTCAGCGAGCGCCGGAATATCGACCACGACGCCGCGCGCTGCGGCCTCGTCATGCATGTTCAGCGCCAGCACCATGGGCACACCGAGTTCGGCCAGCAGCGCGGTCAGGGTCAGGGTGCGCCGCAGGTTCTTGGCGTCGCCGACCTGGATCAGGCAGCGGGTTTCCTCGTTGAGCAGGGCGCGCATCGTCGCTCGTTCGTCATCGCTGCGCGAGGGCAGGGCGAGCACGCCGGGGGTGTCGAGGAGCATCGCCTCGCGGTCGAAACGGGCGCTCGCGCGGGTGACTTCGACGGTGGTGCCGGGGTAGTTTGAAACGTTGACGTAGGCCCCGGTCAGGCGATGAAAGAGAACCGATTTGCCGACATTGGGGTGGCCGACGAGCAGGATGGCGTTGGCGGTGGCAGGGGCGGAGGTGGTCATGTTGTTTTGGCTTTGCTGCAGTTGGTGACGGCATGGTCAAGCCAGTCGGAGGTGATTTCGCCGGTGCGCTGGGCGCAGGGGCGGCGTTGGTCGTCGAGCACCAGGGTGTGCGGTAATGCGCCGACCCGGTTGCCGAAGCGGGCGAGCAGACCGCGTGGTTCGCCGGGGCCGTGCAGCACGTGCATGGGTGGGGCCAATGCGGCCTGTATGGCGCTGGGGGCGCCGAGTGTTTCGGCCGGCTTTTGCAGGGCAATGGTAATGACGCGAACCTTGCCACTGCGGGCCAGTGCGGCCAGGGCCGGCATTTCTCTCAGGCAGGGCGGGCAGTCGGCACGCCAGAAATTGATGACTGTGGTTTGCGCCGGCAGACGCGATAGCTGTACGAACCGGTGTCCATCCGACAGCTCGAAATCAAGTGCCGAATTTGGCTGATTTTCGGCGTTGACCGCAGCACATGCCAAAAGCCCCGCCCAGAGGGCGAGGCTTGACCGGAGAGAGGTCTTGTCAAACAGGGTCACAGGGCGAACTTTACTCCGCCGTAGATGAAGCGGCCGCGATTCGTACCCCAAATATGGGTGACATCGATCGCCCCGCTGCCGTCGACCCACAGCATGCTTTCCTTGTCGGACTGCTTGAAGTCGAAGACGTTGTCGACGCCCAGGAAGGCCGACCATTGCTTGTTCAGGCGGTATTCGCCACGCAGGTCGACCACCCAGTAGTCCGGGCTCTTGTCCATCTTGCGCGTGCCATCGAAGTTGTAGCGCGGGTTGTTGGCGTAGTCGTAGAACTTGGCGAGGTCCATCGGGCCGGTCCAGGTGCCGCGCAGCATCCCGGTCAGGGGGCCGCTTTCGTAGTCGAGACGCAGGTAGGCCCTGGTTTCCGGCCGGGCGAAGGCGAGCGTGCCGGCTTCCGAGAAGCGATACTTGAAGTGCTCGGCGGCGATGGTCGTTTCGAGATTCGGCGTCAGCTTGTAGGTGACGGTCAAGTCGCCGCCAACGACGATGACCGGCTTCCGGGCGGAGGTGAACAGCGTGATGGCATCGCCGGTGACCGGGTCGGTGGCCCCCGAATCGAGCAAGGCCATGTTCTTGATCCGGTTGTAGTTCAGGGAACCCACCCAGGCCAGCCGATCTTCGGCATAGGATAGTGCGTAGGAAACGTTGTCGGAGATTTCAGCCTTGTCGATGTTGCGTACGATGCGCGTGGTGTCGAGGATGCCGTGGTCCTGCTCGAAGAACGAGGTGGGAGCGCGGAATCCGCGGCCAACCGCAAAACGGCTGTTCAGTTCGTGGTTGTGGTTCCACAACACGTTGAAGCGCGGGCTGGTGATGGCGCCAAAAACGTTGTGCTTGTCGTAGCGCACCGAGCCATTCACCTCGACCACGCCCTCCAGGAAGCTGTGGTAGCCCTGCAGGAAAACGCCCGGGGTGCGGTACTTGTAATTGTCGATGCCGTTGTTTGGCGTGCCGCTGGCATCGGTGCCGACGCTGGCCAAATCTTCGTAGCGATAGGTCACCCCGGTCGTCACCAGCGTTTCGCCGAGCGGTTGCTGGGTGCTGGCCTCAAGGTAATACTGAGTCTGGTCGGCTTTGTAGACGGCCTTCTCGTAGAACGAGTCCTGCTTGTGTTTGGCATACCCGACGGCGAAACGCATGCTTCCTTCGCCCAGCTTGTGGGTGGCGCTGGAAACGAACTGCTTGCGGTCGGTGAAAATGATCTCCGACATGCCGGCCAGGCCGTCGGTGTAGTCCTGGGTCAGGCCGGTATCAGGGACGATCCAGCCGCCGGCATAAGGCGAACCGTTCTGGCCCTTGCTCCAGTCGAACGGATTGCCACTGCCATTGGCCTTGACCCCGCTGTAATCGGTGCCCATGGCGCCGCCCATGCGCTTTTCATCGACGATGTCGAAACGGCCCCTGATCTTAAAGCCGCCGAGATCGTCGACAAAGAATCCGACGCCGCCCAGGTTGCGCTTGTAGCCGGTGTATTCGGAAATCCGGTTGTCGTCGCCGTCGACCGTGTCATGCTGGTTGTGATTGAAGTTGGCCGTCAACGCGCCGCCAGTAAATGCCTTGGCGCCGAACAGGTCAGTATTCAGGTGGCCATAGGAGCCGAATTGCTGGTTGATCAGCAATTCATCCTTGGTCGGCCGGCGGGTGACGATATTGACCGAGCCGGCCAGTGCCTCCGGGGCGATCAGGCTGGTGCCGGCGCCGCGCGAGATGTCGATGCGCTCCAGGCCGCCGAGGCTGACGCTATCCAGGCCGTAGGCCGTCGACACTGAAGAGAAAATAGGGATGCCGTCGATGAGCAGCGTGGTGTAGCGACCGGGCAGATTGTTGAGGACGACATTGCGCACGTTGCAGATCGAACATTCGACCTGCATGGAGATGCCGGGGCGCTTGTCGAGTGCTTCGGTCAGCATCGTGGCGCCGGTTTTTTCCAGCTCACGGGCGCCCAGCGATTCGGTAGCGATGATTTCATCACGCAGCACCGGTTTGGCGCCGGTTGTCTTGCCGCTGCTGACGGTGACTTCGCCCAATTGCTTGTCGGCGATTGCGGCGCCGGAAAAGGCGAGCGAAAGCACGGCCACCAAGGGTGTTAGATGGAATTTTATTTTCATTTCCGCCTCCCTGCGGTTTTTGAAAAATACGTGCGATACCTGGAGTGATCGCCGTAAATACTTGGCTGGCCGCCGCCCCTACTGCGCTCCCTGGCCTGGCTGCGTGACGAAACCGATCTTGGTCAGCCCGGCCCGACGGGCGGCGCTCATCGTTTCGGCCACCGTTTCGTAGCGCGTCGCGCGGTCGGCACGCAGGTGCATTTCGACCTTGGCGTCCTGCGCCACGGCATCGCGGAAGCGGGCCTCGAGGCTGGCGGAATCGACCGGCTGGGCGGCAACAAAAACATGGTTGTCGGCATCGATGCTGACCTGCAGCGTCAGCGGTTTTTCCGGCGTCGGCGTGCTCGAAGCGCGCGGCAGATCGACCGGCACCTGATGCGTCATCAACGGCGCGGTGATGATGAAGATGATCAGCAAAACCAGCATCACATCAACGAGCGGCGTCATGTTGATTTCCGCCGTCGGCATCTGGTGGTTCTGCGAATTGAAGCTGCCCATGGCCATGTTATGCCGCCTCCGTCGCAACGCGGGCACGCATCGGGTGGATCTGCGCGCTGTTGGCGACAAATGGCTTGCCAACGGTGAAGAAGGCATGCAGGTCGTGGGCAAAGGCGTCGAGGTCGGCCAGGATGACACGGTTGGCGCGCGTGAAGGCGTTGTAGGCGAAGACGGCGGGCAGCGCGACGGCGAGGCCGGCGGCAGTCATGATCAGCGCTTCCCCAACCGGGCCGGCAACTTTCTCCAGCGCCGCCTGACCGGACAGGCCGATGGCAACGAGCGCGTGGTAGATGCCCCAGACGGTGCCAAGCAGGCCGACGAAAGGTGCCGTGGCGCCGGTCGTTGCGAGCAGGGTCAGGCCGTTTTCCATGCCGGCTTGCGTCGTGGAAAGTTGCTGGCGCAGGGCGCGTTCCATCTGCTCGGCCGGGTCGAATCGCGAGGCGAGGCGGCCGGGGGCGGCTTCGCAATCGTTGTTGCAGCCATTGGCCTGGGTCGCCAGTTGGGCGTAGGGGCTGTCCGCGCCAGCCTGATTGAGCAGGGCGATGCCGTCACTGACGCTGCTGGCTGACCAGAAGGCGCCCAGCGCCTTGGCGGCGCGACGCATGGACCACCAATCGACGGCTTTGGCCAGGATCAGGTACCAGCTGATGATGGACATGATGGCGAGAATGATGGCCACGGCGTGCGAAATCGTGTCTCCGCTGGCCCACAGGTGGGCAAAACCGAACGAGTTTTCCTGCATTTTTATTGCTCCAATTTGAAAATGATGGGGACCAGCACCCAACTCTGGACGGCGGTATCGCCACGCTTGGCCGGGATGAATTTCCAGTTGCGGACGGTTTTTTGCGCCGACTCGTCTAGCCTCGGGCTGCCCGACGACGTCTTGATCTCGACGTTGTCGGCCGTGCCCTGCGGATTGACCGAAACGCGCAGCACGACTTTGCCTTCTTCACCCATGCGGCGCGCCAGCGGCGGGTAGGGCGGGGCGGGGTTCTTCAGGTAATCGGCGTCGAAGCGGGGCTGGCTGACCGGCTCGGCAGGCGGCGCTATCGGTGCCGGTTTGGGTTCGGCCGGCGGGGCGACCACGGCGGCAGGGGCGGGTACAGTGCTCTGGGTGGTCTCGACCACCGGCGCGACTGTTTTGGGAGCCGGTGTCTGTTGCGTCCTGACCGGTACCGGTTTGGCCATCGGCAAGGGCTTCGCGACCGGCTCCTTCTTCGGTTCCTGCGTTTCCAGCAGATCGACGACGAGTGGAATTTCCAGAATCTGCGGCACCACCGTCTTGGCCGCCAGGATGATCAGGAAAATGACGACATGCAGGCCAACGACAAGGGTCAGCATGCCGCTGCGCTGGAAAGGTGAAGGGCGGGAGAGTGTGTAGCTCATATTCTTTTCGGTTTTTCCCAGCTGATAAGCCAGAAAAAACCCTTGGCTTGCTGGCTGTTGCTGGCTGGCTATGGGAACGAGAGGTGCAACGGAGGGAGACTATTTGGTCAGGATCAGCTTGTTTTCACGCGTGACGCGCAACAGGTAACGCTGGCCGGCATGCTCGATTTCGACAGCCGTTGAGCCGCCAAGGATTTTTTCGCTGTCGATTCGTGGGCGGGCTTCCGTTTTTTCAAGGGCCGGCTTGCGCTCGGGAGCGAGAGGGTGCTGCACGTTCATGGTAGTAGCCTGTTGCAAACAAGAATTGATCGCATTTTCGTGTAAATGGGAATCGATGTCAATTGGTATCGAGAATTATTCGTAATTGTATTGATGGGTATTTACAATTGAGATACATTCTCGTTCTCATTGATTGACTAGCCAGCTGATGTCCTGCCCGCCATGTCCTGAATTACCTTCCAGAGAGGTTTTGAGCGGGTCATGCCAGCCGTCGGGTGGCGTTGCGCGATCGATTTTCCTCTCGAACATTTTTTGTTCGGCAAGCCAGCCTCCATGCCAGCCAGCCAAATTTCTGACTCGACAGGGGATTGCTTGTGAAAAACAGCGGGATAAATTATTCAAAGTCTGGGGTGGTTGGCCCATCAGCCGCGCCACTTGGCGGTGGCCATCAAGTTCGCCTGTTGCCGCTGGGGGCGGCTGTGCTGGCGTGTTTTCTGGGCGTCGTGACTACAGCCGGGGCCGAAGAGGACAAGACCTTGTCGGCGGTGACCGTTACCGGGCAGCAGGAGCCGGACGGTTTTCGGGCCACCAAGACCCGCGTCGGCAAGGTGGTTCAGGACCCGCACGATGTGCCGCAGGCGATCACCACGGTGACCAAGGCATTGATGGAGGAGCAGGAGGCGAACTCCCTGCGCGAGGCGCTGCGCAACGTCTCCGGACTGACCTTCAACGCCGCCGAGGGCGGTCGTTCGGGCGACAACATGATGCTGCGTGGCTTTTACACCTTTGGCGACATGTACCTCGACGGCATCCGTGACACGGCGCAGTACAACCGCGAGGTGTTCAACCTGGAGCAGGTGGACGTGCTGCGCGGGTCGGCTGCGATGTTGTTCGGTCGCGGCCAGGCCGGCGGGGTGATCAATCAGGTCAGCAAGACGCCGATGCTGTACGGGATCAACAAGGCTGGTGTCGGTATCGGCACCAACGGCTTTCAGGAAGTGAAGGCCGACATCAATCAGCGCATCGGCGAGTCAACGGCAGTTCGCCTCAATGTGATGAACCGGGATGAGGGTAGCGCCCGTTCCAATCCCTTTACCGGCACCGAGCCGGAAATTCATCGCTCCGGCGTTGCGCCAAGCATTTCATTTGGCCTTGGCACGCCGCATGAAGTGACGCTGAGCCATCTCTGGGTGAAGACGCGCGACAACGCCGACTATGGCATTCCCTTCGCCAATCGCCGCCCCAACGAGGCAATGGCCAAGGCCGGCAATTACTATGGCGTTGATGCCGGTTTTGATAACAGCGACACCAACGTCACGACGGCAAGCTATCTCTACACGATTGCCCCCGACACACAATGGCGTACGGTGCTGCGCAGGGCCAATTACAAGCGGTCCTTCTGGGCGGTGGCCGGGCAGGGTGCGCTGACCGCCGCCAGCACGTCCAACCAGGCCAAGACGCGCGAGTTCGAGACCGATAACTACGTTCTGCAGAGTGATTTCAACACGGCGTTCTCGCTGCTCGGCATGCGCCACGAGGTGGTGACTGGCGCCGAATACCTTCGTGAGGAGTCGATTCGCTGGGCGCTGCGCAATCTCGGTACTGCGACCAAGCCGTTGTACGTTCCCGGCCAGTTCAACGGTGCGGCGATCACCTATTCCGGCGATACTTACAGCGCCTACGTTCAGGATACGGTCGAGTTCATCCGCAACTGGAAAGCGACAATGGGTGTTCGCCGTGACGAAATGCGTGCCCAGTATTCCAGTGTCAATTCTCCCAGCCTGAACTTCGGGCAGTGGAGCTATCGCACTGGCCTGTCGTGGCAGCCGGATGTCGCGTCGCACTACTATCTGAGCTGGAGTGACTCCTTCAGCCCGACGGCCGATCTCTACCAGCTCTCCGGTGGCGAGTTGCCGCCGGAACGTAGCCGGGTATCGGAGCTGGGCGGCAAGTGGCTGTTCATGGATGGCGACCTGACTTTCCGCACGGCGATCTATACGGCCAGCAAGGATTGGGAGCGCAACACCGACCTCGAGTCGACGGCGGCGCTGAACTCGAAAAAGCGGCGGACCAACGGCATCGAATTCGAGCTGGCTGGACGCATTACCTCGAACTGGGAAGTATTCGGCGGCATTGCGCTCATGGCGGCCCGCGTCAACGAGCAATATGATGGCAGGGCCACCGGCCAGACTTTTGCGCAGGCAACGGCCAACGGCACTGCAAACGGCGGCTTGGGCTATGCCGCGGGCGAGGCGGCCGATGCGAACCAGGCGGTGTATGTCGGGCGCTCGCAGCAGGTATCCGAAGGCCATCGCGCACGCAATACGCCGGCCTTCACGGCCAATTTGTGGACGACCTACCGTTTTGCCGAAAACTGGAAAGCCGGCCTCGGCTTCGAGGCCAAGAGCAGCCGTTCGGCCTACGGCATCGGTACCTGCGGCGCAGCGACCCAGAATGCGACGACCCTTCTCTGGTCGTACAGCAACTGTTCGACGACTTTTGCGCCGAACTCGGTGCCGGGTTATGTCCGCTGGGATGCGATGCTGACCTACGACCAGCCGAGCTACACCATCAAGCTCAATGTCCAGAACCTGTTCGACCGGGTTTATTACGACGCACTCTACGACAACGGCGGCTTCACGGTCCCCGGCCAGGCGCGCCGCTTCATCCTGAGCGGCGAATACAAGTTCTAAATCTCTTGGCAGTGCGCCCCGTCTGCGGACGGGGCTTTCTCGAACCGGCCGGGTTTTGGTTTTTGGCCAAAATTTCCGGTCGACCGCAGCAATGATGGAAAAAGCATGAAAACGACACGTCGCGAGTTTCTCAAGATGGCTGGTGCGCTGGCTGCCCTGCCGCCGGCCAGTTTCGCCTGGGCCGGACAGGCGCAGCCGAAAAATGCCTCGCTAGCGGCTGCCTGGCGCGGCCCGAATGCCGGCGACACCTATTTTGCCGGTGTGCTTTCTGCCGACTGGGAGGGCAAGAGAATCACCATCAGCCGGGCCGCAGCGCTGCCGACCCGTCCGCACGGCCTGACGCCGGAGGCGGAAGGCAGTCTGCTGGTGACGGGCGTTCGTCCGGGTGGCTGGCTCATGCGCATCGACCGCGACGGCAAAGTGGCGCAGCAGGTCGATCTGGCCGGCGAGTCTTCAAACGCCCGCCTGAACGGCCATGCCGTCGTCAGCCCACGTGGCGACGTGATCTACACCACCGAAACCGACATGAAAACGGGGCGCGGCCTGATTGGTGTGCGCGACCGCCAGAGTCTCAAGAAGCTGGCCGAATGGCAAAGCCACGGCCTGGAGCCGCACCAGCTGCTGGTCGACGCTGCCGGTCACCTGATGATCGCCAACGGCGGCATTCCGCGCACGGCGGCCGACAAGAAGTTTGACCTGCACCGCATGGACGCCTCGCTCGTCCGGCTCGATGGCCAGAGCGGCGCCCTGATGCGTCAATGGACGCTGGACGATCGGCGCCTGAGCCTACGCCACCTGGCCTGGAGTCACTGGGCGAAAGGCGAGAGGACTTTCCTCGGCGTCGCCATGCAGGCCGAACACGACGATCCGGCGGCACGGGTTGCGGCGCCCATCCTCGCCGTGCTGGATGGCGACGAGCTGAAACTGCCCGCGCGTGCAGGTGATGGCGCCGGTTATGCCGGTGATATCGCACCTGCCTACAACGGCGGCTTTGCCCTGTCGAGCAATCAGGTTGGCCTCGCCCAGCTGTGGCATCCGGCCATGCCGGACAAGCTGACGCGTATCGTGGAATTGCAGGAAGCTTACGCGCTGACAGGCTGGGAAGGCCCGAACCCTGGCGGCGGCGTACTGGTGTCCACCGCACTGGGCCTGGTCCGCTGGCACCCGAGTGCCAAACCGGCCCTGCTGCCCTGGCCGGAGAAAATGGCACTGGACAACCACTGGGTTCTGCTCGGCGAAACTTGATATTGGCACAAGCGTGCCCGAATGACGCCGGAATCGCCTGCTCATGTCTTCATGATGCTATATTTGGCGGCGTTTGAAGCCTGATATGGAAGCTGAAGAGCGTCATGGTTGAAACCCATCGCCCAGTTCGTCTAGCGTTGCTGGCCGGAGCAATGTGGACCTTTGTTCTGGCCATATCGATGATCTGGAATTTCCACCACGTCAGCGAACAGGCCATGGATATGGCCTACGCCGAAGCGCAGGCCAATCTCAACAAGGACATTACGTTTCGCCGCTGGGGAACATTGCATGGCGGCGTATATGTTCCCATCACGGAAACCCAGAAATCGGTGCCCTGGTTGTCGCATGTGCCAGGGCGGGATGTCACGACGACCGATGGCCACCAGCTGACGCTGTTGAATCCGGCATCCATGTTGCGCCAGATGATGGATTTGTATGCTGCCGACTACGGCATTCGTGGCCGAATTACCGGACTCCGTTATCTGAACCCGGGCAACGCCCCGGACGCTTGGGAAAAAACCCAGCTCGAAGCCTTCGAGCGGGGCGAAAAAAGCGAGATATGGGCTGTCGAGGAGGTCGCCGGCAAGCCGTATCTGCGCTATCTGCGGGCGATGATCATGGAGCCAGGCTGCGACAAATGCCACGCCATTCTCGGCTACAAGACCGGCGACATGCGCGGCGCCACTGGACTCAATCTGCCTCTGGCGCCCTATATTGAACGGATTGACAATTCGCAGTTTGCTCTGGGGATCAGCCACGTGCTCATCTGGCTTGTCGGCTTGGCCGGCATAGCGCTGGGCGGCTGGATTTCCTCGCGCTGGGCGGTTGAGCGTGAGGCCTCGCGGCTTGAGTTGCTGAACCATCGCGATCAGCTTGAAGCCTTGGTCGATGAGCGAACCCTCCAGTTGTCCCACGCCAAGGAGATGGCCGAGTTGGCCAACCGGGCAAAAAGCACCTTTTTGGCCAATATGAGCCATGAAGTGCGCACGCCGATGAATGCCATCATCGGGCTGACCCACATGCTGGCACGCCGCAATGCCGACCCCAGCCAGGTCGAGACACTGATGCGGATCAGTCAGTCGGCGAATCACCTCCTGGCCTTGCTGGGCGAGGTACTCGACCTGTCGAAAATCGAAGCGGACCGGCTGACGCTGGAAAATTCGCCGTTCCGGCTGGGTGCCTTGTTTGCGAACGTTGATAGCCTGCTCGGTGAGCGTGCGCGGGAGAAGGGTTTGTGGCTGAAACACGAGGTTGAGCCGCAGCTACTCGACATCCCGCTACTCGGCGATTCCTTGCGCATCCGGCAGATATTGCTCAATCTGGTCAGCAATGCCATCAAATTCACTGAACGCGGCGGCGTCACGGTTCGCGCGTTACTCGGCGAAGACAGCTCCAACGATGTGCTGGTCACAATCACTGTCACAGATACCGGTATCGGCATCGCACCTGATGCCTTGCGGCGTGTTTTCGAGCCATTTGAGCAAGCAGACAGTTCGACTACACGGATGCATGGCGGCAGTGGGCTCGGGCTGGCGATTTGTCGGCGCCTTGCCTTGCTCATGGGCGGTGACGTGGTGGCGGAGAGCGTTGCCGGGGAGGGGAGCACCTTTGCGCTGACCATGCGGTTGGCCAAAAATACGGCGCCCGAGAGTGAGGAGCTGCCGTCTGCCCGTGTTTCCGGAGCCGAAGCGGTGCAGCAGTTGCAGACCCGGCACGGCGGTGCCCATATCCTGCTGGTCGAGGATGAGGAGATCAACCGCATGGTCGCCCTTGAGTTGTTGAAGGAAACACTCGGCTGGCAGGTCGATATTGCAGAAAATGGGGCGCAGGCGGTCGATATGGTGGCATCAACTGAATACGACCTTGTTCTGATGGATATCCAGATGCCTGTCATGGATGGACTCAAGGCGGCCCGCGCCATTCGGCAATTGCCCGATCGTCAGCAAACCGTGATTCTGGCCATGACTGCCAATGCCTTCCAGGAGGACCGCCTGGCGTGCCTGGCCGCGGGCATGAACGATTTTGTTCCGAAACCGGTCGATCCCGAGGTTCTCTACGCGATATTGCTGAGCTGGTTGGACAAGAAGCTCGGTTAGGTTGCCGGGGTGGCCGGCAGCGCTTCTTTCTGCTTCAGGTCGATCAGCCGGGATAGCCCGGAAGCGCCACCATTTTTCATGTAGATGCAGGGTTTTCCGGTGCGTTTGCACTGCTCCTTCACCCGCCAGTAGGCGTTGTGGCTGATACAGCCGGCCTGACAGATAACGAGGTCGGCAGCCGCCAGCACGCCGTCGATGCGGTGCAGGCTTTCTTCCAGCCCACCATCGTGATGCAGGAAACGGCCGCCGCGCTGCTCGACGATCTGGCGATATCCGTCGATGGAGCCGGAGCGGCCACCCACGCACAGCACGCTTTTTCCCGAAAGGCTTGTCGCTGCCTCGCTGGATGCCGCTGCAGTCTTGCCGGTGTGGCCGGTGTCGTCGGCCAACAGGAGTCTGATGGTCTTTTCTGATTGTTCGGCCTGTGTGCTAAGGCGTCCGCGCAGATAGTCGACTTCCCTGCCCAGTTCACCTGCCTGCGCCGTCAGGGCGTTGGCCCGCGCTTCGGCATCGGTGGCCCGGCGCGCCAGTGTCTGGCGATCCTTGAGATCGGGCAAGCTGCTACGCAACAGCTCGAGTTGGCCGGCCAGCGTCGCGGTGTAAGCATCCTTGCGCGCGATCTCGATATGGAGTTCAGCCACGCGCTCACCGAGTTTCCGGGTCTCCCGCGATTTTTCGGCGCGCTGGGCTTCGATCTCTTGGCGCGCCTCGTCAAGCTGCCGGCGCAACAGGGTGATTTCTTCCTTCAGCAATTTCAGCACGGATAGCTCGGCTCGTGTTCCTGTGCCGAGCTGATGCTGAATCATGTGAATGTCGGCATAGATGTCCTGCTCCAGCAAGATGTCGCAGGCCGGGTGTGTCCAGCTTGACCAGAGGGCGGCGGGCAGGTCCAGGCCGGTCCGGACAGCTTCTTTCCAAAGCGCGCGCAGTGCCGCGGCATCCTTGGCTTTGGCAAATGCCCGGACATTCAGCAGAAAGCGTTTTTCCAGTTGCTTGTGTAGTAATTCGGACAGTGGGGTACGCGTTTCGCAGGCACCAACGGCGGTCGTGTGCAGCACGAAATCGGTGGTGTCGCGCGGGAATAGCATTGTTTTGGCCATCAATCCGCGCAGTTCCTCAACGCCGAAACAGACGCCAATGACCGGGCAATGGAATTTGTGCGGGATTTCCCACAGCTTGCGCCGGCGCGAACTCAGCTGGGGCGCGTCGGATGCGTCCTCAGGCAGGGCGGGGCGTCGCAGCGTCAACGGCTCGGGTTGCACGTGGCGGGATGGGGCGAATAATCCGCCGGCAACGTGAAAGGGATGATCGGACATGAGTGGGCTCCTGGGCGAAGAATCGCTGGCTGGCCGGGTGTCCGGGTGGCTGGCTGGTAATGGGGGGTTCAGTTTCAGCAGAAAATCCGGGTTGACCGCAACATCGGCCAGCTTTCTCGCCTGTTCAGTAGGCGAGCGGGCTGCGAAGACGCAGCATCGCCGCATCGCGCTCGCCGGCCAGCCGCTCGCATTCGGTTTGGGCGGCACTGATGGTCCGTTCGAGGAAGCAGATGTGCTGCCAGGCGTCGGACTGCTCGCTGTACGCTGCTCCGAGCTGTTGCATCTGGCAACCCAGTTCGATGACGCGCTGGCCGGCTTCGAATCTCTCGAGACGCTGGCGAAGTCGGGTGTTGAGTTCATTCAGGCGACTGATTTGGTTTTCCTGCGCAATGATCTTGCGTGTCGTCTCTGTGGCGTTTTTACGCTGTACACGACGCGCTTGGCGCAGGGCGAGGCTGAGCGTTGCGATTTCTGTTTCCAGGCGCGTGATGTGGCTGGCCGGCTCTTCGGCGGAAGGCAGGTTGAGGTCGCCCTGGGGGTCGGCGCTGTCGCGTTCCAGCTGTTGGCGGTCTTTAAGCGGTGCGAGCATGGTGCAAGTCCTTACCTGGGTTTAGACGGTTGCTCGCCCGTTCGCAGAGGTTTCGGGTTTCGCTGTCGATGTCCGTCATGTCGCCGATCCGCTCGAGCAAACGGGCGGCGTTGAGCGCCGATTGCGGACAACCGGTTTCGTGATGGATGAGTACCAGGCTCAAGGCTCCAGCCCACAGTTCGCTGCTTGGCATGATCGCTCCTTGCCGGAAAGTCAGTTTGAAATGCCGGCAATGAGCAGCGAGAACAGCAGGCCGGCTAGCAGGGTGTTGAACAGCAGGCTTCGCATTTTTATTGCCCTTTTGTTGAGAATGGTTCTCATTATAAAGGGCGTTTGCTTGCGCGTAAATAGGAATGATTGTCAAATAGGCGTTTTGGGTTGATTCCCACGGTCAACGGGAAAAAGTGCCCAAAAATGAAATCCCCGCCGTCTCCGGTTCAGGAAATTACGGACAAGAAAAAGGCCACGGACTTGCCACGGCCTTGGGGTTTTGGCGGGCTGGCGCCGCTTAGCGGTCGAAGCTCTTTTTCTTGAAGCTGCGTTCGCCGGTGCCGGCACCATCCGGGCGACCTTCGTCCGGACGCAGATTGATCGGCACGCCGCGCACGCGGGTGCGCTTCAGGGCGTTTTCGGCTTCCTTTGGCATGCCGGCCGGCAGTTCGACCGTGCTCGACTCGTCGTAGAGGCCAATGCGGCCGATGAAACGGCTTTCGATGCCGGCTTCGTTGGCGATGGCGCCGACGATGTCCTTGACCTGAACGCCGTGATCCCTGCCTACATCAATGCGGTAACGCACCATGTCGCCGGTCGGGGCGGAACGGGCCGGGCGCTCTTCGCGACGCGGGCGCTCGCCACGGCTTTCGAAGCTGGGCTTGTCGCCACGGTCGAAACGCTCGCTGGTGCGCGGCTTGCGCTCGTCACGGTCGAAACTGCCCGGACGCGGGCGGCTGTCGCGCTCGAAGGAGGGGGCCGGTGCCGGACGCGGATCTTCACCAACGATCTGCAGCGGCTTGCTTTCCTGAGCCATCATGGCCAGCGCGGCAGCGACTTCTTCGGCGCCGACGTTTTGCTCTTCGGCAATTTGCGACACGATGTTGGCGAAGAAATCGAGATCTTCGGCGTTCAGCACTTCGGCGACCTTGGCCTTGAAGTCGGTGACGCGCTTGTTGGTCACGTCGGCACGGCTGGGCAGAGTCAGCGGGGCGATCGGCGAACGGGTGGCGCGCTCGATGGTGCGCAGCATGCGGATTTCACGCGGCGCAACGAACAAAATGGCGTTGCCGGTGCGGCCGGCGCGGCCGGTACGGCCGATGCGGTGCACGTAGGCTTCGGTGTCGTAGGGAATGTCGTAATTGACGACGTGGCTGACGCGCGGCACGTCGATACCGCGCGCGGCAACGTCGGTGGCGATGACGATGTCGAGGGCACCGGACTTGAGCTGCTCGATGACGCGCTCGCGCATCTGCTGGTTGAGGTCGCCGTTCAAAGCGGCGGCGGCATATCCGCGGGCGGCGAGCTTGTCGGCCAGTTCGACGGTGGCTGTCTTGGTGCGGACGAAAATGATCGCGGCGTCGAAATCTTCCTCGACTTCAAGAATGCGGGTAAGGGCATCCAGCTTGTGCATGCCGGAAACCTGCCAGTAAACCTGACGGATC
>JAEUOG010000064.1 GCA_016790815.1 Dechloromonas sp.
TCCCTTCCCGAACAGGACCGTGAAACAGATGAGCGCCAATGATAGTGAGCTTCCGCTCGCGAAAGTAGGTCAACGCCAGACACCCATTACAAAAGCCCCGTTAGCCCACGCTAACGGGGCTTTTGACTTTGTAGGCGCAAATTTGCCGCCACTAAAAATCGCGGTGAAGCCAAACGTTGTGCTTTACGAACCTACGATCAATTTGATTGCTTGCGCAGCAGCGATCATGCCGAATACCGATGTGACGCAAATTGATGATCCGAACCCAGCGCAATTAAGACCGGATGCGCCGCGGTCAGTTGTGCAGGATTTATCGTTCACCGGATAGCGCAACTGTTCAGTGGAAAACACTGCAGAAACGTTGAATTTCTTCTTCATGTCACGAGGGAAGCCGTGTTCACGACGCAAAGTCGCTCGGACTTTCGATAGTAGAGGATCCTGAACGGTTTGGCTTAGATCCGAAACACGGACTTGGGTTGGGTCCAATTGACCACCCGCTGCTCCCGCAACGACAATTGGCGTCATTGATCTGCTGCAGAAAGCGATCATGGCCACCTTGGCCCGTACCTGATCAATCGCGTCGATAACCACGGAATAGTTGTTGCCAAGTATGACGGAGACGTTGTCTGGGCTGACAAAATCTTCGATGCAGCAAACTTCACAATCCGGATTTATGGCATGAATACGTTCGGCTATTGCATCGACTTTGGCCCTTCCGTATATATCGCCTAGCGCTTGGATTTGTCGGTTAGTGTTGGATTCGGCCACCATGTCGAGGTCGACCACAGCAATTTTTCCAACCCCAGTACGCGCGAGCGCTTCGGCGGTCCAGGAGCCCACTCCACCAATGCCAACAATGCATACATTGGCTTCTCGTAGACGCTTAGCTCCATCGACACCATACAAACGGGAAACGCCGCCAAAACGACGTTCGTAGTCAGCGGTGGTCATTAATTTTCGACTGTCTTGCGAATAACGGCATTGAACGGCCCGATCAAATCTGGCGAAAACTGGTTATCGCAAGCGTTAATTTCTGCAATTGCACGCAATACGGAACGATTTTTTCCACGATGGATGTGTTTAAGCATGACGGCTTCGAAAGCGTCCACAATGGCCAGTATCTTGGCGCCAGTACATATATCTGCATGATGCAGTCCACTTGGGTATCCACCGCCGTCGGGCATCTCGTGATGCTGAGCAACCATTTCTGCCGCGGCCTCCCAGCCAGAAATTCTCTGTAATAGTCCGGCTGCGAAAGCGGGGTGGTTTCTAAGTGTTACTTTGTCTTCTGGACTCATTTTGCCAACTTTGAGCCAGATTGACTCTGGTAGAAACATCATTCCAAGGTCGTGTACATAGATTGCGGCCTCAAGCTGAATTGGGTCAATCTGGGTCTTTGCGGCCTTGTTTGTTTCGAGTGCCAAGCGAAGAATTCGCATTGTACGTCCCTTGAACAAGGGGGATCGACTCTCGAACTGTAGTGCAAGAGAGCGAAAAAACTGCAGATCCGCACTAGCATTTTTTTGTTCGGGGCTTGGGTTGGATGAACGCGGGGCGCGGCTGGATATATCGGGAAGGATAGGCCGAAAGCCACTTACCGCTTCAATCAGATCAGCGCAGGCAGCATCAATTTGTTCTGTTGATTCTTGTGCAAGGGCATCTAGGCCCTGTACGAGGATGGCGAGCTGAAGATTCTCTAGTGACTTGTTTGCTAGCAATGCATCTGTAGCTAGCTCAAGGCGGTCAATCGCAAGCAAAATCATCTCAGCCAAGAGATCCGAGAAAGGAACCTCACCCTCTCGAAAACGAGACATCATCGTTTCAATCGGGTGGGCAATGGCTACGCCAAGCTCAAATTTGCACAAAGCCGCATCGCCCTTGATGTTGTGAACGGCTCGAAAAAGGCTGGAAATGGTATCTCGGTTGAGCGGACTTTTCCGAAGGAGGGCGATCTCATGTTCAATCTCTGGCGCCCGGTCAGTAAGAACATCCGCGAACTCTTCAAGCGCTTCGCGATCCTGGATCGCTGGTGCGATGATTGAACGAATGTCCATGCTAACCTCTAAAAGCGCCATTAATCTTTCGAGTTTAACAAAGAGTCGCGCAATACTGTGCTCGGCCTTGACTGTGCACCTTTCGCCACCTAAGATTCCGCGCTTCTTCAAGGAATTACCTGACGTGACTCTGGAACAGCTCTACGCCCTGATTGGGCACGACATGAAGGCCGTTGATGCGGTCATCCGAGATCGCCTGCACTCCGACGTGGTACTCGTCAGGCAGGTAGCCGAATACATCATTGGTAGCGGCGGAAAGCGCATGCGCCCTGCCTTGGTGTTACTCGCCGCTGGGGCACTTGGTTACCAGGGAGTTCGTCATCAGGAGATGGCTGCCGTCGTTGAGTTTATTCATACGGCAACATTGCTTCACGACGACGTGGTCGACGAGTCCGCGCTGAGGCGCGGGCAAGACACCGCGAACGCCATGTTTGGGAATGCTGCCAGTGTATTGGTTGGCGATTTTCTCTATTCGCGCGCTTTCCAGATGATGGTTTCGGTCGATAACATGCGAGTCATGCATGTCCTTTCCAACGCGACAAATGTTATTGCGGAAGGAGAGGTTCTGCAGTTGATGAACTGCCACGACGCCGATGTTGACGAGGCGCGTTATATGCAGGTTATTCACTACAAGACAGCCAAATTATTTGAGGCGGCTGCGCAACTTGGTGCGATTCTCGGTCAAGCCTCGCAGGAGGTTGAGAGTGCGCTGGCCTCCTATGGGATGCATCTTGGGACTGCGTTCCAGCTGATTGACGATGTTCTTGATTACTCGGGCCAGGAAGCGGATACCGGCAAGCACATTGGAGATGATCTGGCAGAGGGGAAGCCTACGCTGCCATTGATCTACGTCATGCAGCACGGCACTGCCGAGCAGGCAGCATGTGTGCGAAAGGCAATCGAGGAGGGTGGGCGGGAGGATTTTCCTGCTGTGCTTGAAGCGATCAGAAGCAGCGGTGCGCTGGACCATGCGCGTGAGCGTGCTGTTCAGGAGGCGGAGCTCGCCAGAGCATCGATTCAGTGCTTGGGGGATTCAAATTACAAGAAAGCTCTGCTACAATTGACGCTCTTTGCAGTTGAGAGGAATCACTAGGTTTCTCTTTATGTCGGAGTGTAGCTCAGCCTGGTAGAGCACTGCGTTCGGGACGCAGGGGTCGCAAGTTCGAATCCTGTCACTCCGACCAAAAACCCTGCAAGAAAAAAGCGGTTAGGCCAATCTTCGGATTGGCCTTTTTGCTTTTTGCGGAATCAGTGCGGGCAGCTGGTTTTCTCGAACTGCCGTTAAGTGCTGAGAGCCGTCTATTTCCGATATCGTGACTGACTGGTTGGCGAATGAAGTATGGTAAAAATGGAAACGGATGGGTTTTCCAAGCAACTTTTTGCCCGGGGTAATCGATGAAATACCTGCTTTTATTTGTGCTTCTGGCGTTCGTATGGTGGCTTTTTTCAAAGCGCCAGAATCGGGGGGCTGACGCCTCTCCCAAGCAAGCAGTGCCAGAGAAAATGGTGACCTGCGTGCATTGCGGCGTGCATTTGCCAGAGAGCGAGGGGCTTGTCGACGGGGCGCAGATCTATTGCTGCGAGGCCCATCGCTTGGCAGCTAGGGATGAAGTGCGCTGATGCAGAATTGGTTCTCATCAACTTGGGCGGCTAACTGGCGTTCGTTCCAGTATTTCAACCTGTACCGCTTGGTATTGGCTGCTTTGTTTTTTCTGGCCATCGTGTTTCCTCACGAATGGACGGCAAGACTTAATCTCTTGCCGTCGCCACTATTGTTCTGGCTGACGGGGGGCTACATGGTAGCCACGCTTGCTGGCCTGCTTTTGGCAACACATTGGCAGCATCGATTCAATCGGCAGTTGTCTGTGCAGATGGCGGTCGACGTGGGGGTTGTCAGTTCGTTAATGTATTTGGCAGGTGGCGTCGGTAGCGGTTTGAGTGTTTTTTTGCTGGTGTCGCTTGCTGCAGCTAGTTTGGTCGGGCGTGGGCGCCTCGTGCTTTTTTATGCCGCGCTTGCCACGCTGGCGATTTTATTGACCCAGATATATGGGATCGTCACCCACGGTTTCGACGAGTCGTCAATCGTTCAGGCAGGATTTATCTCTGCCGGTTTTTTTGCAACTGCCATTCTTGCGCGCTTGCTTGGACAGCGTGCGATGGTCAATGAGGAATTGGCTCGTCGGCGTGGGGAGGCACTCGATAACCAGATGCTGATCAGCCAGCGGGTTGTGGAGCGTATGCAGGATGGCGTGCTGATCGTGGCTAGGGGCGGAATGGTAAGCCACTGCAATCCGGTAGCGCGGAGCATGCTTGGCCTGCCTGGGTACGAAGAGCAGGGCGAGTTAGCGACCCATGCGCCGATTCTTTCGCAAGCGCTACTGGCGTGGGGCAGGGATGAGGGCGACGGCACATTGCTCTTTAGTGATGCGGATGGGCGTGAACTACGGGCGCGATTTGAGCGGACGGCAAGTACTGATGGCGAGGTGCTGGTATTTCTAGACGACGTCGGGCGTATCAAGGAGCGAGCGCAGCAGTTGAAATTGGCCTCTCTGGGCCGGTTGACCGCAAGCATTGCCCACGAAATCCGGAATCCCTTGTCCGCGATCGGCCATGCCGGCGAATTGTTGCGTGAAGAGCGTCGGGGAGAAATGCAGGAACGCTTGTTGCGCATTCTTAACGATAATGTGATTCGGCTTGACCGGATTGTTGGCGATATTCTTGATTTGGGTCGGCAAAGCCGGGCAGAGCCAGAACTGCTCAGGGTTGACGAGTATTGCGTCGGATTCGTTGAGCATTTCAACGCGACGGAGGGCCTTTTGCCAGGTATCGTTGTTCTTGATGTGGCGGCACCGGTGAATCTTTGCTTCGATCGATCCCATCTGCATCAGGTCTTGTGGAACCTGGTCAGCAATGCACTGCGCCATTCAAGCCGTAGTCCCGGCGCTGTGCGTCTGGAACTCAGCAACCAACATGGTGATGGACGGGTAGAATTGCATGTCATCGATGATGGCTCCGGGGTGCCCGAAGAGGTGCGAGAGCAGATTTTCGAACCATTTTTTACAACGCACACGCAGGGTACTGGCTTGGGCTTGTTCATCGCCCGCGAGTTGTGCGCAACCAACGGAGCCAGTTTAGAGTTGGCCGCCTCTGAGGCTGGGGCGCATTTTATTGTTGCAGGGAGAAATGACACGTGTCTGTTGCCAGAACCGAGCGGCGCCCGCGCGGCGAAATGAGCCGGGTCCTCGTCATTGACGACGAGGCAGATATCCGCGAACTGATCGATCTGACCTTGGTCCGCATGGGCTTGGCGACGGAGTGCGTTGGTTCTGTTGCCGAGGCACGTGCGGCGCTTGATGGCGAAGAAGCGTTCCAGCTTTGTCTGACGGACATGCGACTGCCGGATGGCGAAGGCTTGGAGATTGTCCGTTACATTACCGAGCACCACCCGAAGACGCCGGTCGCCGTCATCACCGCCTATGGCAGTGCCGAAAACGCAGTCGCTGCGCTGAAGGCCGGCGCCTTCGATTACTTGTCGAAACCGGTAGGCCTCGAGCAGTTGCGCACGCTCGTCAAGTCAGCCTTGCGCCTGCCTGGCGGTGGCGATCAGGATAGCGAGAACCCGCTGCAACTATTGATTGGTGATTCCTCGAGCATGCAGCAGGTGCGGGCAATGATCGAGAAGCTGGCGCGTAGCCAGGCGCCGATATATATCTCCGGCGAATCGGGGAGTGGCAAGGAGCTTGCGGCGCGGCTTATCCATGGCCGAAGTGCACGGGCGGCCGGTACCTTTGTTCCGGTCAACTGCGGCGCGATCCCGGAAAACCTGATGGAAAGCGAATTTTTCGGTTACCGCAAAGGCGCATTTACCGGCGCTGACAGTGAGCGTGAGGGGTTTTTTCAGGCAGCTCATGGTGGAACCCTGTTCCTTGATGAGGTGGCCGACCTGCCGCTGGGCATGCAGGTCAAGCTCCTGCGCGCAATCCAGGAAAAACGGGTGCGCAAGGTCGGGAGCGTGGCCGAAGAACCGGTCGATGTGCGAATCATTTGTGCTACTCACAAAAATCTGCGCGATCTCGTCGACCGGGGGTGTTTCCGTCAGGACTTGTACTACCGGCTGAACGTCATCGAACTACGCATGCCGCCGCTGCGCGAGCGGATGGAAGATATCGTGCCGCTGGTCGAGGCCATTCTGCGCCGGGTCTTTGGCGATGCGCCGCCCAAACTTTCAAGCGGCGCGGTCAAGGCTTTGTCGTTCTACTCGTTCCCGGGCAATGTTCGCGAGTTGGAGAACATTCTCGAGCGGGCGACGGCCCTGTGCTCTGGTGACCTGATCGAAGTCGAGGACCTGCATCTCGGCCCCGAAGAAATGGCTGGTAGCGAGGAACAGGGACGGGGTAGCGAGACGCTCGACGAGTACCTCAATCGTCTGGAGCGGCAAGCCATACTCGAAGCGCTGCAGAAGGCAGAGGGCAATCGCACTGCGGCAGCACGCCTGCTGGGGGTTACCTTCCGTTCGATGCGCTATCGTCTCGAGCGTCTGGGCATCGAGTGATGTCATGGCAGCCTGGAGGTTGGCTGGAGGGCGTGCGCTGGCTGCCCTCGCCGAATTTCGGTGAGCGTCCCGCGGGTGAGACCGTGTCGTTGGTTGTCATCCACAATATCAGTCTGCCGCCTGACGAATTTGGGGGGGACTGGGTCGAGGATTTTTTTCTCAATCGGCTGGATGCTGCGGTCCACCCCTATTTTTCGACGATTTCCGGCATGCAGGTTTCGGCGCATTTTTACGTTCGACGCGATGGCCGTGTCGTCCAGTTCGTCGCTTGCGATCAGCGAGCGTGGCACGCTGGCCAGTCGTGCTGGTGCGAACGCCACAACTGCAACGACTACTCGGTCGGTGTCGAGCTGGAAGGCTCCGATAGCCAGCCCTTTGCCGCCGAGCAATACGCCGCACTCTGGCGCTTGCTCGATGCCTTGCGGGCGCGCTATCCGATCGCGGCCATTGCCGGCCACTGCCACATAGCGCCCGGACGCAAGACTGACCCTGGGCCCTGTTTCGACTGGTCGGCCCTGAAGGGGCGTTATTCCGGCCTGGAATTACCGCCCGAAGTAGCGTCTTAGGCGTTCGACTGCATCCGCCAGTCGATCAACGTCGTTCGTGTAGGCGAATCGGATGTGCTTGTCCGGTTCGTTGGCACCAAAATCGAGCCCGGGCGTCGCGGCAACACCCGTTTTCTCGAGGAGATCGCTGGCCAGTGTGTAGCTGTCGTCTGCGAGTCCGGAGCAGTCGCAATACAGATAGAAGGCTCCTTCGGGGCGGGCGGTGATGCGGAAGCCGATACGTTCCAGCGCCGGGGCAAGGAAGTCACGGCGGCGCCGAAACTCGGCGCGCCGGGCTTCTAGAATCGCGATGGTTTCAGGTTCGAAAGCGGCCAGAGCGGCATGCTGCGCAGGTGTCGACGGGCAGAGCGTCAGGTTCTGCGCCAGCTTTTCGACGTCGCGCACGTAGGGATCCGGAACGACCAACCAGCCCAGACGCCAGCCGGTCATCTGAAAATACTTGGAAAAGCTGTTGATGACCCAGATGTCATCGCCGGCAGCGCAGGCGGTCGGCGCATCGATTTCGTAGGTCAGCCCGTGGTAGATCTCATCGACCAGAAAATGGCCATTTTTTTGGCGACAAACTACTGCCAGCGCTTCGATCTCCGCAAGCGTCAGCAGCGTGCCGGTCGGGTTGGCTGGCGATGCGACGAGCAGGCCGGCGGTGCTTGGTTTCCAATGTTGGCGGAGCAATTCCGGCGTTGGTTGGAAATTGGTTGCAGGTCCTACCGGGATGTTCTGCGGTCGACCGTCAAAAGCACGCAAAATGTGGCGGTTGCATGGGTAACCGGGGTCGGCCAGTAGCCAGTCGCTGCCGGGGTCAGCCAGGCAGGCAAAAGCCAGGTTCAGAGCACCGGACGCGCCGTTGGTCACGGCAATGCGGCTGGGCGGTACTGCAACGCCATAGCGCTGGCCGTAGAAGGCACTGATCGCTTCGCGCAACTCGGGCAAGCCAAGCGCCTGCGTGTACTTCGTTTTGCCGTTATTTATCGCGTCGACCGCAGCCTTGGCGATGGGCTCGGGTGTCGGAAAATCCGGTTCGCCGACTTCCATGTGAATGATGTCGCGCCCCTCAGCTTCGAGCTGGCGGGCGCGGGTCAGCAGTTCGACAACGTGGAAGGGTTCAATGTCGGCAAGGCGTTGGGCGGGGCGATACATGCGGATTCTCCAAAACAAAACGGCCACCCGAAGGTGGCCGTCGATTATCGCTCAGGCAAGTATCAGGCTGCGTCCTTGAAAATACCCATTTCGAACAGTTCGCGCTTGAGCACGAGTTCGCGCGGCATTTTTTCGCCCATTTTGTCGAACCACTCCTTGTGGCCGGCCAGTTCGGACTTCCAGGCTTCCGGGTCGATGGTGCTGAGGGCTTCGAAGTCAGCCTTGTTGATGTCGAGGCCTGTCCAGTCGATGTCCTCGAACTTCGGCATCCAGCCCAGCACGGTTTCCTTGGCGGCAACGGTGCCCTTGCAACGCTGAACGATCCACTTCAGGACGCGCATGTTGTCGCCGAAGCCCGGCCACATGAAGTTGCCATCGGCGTCCATACGGAACCAGTTCACACAGAAAATCTTCGGCGTGGCATCGACGGTCTTGCCCATCTTCAACCAGTGGTTGAAGTAATCGCCCATGTGGTAGCCGCAGAAGGGCAGCATGGCGAACGGGTCGCGGCGAACAACACCCTGCTGGCCAAAGGCGGCAGCGGTGGTTTCGGAGCCGAGGGTGGCAGCCATGTAGACGCCGTAGTTCCAGTTGAATGCCTGGTACACCAGCGGCACGGTGGTGGCGCGACGGCCACCGAAAATGAAGGCGGAAATCGGTACGCCAGCCGGGTCTTCCCAGGCGGCATCGACCGACGGGCACTGGTTGGCCGGGGCGGTGAAACGGGAGTTGGCGTGGGCGGCTTTCTTGCCGGCCTTGCCGTCTTCCGGCGTCCAGTCATTGCCCTGCCAGTCGATCAAGTGCGCCGGAGCTTCCTTGGTCAGGCCTTCCCACCAGACATCGCCGTCGTCGGTCAGTGCGACGTTGGTGAAGATGATGTTTTCCTTGAGGGTGGCCAGGGCGTTGAAATTGGTCTTTTCGCTGGTGCCCGGAGCGACGCCGAAGAAGCCAGCTTCCGGGTTGATGGCATAGAAACGGGTGACGCCATCCTTGTCGACGCGGGGCTTGATCCAGGCGATGTCGTCGCCGATGGTGGTGATCTTCCAGCCGTCGAGGGTCTTCGGCGGGATCAGCATGGCGAAGTTGGTCTTTCCGCAGGCCGATGGGAAGGCGGCAGCAACATAGCTCTTCTCACCTTCCGGCGATTCGACGCCGAGGATGAGCATGTGCTCGGCAAGCCAACCCTGGTCGCGGGCCATGTTGGAGGCGATGCGCAGGGCGAAGCACTTCTTGCCGAGCAGGGCATTGCCGCCGTAACCGGAACCGTAGGACCAGATTTCACGGGTTTCCGGGTAATGGACGATGTACTTGACGGTCGGGTTGCAAGGCCACTTGGCATCCTGCTGGCCCGGTTCGAGCGGTGCACCGACGGTGTGGATGCACGGCACGAATTCGCCATTGGTGCCCAGCACGTCGAAAACCTTCTTGCCCATACGGGTCATCGTGCGCATGTTCACGACGACGTAGGCAGAATCTGAAATTTCAAGGCCGATGTGGGCGATCGGTGAACCGAGCGGGCCCATGGAGAAGGGGATCACGTACATCGTGCGGCCCTTCATGCAACCCTTAAACAGGCCGTTCAGCTTCTCGCGCATGACGGCAGGCTCTTCCCAGTTATTGGTCGGGCCGGCGTCTTCCTTGTTTTGCGAGCAGATGTAGGTGCGGTCTTCAACGCGCGCCACATCGGAAGGGTCGGAGAATGCCAGGAACGAATTTGGGCGCTTGGCTTCGTTGAGCTTGATCAGCGTGCCGGCCTCTACCATTTCGGCACACAGGCGGTCATACTCCTGCTGCGACCCGTCGGCCCAGTGGATACGGTCAGGCTGGGTCAGAGCGGCAATCTCGGCGACCCATTTTTTCAGGCCTTCGTGTTTGACGTAATCTGGTGCATTCAGCGGTGCGGTCATGGCGATGTCTCTCTCTAAGTTACTGAAATAGCTAGTTTTCACGCCAGTCGCCGGGAGCTGCTGCCAAGACTTCGAGCGGCGCTGAAGCCGTCGGCTGGGAAGCCCGTAATTATGCATCAATCTAGGGTAAACATCTACTTGACTTATTCGGGCTACGTGATTTCCACGGGTGAATGTGTTCTTGCTGCATGGTATTATGTCCCACAATTCGAAATTGGATTTCACGATACAAAATGGAGACAAACATGGATTCTCGGCAACTACGTGAAGCAGCGCTCTACTATCACCGCGAGCCCAAGCCGGGCAAAATCTCGGTAACCCCGATCAAGCAGCTCACCAATCAGTACGATCTGTCGATGGCATATTCACCGGGCGTGGCTTTCGCCTGCGAAGAAATCGTCGCCGATCCCCGTGAAGCCAGCACCCTGACGTCGCGGGCCAACCTGGTCGGCGTCATCACCAACGGTACTGCCGTACTCGGCCTGGGGGCCATCGGACCACTCGCCGCCAAACCGGTCATGGAAGGCAAGGGCGTCCTGTTCAAGAAATTTGCCAATATAGATGTGTTCGACATCGAAATTGAAGAGCGCGATCCGGACAAGCTGATCGACACCATCGCGTCGCTCGAGCCAACCTTCGGTGGCATCAATCTGGAAGACATCAAGGCGCCCGAGTGTTTTTACATCGAGAAGAAGTTGCGCGAGCGCATGAAGATTCCCGTCTTCCATGATGACCAGCATGGCACGGCAATTGTCGTTGGTGCCGCAGTTCTCAATGGCCTGCATCTGATCGGCAAGGACCTATCCAAGGTCAAGATCGTCACCTCGGGGGCTGGTGCGGCGGCACTTGCCTGCCTTGACCTGCTGGTCATGCTTGGCGCTCCGCCCAGCAACATCTGGGTAACCGATATCAAGGGCCTGGTGTACGAAGGCCGTGTCGAGGAAATGGATGAAATCAAGGCACGCTACGCCAAGGTGACGGACGCCCGGACGCTGGGTGAAGTGATCGCCGATGCCGACGTTTTCCTGGGGCTCTCGGCCGGCGGTGTGTTGAAGGCGGAAATGGTTGCCAAAATGGCGCCAGGCCCACTGATCATGGCGCTGGCTAATCCGACCCCGGAAATTACGCCGGAACTGGTCAAGAGCGTGCGCAACGACGCCATCATTTGTACTGGCCGGTCGGATTACCCGAATCAGGTCAACAACGTGCTCTGCTTCCCGTTCATTTTCCGTGGCGCCTTGGATGTCGGTGCGACCACCATTACCGAAGAAATGAAAATGGCTGCGGTCAGGGCGATCGCTGAGCTGGCACGTGCCGAGCAGTCGGAAGTGGCTGCACGCGCTTACGGTGAAAAAGTTGCCAGCTTTGGTCCTGAGTATCTGATTCCGAACCCCTTCGATCCGCGCCTGATCGTCAAGATAGCGCCGGCTGTTGCCATGGCCGGCATGGAGTCCGGTGTGGCAACCCGCCCGATCAAGGACTGGGATGCCTACATACAGAGTCTGAATGAGTTTGTCTATCACTCCGGCATGATCATGAAGCCCGTCTTCTCGCAGGCCAAGATGGCGCCGAAACGCATTGTTTTCGCCGAAGGGGAAGATGAGCGTGTGCTGCGCGCCGTTCAGGTCATACGTGACGAAGGTATCGCCATGCCGGTGCTGATCGGCCGAGTCGGCGAAATAAAGCGCCGCATTGAGGCTGCCGGTCTGCGCATTCGGGAAGGTGACGATTTCGAGGTGGTCCACGCCGATAACTGCGCGTTTTTTGAGCAGCATTTCGAGGAGTTCTCGACCACGTATCACCGTCTGATGGAGCGTAAGGGTGTCTCGCCTGACTACGCGCGTCGTGAGGTGCGGCGTCGTGCCACGCTGTACGGCGCGCTGATGGTTCGCCTTGGCTACGCCGACGGCCTTATCTGTGGCACCTTTGGGCGGCACGAAACGCATCGCCACTATGTCGAGAGTGTGATCGGCAATCAGGAGGGTGTCGATCGTTGCTATGCCATGAACCTTCTGATGCTGCCAGGGCGCACGGTGTTTATTGGCGATACCTACGTCAACTACGATCCGACTGCTGAGCAACTGGCTGACATGACGCTGTTGGCTGCGCAGGAAATTCGCAATTTCGGTATCCAGCCCAAGGTGGCCTTGCTCTCACATTCGACGTTTGGTACCGAGAACACGCCAACCTCACTGAAAATGCGCGAAGTCCTGGCCATTCTCAGCCAGCGTGCTCCGGATCTTGAGGTCGAGGGTGAAATGCACGGCGATGCAGCGCTTGATGAGCGCATTCGTCAGAGCGCATTCCCGAATTCGCGTCTCAAGGGGCAGGCCAATCTGCTAATCATGCCAACGCTGGATGCTGCCAACATATCTTTCAACCTTCTGAAAGTGGCGGCCGGAGACAACCTGACCATCGGCCCCATCCTTCTCGGCGCGGCGAAACCCGTCAATATCCTGACGCCAACCGCAACCGTACGTCGGATAGTCAATATGACAGCATTGACAGTTGTGGATGCTGTATAACTATCATCTTTAAGTTGTTGTTGTATCTGCCTATTTTTATTGAAAAATCATGGTCTCCTGCTAAACTAGGGTAGAATTTGCCTGATGTTGGCAGGAGATTGTGAATGAAGCATAAGTTCAAAGCGGCCTTGTTGGTCGCAGCCATGTTGGGCGTCGCTGCCCAAACGCCACTGTCCGCGGCTCCCATCAAGAAGGCGGACCAAAAGGCTGTTCAAAAAGCACCTGCAAAGGCTGCTGCGAAAGCGCCATCGTCTACCAAGTCGATTGCTGGCAAACCATCTGTTCGTGCCGCTGCTGCAAAGTCAGCTGCCACCAAGGCTGTAGCCTCAAAGGCTGCTGCGACCAAGTCGGCTGGCGCAGAGACTTCCCGGAAGGTGGCTGCAAAGGCAGCTTCAAGCAAGCTGGCATCAGCCGGCGCTGCGAAAAAAGTAGCTGTTGTCCATGAGACGCCTAGAAAGTTGGTGCGCCATGCGGTGCTGGCCGATATCGATCCTGGTCGCCTGGCACTTTACTCGGCATCGGCACTGGTCATCGATCAAAGCAGTGGTCAGGTGATGCTTGAAAAGCATCCGGAAATGGTGGTGCCGATTGCGTCGATATCGAAGTTGATGACGGCGATGGTGGTGCTTGATGCCAAGCTCGATTTGCAGGAAGTCATCGCCATCGGTGATGAGGATGTGGATGGCCTGAAGGGGACGCGCTCCCGCTTGCCGGTGGGAACGACCATGACGCGCGAAGCCGCGATGCTGCTGGCCTTGATGTCTTCGGAAAACCGCGCAGCGAGCGCGCTGGGAAGGCACTTTCCTGGCGGCATGTACGCCTTTGTCCAGGCTATGAACCGGAAGGCTCACGCACTGGGCATGTATCACAGCCGTTTTGAAGAGCCGACTGGCCTTTCCAGCAACAACGTATCGACCGCGCATGATCTGGCCCGCATGGTTGCTGCCGCCGCGCGATATCCGGAAATCCGCAGCTACTCGACGACTGCCGAAGCCAAGATCGAGCTTAACGGACGTATTCGCGACTTCCACAATACCAATGCGCTGGTGCGCAGCGATACTTGGGAAATTGGGGTGTCGAAGACCGGCTATATCTCCGAGGCTGGCCGTTGTCTGGTCATGCAGGCGCGGGTTGCTGACAAGCCGGTGGTTATTGTGCTGCTGGATTCGCAAGGCAAGATGACGCGGGTCGGTGATGCAAACCGGATCAAGCGCTGGATGGAAAGTGCCAGTCTGGCGGTGGAGCGTCGTCGGGTTTGACGGTCTGATATTGCCGCCAAAGGCCGCCGAGTGCGGCCTTTATTTTCTGGTGCCGGTGTAGCCTAGCGTTTGTGAGACGGCGTCCGCGGTCTGCTTGACCTGACGCGCCCAGTCGGGGTCGTGGCGATCGGCGGGGGCGGAGACTGACAGCGCAGCAACGATGTTGCCTTCGTCGTCGTGAATCGGCGCTGCCACGCATTTGAGGCCGAGTTCAGCTTCTTCGTCGTCGTAAGCGATGCCGTGGCGACGCACCTTTTCGAGTTCCTTCTCCAGCGCGGCAAGGCTGGTCATCGAATGCGGTGTCTTGCCGGGCAGGCCGGTGCGCTTGGCGTAATCGCGCAGCTTCTGGGCGCTATCCGCAGCGAGAAAAAGTTTTCCCAACGACGTAAGGTGGAGCGGCGCGCGGCCGCCAACCAGATAGACGACGCGAACCAGGGCGCGACCCGACGAGGTGCGTTCAAGGTACACGATCTCGTCTTCGTGGCGGGCACCGAGATTGATCGCCTCGCCGATTTTTTCGTGCAGTTCCTGCATGAAGGGCAGGGCCACTTCGCGCATGTTGATACGGGACTTGACGATGCCGCCGAGCTCCAGCAGGCGGATGCCGAGGCGATAGGTGCCGGCATCCTGGCGCTCAACAAAGCGCGCTGCGGCCATCGCGGCCAGGATGCGGTGTGCGGTTGATGGGTGGAGATCGGTGGCCTGGGCCAGTTGTTTCAGGCTCGCGGCATCCGGAGACGCGGCAAGGGCATCAAGCAGCGACATCATGCGCTCTATGACCTGGATAGTGCCTGGCGTTTTGGCCGGCCCGATGGCAGCTTCGGACAACTGGATTCCTTTATTGGAGTGCTTTGAGTAGCATTAGCCACTTCGATTTCTTGTGCGCCGCAATATTAGCATGCGCTTAGCTTTGTACGTTACCTGTCTGGTCGATCTCATGCGCCCCTCGGTCGGCTTCGCGGCCTTGCGCCTGCTTGAGGCGACAGGCGCCGAGGTCATTGTGCCGGAAAGCCAGACGTGCTGCGGTCAACCAGCCTGGAATGCCGGAAATCGCCCGCTGGCCGTTGATCTGGCGAAAAAGGCGATTGCCGAGCTGGAGGGTTTTGACCATGTGGTCATCCCGTCCGGTTCGTGTGCCGACCAGATTCGCAATGTCTATCCGCAGTTGCTGGGCGATGATCCGCTCTGGGGGCCAAGAGTGCGTGGGGTGGCGGAGCGGACGTTTGAGTTGTCGCAATATCTGGCCGAAGTGGCCGAGGGTGGTTTCATCGCAGCAGACTTTCCCGGCAGCGTGACCTACCACGACTCCTGCAAGGGCCTGCGTGGTCTCGGCATCAAGCGCCAGCCGCGTGAATTACTCCACAAGGCGTGCGGGCTGACTCTCAAGGAAATGCCGGATTGCGAAGAGTGTTGCGGCTTTGGTGGCGCGTTCTCAGTGAAATTCGGCGACGTGTCGACGCAAATTGTCGATCGCAAATGTGACGCGATCGCGGCAGTCGGCGCCGATTCGGTGGTTGGCGGCGATCTCGGCTGCCTGATCAACATCGAAGGCCGTTTGCGCCGGCGTGGCGACGAAACGACGCGTGTCCTGCACATTGCCGAAGTGCTTGCCGGCGGGGGCGATTCCTGATGTCGGGCTCGAAGCACTCGCAGGCCATGCATTTCCACGCCCGGGCCGGCGAAAAACTTCGCAATCCGATCCTTCAGGGGGCCTTGCGGAAAGCCAAGCCCCTGTTCGTGGGCAAACGTGCCAAGGGGGTGGCCTCGCTGGCCGAGGATGGCCTCGATTTCGACGTGCTGCGGTCAACGGCCAAAAATATTCGAAATCGAACACTGGCAGATCTTGATGCCTGGCTTGAGATTTTTGAAGAGCGGGCTGTCGCGACAGGCGCCGAGGTGCTCTGGGCGCGCGACGGTGCCGAAGTCAGCCGCCTGGTTGTCGACATCGCCCGGCGTCATGGCGTGACCAAGGCTGTGAAGTCGAAGTCCATGCTCTCCGAGGAGGCGCTGCTCAACGAAGCCTTGGCCGCTGCCGGCATACGCCCGGTCGAGACCGATCTCGGCGAGTACATCGTGCAGCTGGCCGGCGAAACCCCGTCGCACATCATTGCCCCGGCCGTACATAAAACGATAGGCGAAGTTGAAGCGCTGTTCGCCAGGGAGCATGGTCGGCCGCTCGAGACGCGGACGTCGGCGGACATTCCGGCCATGGCACAGGAGGCGCGCGCGGTTTTGCGCGAGCATTTCCTGAGCGCCGGGATGGGCATTTCCGGCGCCAATTTCCTGATCGCCGAAACCGGCAGTGCGGCGCTCGTCACCAATGAAGGCAACGGCCGCATGGTGACCACCTTGCCCAAGGTGCATGTCGTCATCACGGGCATCGAGAAAATCGTCCCGACGCTGGAAGATTTCGCGACGCTCATGCGCCTGCTGCCACGTTCGGCCACCGGCCAGTCAATCTCCAACTACGTCTCGCTCCTCACCGGGACGAAGCGGGACGGCGATCGCGATGGCCCTGAAAAAACCATTTTCATCCTCGTCGACAACGGCCGGGCCAAGCTGCTCGGCTCGGACTACCAGGACATGCTGCGCTGCATCCGTTGCGGCGCCTGCATGAATCACTGTCCGGTCTATTTCTCGCTCGGCGGCCACGCCTACGGCTGGGTCTACCCCGGGCCCATGGGGTCGGTGCTGACGCCGCTCTATACCGGTATCGAGAACGCCATCGACCTGCCGCACGCCTCAACTGGCTGCAACCAGTGCGGCGCCGTCTGTCCGGTCGATATTCCACTGCCGACGCTCATGCATCGCCTGCGCGAGGAACAGAACGAGCGCGGCCTGCGCCCGTGGCCGGAGCGGCTGGCGCTCAAGGTTTGGGGTTGGGTGGCCGGCAAGCCGGCGCTCTATCGCTGGCTTGCCCGGCGCACAGCCCGCTACCTCAACTGGCTGGCCGATGGCAGCGGCCGCATCCGCATTTTTGGGCTGGCACCCGGGTGGACCGCAGGACGCGATCTGCCGGTATCCTCCGGCCTTACATTTCACGAACTTTACTCAGCTAGAAAGAAAACCTGAACATGGAATTTGCCGCCGAAGGCCCGAAAGCCATCCCCTTGTGGGTCAACGGTCATGCCTTTTTGACAGTGACCGATGCCTTTTTTGACGTGACCAACCCGGCTACCGGCGAAGCCATTCGCCGTGTCCCGCTCTGCGGGGCGAGCGAGGCAGCCGAGGCAGTAGGCGCCGCACTCGGCGCGCAAGCGGCCTGGGCGATGATGGGCGTGCCGGCGCGGCGCGTCTGCCTGGCCAATCTTGGTGATGCGCTCGACCGCTACAGCGGCCACTTCGCCAAACTGCTCATGCAGGATTGTGGTTTTGACGAAGCACGCGCTACCGCAGAAGTCGGCGAAGCCGTTGCCGCCCTGCAGGGCGCTTCCGTCGGCGAAACCGGCGTTTTCGGTCTGGTTCTCGACGCCTCGCGGCCGCTGGCCGGGCTGGCTGAAGCGATTTCGCCGGCGCTCATGGCGGGGGCGACCGTCATCGTCAAGCCCAGCCCGAAAGCCCCATCGGCCGCCTACGCGCTGTGCGAATTGTCCGGACGCGCTGAATGGCCGGCCGGTGTGCTCAATCTGCTGCAGGGCGACACCGCAGCCATCGAGGGCCTGTGCGCCGCAGACGGGCTTGACCGGTTGGTGTACAGCGGCGAAGCCGCACTCGGTGCGCAAGTCGGTGCCATTGCCGAAGCTGCCGGCGTTGCTTTCGACATGAAAGCTGCCTGATGCTGCGCATCGTCCAGCTCGAAGGCGAATCGCTGATCGCCGATGTCCGGCGCCCGGCCTTTGCGCACGACTGGGTCGAGCATGCCAAAACGGCGCCAGCAGAGGTTGTCGAGCGCCTGGCCGGGGCGGCGATTGCCATTATCAACAAGGTGGCCATCGACGCTGCTGCGGTCAACGCCCTGCCCAAGCTGAAAATGATCGCTGTGTCGGCCACCGGAACCAACAACGTCGATCTCGACGCCTGCCGGGCGCGCGGTATTGTTGTTTCCAATATTCGCGGCTACGCCGTGCATACCGTTCCCGAACACGTCATGGCGCTGTTGCTCGCGCTGTCGCGCAATCTCGTGGCCTGGCGCGAGACGCTGCTCGCTGGTGGCTGGCAGCGCTCCGACCAATTCTGCCTGTTCGACCACCCGATACGCGACCTGCACGGTGCGACGCTCGGCCTGATTGGCGGCGGTACGCTGGGCAACGGCGTGGCACGACTGGCCGAGGCTTTCGGCATGCGCGTGCTGCGCGCCGAGCGTAAGGGCGCGGCGATCGTTCGTCCCGGCTACACGGCCTTTGACACGGCGCTGGCCGAGGCCGACGCGATCAGCCTGCATTGCCCGCTGACAGCAGAAACGAAAGACATGATCGGCGAGCCGGAGCTGCGCGCCATGAAGCGTTCGGCCCTGCTCATCAACACGGCGCGCGGCGGCCTCGTCAATGAAGCGGCGCTGGTCCGGGCGCTCAAGGAGGGCTGGATTGCCGGTGCAGGATTCGATGTGATCACGGCCGAGCCACCGCCGGCCGAGCATCCGATGGTCGATGAAGCCCTGCTCGCGCTCCCCAATTTTCTGCTTACCCCGCACGTTGCGTGGTCGAGCCGGCCGGCCATGCAGACGCTGGCCAACCAGCTCATTGCCAACATCGAAGCCTTCGTCGCCGGGGCGCCGCAGAACCGCGTGGCATGAGCGCGAAGGACGAGATACTCGGGAGGGTTCGGCGCGGGGTCGGCAAGGATGACTTTGCCGGGCGCAAGGCGGCGGCATTGGAATCGCTGACCGGACCGCAGCGCGGACCCCAGCCGACGATGGCCGCTGATCTAGTCGGCCGCTTCCGCGCCAAGGCCGAATACCTGTCGAGCACCGTTGCATCGGTCGCCAAACTGGCCGAAGTGCCTGCTGCGGTGGCTGCCTACTTGTCGGCGAACGGGCTCGCTGCCGAAGCGGTGGCCACGCCCGATGTCGGCGGCCTAGACTGGGCCGGCAGTGGCGTCGATGTCGCCGCGCGTGCTGCGGTCGACGCTGATAAAACGGGCATTTCCGGCTGCTTCTGCGCCATCGCCGAAACCGGCACGCTCATGCTGCTCTCGGGCCCGCAAACGCCGGCCACGGTCAGCCTGCTGCCCGAAACGCACATCGCGCTAGTCGATGTGTCGCGCATCGTGGCGACCATGGAGGATGCCTTCGCGCTGCTCCGCGCCGAACATGGCAGTTTGCCGCGGGCCGTCAATTTCATCTCCGGGCCATCGCGCACCGGCGACATCGAGCAAACCATCGTCCTCGGCGCCCACGGGCCGTGCCGGGTACATCTCATCCTGATCGGGACCGGCTCCTTGCCATGATCGAACCAAAGGCGGAGGGTGCCACCGGTATTTCTGCGAAGACCATCGTGGCCTTGCTGGCGGTGGCGGTCATCCCGCTGGCCGTCATCTACCACTCAGGCAGTGATTCGGTTGCCACCCGCGAGGCATGGCGCGCCGACTGCCTGGCGTCGGAAAAAGCGAAAATTGAGGTCACAGGCCTGGTCCGCGAGCGCCAGGGCGGTTTTCATCTGGAGGTCGGCCGCTCATGGCATTACCTTGGCAAAGCGTGCGATGGAAAGAACTTCCGGGGCTGCCTCGAGAGCAATCCGGGAAAAGGGCTGCTCGCGGCCAATGTCGGCAAGTCGGCCAGTGCCAACTTGTGCGATGGTGAGGTGCTCAGCTATCGGGTGGCCGGCGGCACGTTCTACAAATAAGCGAAGGCGGGCCGCCGACTGTTTGGGCATCGACAGGCTTTGTCGATATCATCGTCACTTGGCTGCGTAGCCAAATCAATCACCTGCCTCACTACCCGCCGATATCCGCCGGGGAGGCTACAACGGATCGGAAACATCGTGAGCATCACCTTTGCCATTCGCGGCGACTACATTCAACTCGACCAGTTGCTCAAGGCTACCGGCCTTTGTGAATCGGGCGGCGCAGCCCATGCCGCCATCGCCGAAGGGCGGGTGAAAGTCGATTCCACGGTCGACACGCGAAAACGGGCAAAAATGAAACCGGGACAGGTTGTTTCGTTTGCCGGCGAAACCATCGAACTGGTCGCCGGCTAGGTCGGCGCTAGCCGTTTCCTTCGGCGTCGTGCTCCGCGCGTTTTGGCCCGCCGAAATAGTGTTCCCATTCATCCGCTGAAATGTCGTGTTCCACAATGCAGGGAATGCGCCGTTCGGGTCGCCGCCGGCGTTCCTTCCAGCCAAGTGGTGGCCCGAGTTCTTCCTCGCGCCGATCGCAGCAGGCGCGGCGTTCGCGAAGGCCATTCCGCGCGCGGTCAGTTCGTATCATCAGTCAGTACAGCGTAGTTTTCATCACCCATTGCTGGGGGGATTCCTCGAGGCTATTTCCGGCAAGGGGTTCCGTGCCGGGGCAGAAATATGCGCCGCGCATTGCCTGCGGTCAACCCGGTATTGCGTTAAATTTTGTACGGCGCGGCAAGCAGATCATCCGACAAGGTCTATCGCGTGGCGACGGTCCACACCAATGGTGTTCCGTCACGCCGGATGTCCAAGGTGTGCCCGGCTCCCGCATGTGCGGGAGCGACGGCTGGTGGTTGATGCGCCGGGCTTAATCCAGCCAGCGAATCGGCGAGGCAAGTTCCGGGTGTTTGCCCTGCCGACCTTCGTAATGCGCGGCGATGGTGGCAATGTCGCTGGCCGGATCTCCGGTCAGCGTCAGGTAGGTGAGGATGCCGGCTTCGCGTCGTTCGTAATCGACGAAGGCCAGTGCAACCGGCACCTTGGCGGCGAGCGCAATGCGGTAGAAACCGCTTTTCCAGCCCTTGGTCAGGCTGCGCGTACCCTCCGGTGCGATGACGAGCAGGAAATCCGGCCGGCTGGCGAATTCGGCGGCCATTTGCGCAACGAAACCATGTGGGGCGCTACGGTCGATGGGGATGCCGCCGAGTCGCCGCATGATGCCGCCGATCGGCCTGCGGAACAGGGTGTCCTTGCCCACCCAGCGCGCATCGAGGCCGAGCGCCAGTTTGACGAGCAGGGCGTAAACGCCATCCCAGTTGGAGGTGTGCGGGTAGCCGACGAGGACGGCCTTGGCCGGGCGTTCCAGCGGCTCGACCAGCGTCCAGCCGAGGAGCGCGAGCAGCCGGCGTGACAGTGTTTTCATCATGTTCCTGGCTTGTTTCCGGGGCTCACGACATCTTGACCACGATGTCGTGCAACGTGTTGGCGCAATTGGCCATGCGGTCGGCGGCATTGGACAGGTGGCGGTAGATTTCGCGCCGCTTGAACATATGGATGTAGTCGTCGCCAACGAAGAGTTCGGCAATGGCCCGGCGGTAGTTCTTTTCGACGCGGCGTTCGGCCTTGCGGGCGGCATCGGCGTCGGCGGCGGCAGCCTTCGGCTCCTTGGCCAGTCGCCCGAAGCCTTGTGCCAGCGCGTCGGCACCGAGCTTGATGTGCATGGCCATTTCGAGACAATGCTTGTCGGGAGACAAAGCGAGTACTTCCATTTCGCTGACCGTGGTCTTGCAGTAATTGACGACTTCGTCGAGGTCGATGATGGCGCGGTAGAGGTCTTCGCGGTCGATCGGTGTCGAAAAGGCTTCGTTGAGCGTGTGCAGGTTGTGGATCTTGACGCGGTCGGCTTCGTGCTCGTCCTCGCGGATGAGCTGGCCGACGCTCTGGTCGCCGGTTTCCATGAACTCGACGAGCCGTCCGGTAGTGATCCCGACGTGTTGGCACTGCTCGGCAAGCAATCCGAAAAAGTCCGGCATTGTTGGAAAAACACGCTCGAACAGGCGGCGGAAGATGGTTGGCTTGATGTCTTCGCTCATGGCGTGCCTCCGAGAAAAAGATGAACCAGCGCATAGGCCTGAATGGCAATAAGGGCGGCGCCCGGAATGGTGATCAGCCAGGTCATGGCGATATCCTTGGCTTTGGCCCAGCGCACGGCGCGCGGGCGCTCCGAGGCGCCGATGCCCATGATCGATGTGGCGACGACGTGGGTGGTCGAAACGGGGGCGCCGGCGATCGAGGCAGCCATGATGACGCCGGCCGAGGTCAGTTGCGAACCGAGTGCATGGACGGGGCGGACGCGGTAGATGGCGAAACCGAGGGTGCGGACGATGCGCCAGCCACCCGACAGGATGCCCAGCGTCATCGCCGTGGCGCAGGCAAGCATGACCCAGAACGGTACCTCGAAAGTCGGGATGAAGCCGCCGAGCAGCAGCACGAGGGTCAGGATGCCCATGCTTTTTTGCGCATCGTTGGCGCCGTGCGAGAAGGCCAGGCCGGCGGCGGTGACGTACTGCATCCCGCGCAGTCGGGCATTGGCCGCGGGATTGGCCGCGACCAGCAAGGCGCTGAGCAGGCGGTGGATCAGGAAACCGACCCAGAAACCGATGAGCGGCGATAGCACCAGCGCGGCGAGCACCTTGACGATGCCCGTCAGCCTCCCCTCGGCCAGTTCGCCAAAGCCCCAGGCGACATGGTCGGGGCCGACGGCGACCACAACGGCGCCGACCAGCCCGCCAACCAGTGCGTGTGAAGACGACGACGGAATGCCGAAATACCAGGTGCCGAGGTTCCAGGCGATGGCGCCAATCAGCCCACAAAGCAAAATTGATAGCGACAATATCGGCGCCACACCGTCGAGCGCTACAAATTTGCCGATGGTATTGGCAACGGCCGTACCGCCGAGCAGTGGCCCCAGAAACTCGAAGGTGCCGACGATGAGCACCGCCTGCGCGGGCGTCATCGCGCGCGAGGCGATGACGGTGGCGACGATGTTGGCTGCATCATGAAAGCCGTTGGTGTAATCGAACACCAGAACGATGAGAACGGTGGCGACGGCGAGCAGGAACAAGGTGTCCATAGGCGCAGGGCCCTTGTTGTGGCCCGGTCTCCGATTCGTTATAGGTTGTTTGTGGCCAGTATATCGCCGCCGCCGGCCGTTGCTGCGGTCAACCGGCTAAAATAAGCAAATTCTGATTCTCTCGAAACGACGCCATGGCTTACCCATCCTTCTCCGACATTTCCCGCAGCTTTGCGCCTGGCTGGTTCGCTGCCGTGATGGGTACCGGCGTGCTGGCCATGACGACACGCAGCCTTGGCTTGCGCTGGCCTCTGCTGGCTGCTGTGGCGGAGGCGCTCCACTGGTTCAACAGCGCACTGTTTGTCGTGCTCGCAGTGCCTTGGTTGACCCGCTGGCTGCGGTTCCGGCCGGCAGCGATTCAGACATTGAAGCACCCGATTCAGGCCAGTTTCTATCCGACCTTCTCGATTGCACTTCTTGTGCTGGCGGCGCAATGGCTGGTCTTTTCGCCCTGCGTCGAGGTGGCGATCACGCTGTGGTGGTTGGGCGTGCTCCTGCATTTCGCGTTCAGTTTCGCCGTGCTTTTCCTTGTCTTTCGTGGCGAAGTGGTCGGGCTTGAGCATGTCACGCCGGCCAAGTTCATCCCGGCGGTCGGCCTCGTCGTCATGCCGCTGGCTGGCGGCCCGCTGCTCGCTCACATGGATGGCGCGCTGCGCGAGTGGGCGCTCACCATCAACATCATCGGTCTGGGGGCGGGCAGCATGATGTATCTGGGGCTGCTCGGGCTGACCTTGCACCGCCACTATCTGCATAAGCCGGCGCAGGGCATTCTGACGCCGACTGTGTGGATTCATCTGGCACCGATCGGGGTCATTCCGGTCAGCCTCATGAACGTGGTCGAGCAGTTGCCGTATCAAGCTGCCCGCGAGGTGGCCACGGTGCTGATGCTGCTTGTCTGGGGTTTTGGGGTCTGGTGGCTGGTCATGTCCAGCCTGCTGACGCTGGCGGCGCGGCAGGCGGGGCAATTGCCTTTTGCCTTGTCGTGGTGGGGATTCACCTTCCCGATAGGTGCCTTCGTTGCCGAAAGCCTGCGGCTGACACAGGTTCTGGGGTGGAGCAGTACCTTCGGGATCGGGGTCGCGGCTTGGCTGCTGCTCTGCGTTTTCTGGGTAATCACGCTCTACCGGACAGTGCGCGGCGTGACTAGCGGGGCAATTTTCCAGCCGCACCCATGAGTGCTGGCGCTGCCTGGCTGCTTGGCGGCGCCCTGCTCGCTGGCGGTGTTGGCGCCCTGAATCATTTCATTCGGCGTGGCCTGGCGGCACCCCGAATCCGCGAGACTGAGCGCCCGGATGGCTTGCCATGGCAGGAAGCATCCGTGCCGACGGCCAGTGGCAAAAACCTCCATGGCTGGTTCATTCCGGCCGGTCAGGGGCGGCCCGCCCTGGTCATCATGCACGGCTGGGGAGGCAACGCAGGGATGATGCTGCCCTTGGCAGCCCCACTTCACGCCGCCGGGTATTCGTTGTTGTTCGTCGATGCTCGTTGCCATGGTTTGAGCGACGGCGACAGCTTCGCGTCGCTGCCGCGCTTTGCCGAGGATATTGAAGCCGCGCTGGATTGGCTGGCGAAGCAGCAGGAGGTCGATCCGTCGGCGCTCGGCGTGATCGGGCATTCGGTCGGGGCTGGGGCAGCGCTGCTCGCCGCGTCGCGTCAGTCCACCATCCGTGCCGTCATCAGCCTGGCCGCCTTTGCCCATCCGGCAGCCATGATGCGACGCTGGCTGGCGAGCAAAAACATCCCATTCTGGCCGCTTGGCGCGTACATCCTGGCCTATGTGCAGTGGGTGATCGGCCATCGTTTTGATGCCATCGCGCCGTGCAACACGATTGCGCAGCTTCGCTGCCCGGTGTTGATCGTGCATGGCCTGGAGGATGATATGGTTCCTGTCGAGGAGGCCCGGCAGATCTTCGCGGCAAGGACGAGCGACGCAGTCGAACTGCTGCTGGTGCCAGGCAGTCATGACGACTACGGGGACATGGCGGAGCAGGTTGGCTTGCTCAGCGCGTTTCTTGATCGCGCGTTTCGGTAACGGGCAGACGAAAAAAAGCGGGAGACATGCTCCCGCTTCGCTCCGAATCTACCCGAGGATTTACCGGGGCAGCAGGAAAGCGGCTTTTTCGCGAACCTTGATGTCGGGATTGTCCACCGCGACGATCTCGAAGTGAATCTGGTTCGAACCGGTTTTGCCGGCATCGGGCGGCACTGCGACGACCGTGTTGAACGATTGCAGCGTGGCCGGCGGGACGTCGACTTCAACGTCGCCGGTGATTTCTGCACCGGGCAGGCCGTCGACCGTGACTCTGTAGCGGTGCGCCTGTTCTTCCGTATTCATGATCTGCAGCATGTAGACGTTCTCGATCCTGCCATCATCGGCTTCGCGGGCCAGCGTTGAACGGTCACGGATGATGTCGACCTTGAGCGGAATCCGGGACATCAGGAACCAGGCAGACAGTCCGGTGATGAGAAGCAGAATGGCCGTGTAGAGCAGGATGCGTGGGCGAACGATGTGGGCAAGGATTTCCTTTTTGCCCATATGCTGTGCCATGGCGTTTTCAGTCGAGTAGCGGACCAGCCCGCGTGGCAGACCAACCTTGTCCATGACCTGATCGCAGACGTCGATACAGGCGGCACAGCCGATGCACTCGTATTGCAGGCCCTTGCGGATGTCGATGCCGGTCGGGCAGACAATCACGCACTGGTTGCAATCGACGCAGTCGCCGAGCTTCGACGCGTTCGGATCGAGATTTTTCTTGCGTGCCCCGCGCGGTTCGCCGCGTTCCTCGTCGTAGGTGATGATCATCGTGTCCGGGTCGAACATCACGCTCTGGAAGCGGGCATACGGGCACATGTGCTTGCACACCTGCTCCCGCATGAAGCCGGCCATGAGGATCGTGAAGCCGCCGTAGAAGAAGATCCAGAAGGTTTCCCAGGGGCCAAGCTGGCCGGTGAGGACGTTGTTGATCAGTTCCTTGACCGGGGTGAAGTAGCCGACCAGCGTAAAGCCCGTCCACAGGCCGACGATGCCCCAGAGCAGGTGCTTGGTTGCCTTGATGCGGAACTTGCGCGCATCCATCGGCGCCTTGTCGAGCTTGAGTCGGGCGTTGCGGTCGCCCTCGACCCAGTTCTCGATCCACATGAATATCTGCGTGTAAACCGTCTGCGGGCAGGCGTAGCCGCAAAATAGTCGCCCGGCAACGGCGGTCACGAGAAACAGCGCGTAGGCGGAAACGATCAGCAAAGCCGCGAGGTAAATAACGTCCTGCGGCCAGAATACCACTCCGAAAATGTAGAACTTGCGTTCGACGAGGTGCAGAAGAATCGCCTGCCGGTCGTTCCAGGTAAGCCACAGGCCGCCGTAAAACAGCAGCTGAGTGAATACGACCAAGGCAACCCGCCAGTTGTCGAAATAGCCACGAGCACGTTTGGCGTATATGACTTTGTGTTTTTCGTAGAACGAAACCTTGGCCGTTGTGGGTCCTTCTGTTTTTTCCGGAGGCTGATTCATTGACGCTTTCGTGAAGAAGAAAGAATGGGTTGGAAACCGGCGCTACCGATGACGACAGGCAACTGCGCAAAGCAAGCCTGCGGGGCGAGGGGAATAGTCGCAGTCAGTCTCGTCGCTACCAAGGTCACTATCCATTCGATTGTGTCGAATTTGTGGGGGGGCCAGAGTACTGCCGGTTTCCAGAGTTATTGATATCAAGATGCGTGCCAGATCGATGGTGGAGTTAATTTTCTTAAAAATCATTTGCTTATATACTTCATCTGGCCCCTTGTTGGCAAATTGTGCCAAAATTGGCGGAGATGGTTGTCGAAATTGACGGGGGTGGCATGGGCGAACATTCGTTGAGTGAATTGATTTCCTTTTTGGACGGCTTGCCCGAACCGCGGATTGTGATGAACGCGGATTACCGGATTCTGGCGGCCAATGCAGCTTATGTCCGGGATTTTGGGGGTGGCCGGCAGATTGCGGGGCGGATGTGTTATGAGGTCTCTCACCATTTCGACGTGCCCTGCGATCAGGCAGGTGAGTCGTGTCCGCTCAGGCAAAGCCAGAAATCGGGGACGCCGCAGCGCGTGCTCCATCTGCATCACACCCCGCGTGGTGAGGAGCATGTGGCTGTGGAAACGACGCCCATTCGCGACGAGAACGGTAGGGTGGTCTACTTTGTCGAGACCATGCGTATCGTCCGTCAGGCCAGCAGCCGCCCGGCGGCGCAGGGGCTGGTAGGGCGGTCGCCGGCTTTTGTCGGAATGCTGGAGAAGATACTGCGTGTCGCCAACGCGAATGCGTCCGTGCTGCTTCTCGGTGAAACAGGAACCGGCAAGGAGTTGGTTGCCCGTGCCATCCACGAAGCCAGTGCGCGCTCGGAGGGGCCATTTGTTGCGGTCGACTGCGCGGGGATGACTGAAACGCTGTTCGAAAGCGAGCTCTTCGGTTACGAGAAAGGCGCCTTTACCGGCGCTACCCACCGCAAGCAGGGGCTGGTCGAAGCGGCGTCGGGTGGAACGCTGTTCCTCGACGAAATTGGCGAGTTGCCGCTGGTTCTCCAGGTCAAGCTCTTGCGCCTGCTGGAAACCGGAACCTACCGTCGGGTGGGAGGGCTGGATTGGCTGCCGGCAGATTTTCGCCTTGTCGCGGCAACGCATCGCGACCTTCGCGCCATGGTGCAGGCCGAGACTTTTCGGCGCGACCTCTATTTTCGGATCAATACCTTCCCGGTACACATGCCTGCCTTGCACGAACGCTCGAGCGACATCCCATTGCTGGCAGTTTCACTGCTTGAGCGTGTCGACCGGGAGTCCGGGCGGAAATTTACCCCTGAAGCGCTGGGTTGGCTGAGTAGTCGTCGTTACAGCGGCAATATCCGGGAGTTGCGAAATCTGATTGAGCGCGCTTCCTTGCTCGCAGACGGCGAAGAGATTGAATTGGGGCATCTCGACGAAATGGCTGCCGACCTGCCACCTGCGTATTTGGGGAACGAGGACGTGTTCCAGATTGGTCGGGTCGTTGATCTGAACACGCTGGAACTGCGCTACCTGAGTTGGGTGAAAAATCAAAGTGGGACGGATATCGGCGAATTGGCAGCAAAACTGGGGGTCAGCCAGCGTACGCTGTATCGCAAGCTGGAGGCGTTGAAACGAGGGTGATTCGGGCCGCTTCCCAGGAAGTGAGCGGTCGATCCCTTGTTTCGAATCGCCAAAGAAAGCAGCGGGTGGCGGCCGTTGCGGCAAAGAAGAACGCAGTTTGCAAGTGGCTGATCAACCGCGAGACCTTGATCCCGTGTAGTGGCAATTCGGTGGGTATTTGCAAGGGATTGATCAAGTAAGGCAGAGCCGGATGGCCCGAGCGGATTTCTGGTCGGGGCTCCATAAAAGACAAAGGCCATGCAGATGCATGGCCTTTGGCATTAACGGGAACGCGGTCAGGTCAGGAGGGCGGAATTCAGCGTATAGGTTCCGGTCAGACTGGCTTCAGCCAGTATGTGCCCCTGCATTGCAGCACGGACTTCAGGGCCACCAAATTTGCCTTCGAGCGACAGCCTGTCCAAGTCCAGGGCGTAAACCGTGAAGACGTAGTGATGGATGATTTCGTCGTTCCACGGAGGGCAGGGGCCATCGTAGCCGTAGTAGTCGCCCCTCATGTCGTTGTCGCCGGCAAACCAGTCGGTGTAGTTGTTGATTCCCTGACGGCTGCCTTGTGCAGCCTGCGGGCCCGGCTTGCCGCGCGGGGTCACCTTGCTGCTGAACTCGGACTCATTGATTTCGGAGATCGTTGCCGGCAAGTCGACCAGAACCCAGTGGAAGAAATCGACGCGCGGCAGGGTTGCTGGGACTGTCCTGCCCTCCTGATTGACGTCGTCACCTTTGCTGGGGACGTCCGGATCGTGGCAGATGATGACGAAGGATTTCGTGGCTGCAGGAGCTTCGCTCCACGTCAGATGGGGATTCAGGTTTTTTCCGAGGCAGACGTGATGAGCTGGATCGGGTATGCAAAAGGAATAGTCCCCGGGGATTGTTTGTCCATCCGAAAAGCTGTTGCTGGTCAGTTTCATATTTACCTCGCTGATTAGGCCGCCCGGCGTTTGAAGTCTTTCAGGCGGAAGCCAAGAATCCATAGTGTGGCGAAATAGCTGGCCGCGCCAAGCGGCACCAGCCACGACAGATGGATTGTCCGGTCGACAAAGCTCCTTTGCAACCAGCTTTTTTCGATGCCCATGCCGAACCACAGGACAGCGCCCATGATGATCAGCGCCAGCAAGAGCTTGGCGCTGAATGCCGGCCAGCCTGTCTGAGGTTGGTAAATTTCCAGTCGACGCAAGCCGCGATAGAGCATGAGGGCGTTCAGGCAGGCTGCCAGGCCGATCGACAACGCCAGACCTGCATGGTCAAGCCATCCGACGAAGGCGAGGTTCATTAGTTGCGTGGCTGCCAGCGAGATCAATGCAATACGCACCGGCGTCCGGATGTTCTGGCGGGCATAGAAGCCGGGGGCTAGCACCTTGACCAGGATCATGCCGGTCAAGCCGACGGTGTAGGCGACCAGGGCCTCCCGGGTGCGGAAGACGTCATCTGCCGAGAAGGCGCCATGAAAGAACAATGCGGAGATCAGCGGCACAGCAAGGATGGCGAGCGCAAGGGCGGCTGGGGCTGCTAGCAAAAGGGTGAGGCGCAAGCCCCAGTCGAGCAGTCGAGAATATTCTATGGGGTTGTTGCTGGCGTGGTACCGCGAGAGCGAGGGTAAAAGAATGGTTCCCAGTGCAGCACCGAGCAGGCCGGACGGGAATTCCATGAGACGGTCAGCGTAATAAAGCCAGGAAACGCTGCCTGACTTCAGGAAGGACGCAAAAATGGTGTTGATCAGCAGGCTGATCTGTGAAACCGAAACGCCGATCATGGCCGGCGCCATCAACGTGGAAATCCGGCGAACGCCGGGGTTCGCCCATGCAGCACGCCAGTTCAGTGAGGGGCGGGGCAACATGGCGATTTTTTTCAGCGCCGGAATCTGGATGGCAAGTTGCAGCAAGCCCCCGAGAAAAACTGCCCAGCCCAGAACCAGGACAGGTGGGTCGAAATACGGAGCAGCAAACAGCGCCATGCCTATGAACGCCAGGTTGAGGAGGACTGGCGTAAAAGCGGGTAGTGCAAAGCGACTCCAACTGTTGAGAATCCCGCCGGATAGCGCCACCAGGGACATGAAGAAAATGTAGGGGAAGGTGATGCGGGTGAGCGCCACGGTGAGTTCGAACTTTTCGGCATCAGCTGTGAACCCCGGCGCGGATACCCAGACCAGTATCGGTGCAGCGGCAATACCAATTGCCGTTACAGCGAATAAAGCCATCGAAAGCAGGCTGGCAACGTGGTCGACGAGTGTCCGGGTGTCTTCTTCGCTGCCCTTGTTTTTGTATTCGCCAAGGATGGGTACGAAGGCCTGCGAAAAAGCGCCCTCCGCAAACATTCTGCGTAACAGGTTGGGCAGCTTGAATGCGACAAAGAAAGCATCGGTGGCCATTCCGGCGCCGAAGGTGCGGGCGATGACAAAGTCCCGTGCAAATCCGAGAACTCTTGAGAGGAGGGTCATGCCGCTGACCGTGGCCAGCGCGCGGAGCAGATTCATTCGATGTTGGCGTTTCTTAAAACCCGTGATTCTACGCCGTGCAACAAGGAAGCCTTAATACGCAATGGATATCGTTGCCGGTCGGGAAAGTGATTTCGAATGCTCCTTGTTGCCCGCACAGTTCAGCTGCTGTAGAATTCGCGGCCTTGGTTTGCCGCTTTAGCTCAGTCGGTAGAGCAGTTCATTCGTAATGAAAAGGTCGCCAGTTCGATTCCGGCAAGCGGCACCATCTTGATTCAGCCCACCTCGCGTGGGCTTTTTCATTTTCGGCGTTGCGATTATTCAAGCTTGACAATGACTCGGTTGCGACCTGCGTTTTTGGCAGTGTAAAGGCCGTTGTCCGCTGTTTTTACCAATTGCTGAGGCGCCGAGTCGGGGCTTGGGTGCGTGCTTGCGACACCGAAACTACACGATACGCGGCCATCGATGCCACGCTCGTGGGGGATGCAAAGGTCTATCGCCGATTGGCGCATGCGCTCGGCGACAGCGTAGGCACCATTGGCATCTGTTCCCGGCAGGATGGCGATGAACTCCTCTCCGCCGTAGCGGGCGACTGTATCTTCGACGCGAAAGAGCGATTCACTGAGCGAACTGGCCACGGCCTTCAGGCAGGAGTCGCCTGCTTGGTGTCCATATATGTCATTGAATTGTTTGAAAAAATCCACGTCGCTCAGGATGACGCTGAGCGGTGTTTCGTTGCGGATACAGCGTTTCCATTCAATTGAAAGCGTGTCGTCGAAATGGCGCCGATTGGGGATGCCGGTCAGGCTGTCCAGACTGGCGATTTCCTTTAGCTGCCGATGAACTTCACAGATTTCCTGTTGCCGGGTTGATATGCGCAACATCGCTCGCACCTTGGCCAGGAGAACGACCTCCGAAACCGGCTTGCACAGAAAGTCGTCGCCACCGGCCAGAATGCCCTTTGCGAGGGTGTCTTCATCGGTAACTGATGACAGGAATACGATGGGCGTCCACGGCGAAATGCCTGTGCCAGTTCCGGATTTTTCCCAAGCGCGAATTCTTCGGGTCAGCTCAATGCCGTCGGTGTCCTGCAGCGTGGTATCGAGTAGAACCAGGCTGGGCCAGGTTTCTTGAATCATTTTCAGCGCCTGGCTTCCGTCGCCGGTGGCCATTGTTCTGACTTCCGGTAACTGGCCGAGACACTCGCAGATCAAAGCCCGATTGCTTGCTGACGGATCGATGACGAGTACGGTTGGGCTGAATCTGGGCGGGGTGGCTTGCTCGGACATGATCGGGTAGCCATGGTTGGTGGGCGTATCTGCTTATCATAACATCCAGGCTCAAGATCTGTCCGTTGTAAGGGCATTTTCGATTGTGCATTCAAGGAGTAATATGTGCTTCCTTTCCATACGGTACCGTCTGGAAATAACATAACTATTCAGGAGAGAGTGGCAATGCAGATCGAAAACATGGTGTTTCTGGTTACCGGGGCGGGTTCCGGTTTGGGGGCTGCAACGGCGAGTGCTTTGGTGGCGGCTGGGGCTAAAGTTGTGCTGGTTGACCTGAACCGCCAAGCCGGGGAGAAGATGGCGGCAGATCTGGGTACAAACACCCGGTTTGTCGAAACCGACGTGGCGAATGAGGCTTCTGCGGTCAACGCCATAAATACGGCAATTTCGACGTTCGGAGCACTGCATGGCTTGGTTAACTGTGCCGGGGTGGCGCCTGCCGAGAAGGTGCTTGGCAAAGAAGGTCCGCATCGGCTGGAGAGCTTTGCCAAGGTCATCAACATCAATTTGGTCGGCACATTCAACATGATTCGCCTGGCGGCGGATGCGATGATGAAACACGAGCCGGATGCCGGTGGCGAGCGGGGTGTGATCGTCAATACCGCTTCCGTTGCCGCCTATGAGGGCCAGCTCGGTCAGGCGGCCTATGCGGCCTCAAAGGGTGGCATCGTTGCCCTGACTTTGCCTGTTGCACGCGAACTGGCGCGTAGCGGCATTCGCTGCGTGACGATCGCACCGGGCATCATGGAAACGCCGATGCTGCTGGGCATGCCACCCGAAGTTCAGGACTCGCTAAACAAAATGGTGCCGTTCCCGACGCGCATGGGCAAACCGGCAGAGTACGCCGCGCTGGTCAGGCACATTGCTGAAAATGCCTACCTGAACGGTGAAGTTATCCGTCTGGATGGCGCGATCCGGATGGGCGTCAAATAAACTATACTTCGGCTCCGTCCTTGACCCAAAAGGCACTTCGGTGCCTTTTTACTTGATGCCTTCCGCTCCCTGCTATCACTGTGGTTTGCCTATTCCCGATGACGTCAACTTGTCGGTGAAAATTGGTAGCGAGTCGCGGGCGATGTGCTGCTTTGGCTGTCAGGCTGTGGCCCAGTCGATCGTCGATAACGGGTTGGCCGACTATTACCGAAGTCGCGACGCCATGCCCGAGTCGCCCCGTGAGGCCATGCCGGCTATTCTTGAGCAACTGGTCATGTATGACCACGCCGACTTCCAGAAAAGTTTCGTCAAGGAACTTGGGCAGAACGAGCGGGAAGCGTCGCTACTGCTCGAGGGTATTACGTGTTCCGCATGCATCTGGCTGAATGAGCAGCATGTCGGCCGCTTGGCCGGTGTCACGGCTGTCAATATCAACTACACGACCCGACGGGCGCGCGTCCGCTGGGATGAAACACGCATCAAGCTCTCGGATATCCTCGGTGCGATAGCGGCAATCGGCTATCGCGCCTACCCCTACGACGCGGCCAAAAACGAGGAGATATCGCGAAAAGAGCGACGCGATGCGATGTGGCGCCTGTGGGTGGCGGGGTTCGGCATGATGCAGGTGATGATGTATGCCTACCCGGTCTATATTTCCGACGGTGACATGGCACCAGACATCGAAAGCCTGATGCGCTGGGCCAGTCTGTTGCTGACTATGCCGGTCATTTTCTATTCCTCTGCCCCGTTCTTTCGTAACGCGTGGCGCGATATCAAGCTACGCCGCGTCGGCATGGATGTGCCGGTGGCGCTGGGTGTCGGAGCTGCCTTCATCGCCAGTTGCTGGGCGACCTTTGTGCAGGCCGGCGAGGTGTATTTCGATTCGGTCACCATGTTCATCTTCTTCCTCCTCGGGGGACGCTATCTGGAGATGACGGCACGGCAGAAAGCGGTCAGCGTCACCGAGGCTCTGGCTAGACTGCTCCCGGCATTTGCACAAAAAATGCCCAAATTTCCGGTCGACCGCAGCACCGAGCAATGCGTCGTTGCCGATCTTCGTCAAGGCGACTACGTTATGGTGCGGGCTGGAGATATCGTGCCTGCCGACGGTCGGGTCATCGAAGGCGTCAGTTGTGCAAATGAAGCTCTGCTGACAGGCGAAAGCAGGCCGGTACCGAAATCGCCTGGCGAGGCGGTGACCGGTGGCTCGATCAATGCCGAAAGTCCGCTGGTTGTACAGGTCGAACAAGTTGGTGAGGGAACGCGTCTGTCTGCCATCATTCAGTTGATGGAGCGGGCGGCGGCAGAAAAGCCAAAAATCGTTGTGTTGGCTGATCGCATCGCCAGCTACTTCGTCTCCGCGCTATTGGCGGTGGCAATTTTAGTCGCGGTGGGCTGGTACTTCGTCGATCCTGCCAAGGCGCTTTGGATTACGGTATCGGTCCTCGTTGTAACCTGCCCTTGCGCGCTTTCGCTGGCAACGCCGATCGCTCTGACCGTTTCGGCCGGAGCGTTGGCCAAGGACGGTTTGCTGGTCACGCGAGGACATGCCATTGAAACGCTGGCGCGAGCCACGCATTTTGTATTTGATAAAACCGGCACCCTTACCACCGGGCGCATGCATCTGGTCGACGTCTTCCTGGCGGGTAAAGCGAACAGAGAGACTTGCCTTGCCATGGCTGCAGCCCTTGAGCGCGCCTCAGAGCACCCGGTGGCGTCTGCTCTACGTAAGGCTGCTGGCGAATATATGCCCGAGGCGTCTTCCGTTATGAGTGAGCCCGGACAGGGTATCGAAGCAATTGTCGATGGCCGCCGTTGCCGCATAGGTCGCCCGGATTACGCGTTGGCGCTGAGTGCGGCCAAGTTGCCGGAGGCGGCATCCGATTGGCTGGAGAGCGGCGACACGGTCGTCGTTCTTGCAGACGAGAGCGATTGCCTCGCCTTGTTTCGGATTGGAGACGAAGTGCGCCAAGAGTCTTCGGCGCTGATCTCCGAACTTTGCGCTGCAGGAAAGAAAGTCATGCTGTTGACTGGCGATGCACCAGCGGTCGCGCACCGTGTTGCGGGGCAGCTCGGTATCACCGATATCCGGGCGGGCGTGACGCCGCAAGGTAAACACGACGCTGTTGTCGGGTTGCAGGCTGAAGGTGCAGTAGTCGCCATGCTGGGCGATGGCGTCAACGATGCGCCGGTACTCGCTCAGGCGCAAGTATCGGTCGCAATGGGCGGGGGCGCGCAACTGGCAAGGACGCAGTCTGATTTCATACTGCTGTCAGAGAATCTCGATCATCTGCGCCATGGCCTTCGGCGGGCTAGAAAAACCCTCAAAATAATCCGCCAGAACCTTTGGTGGTCGTTCGCATACAATTTTGTCGCGCTACCGCTGGCGATCGCAGGCTACGTGACCCCATGGATCGCAGGCATCGGCATGTCGGCCAGTTCGTTGCTGGTTGTCCTCAACTCACTGCGGATTCAGCGCGTGGAGACTGACTGATGGAAAGTGTATATCTCCTCATCCCGGTATCGGTCATCCTGGTTTTCGGTATCGCTCTGGCTTTCTGGTGGTCGGTGCGAAGTGGGCAGTTCGATGACCTCGAGGGACCAGGCTTTCGCGTGCTGATGGACGACGATCATCCGAAAAAAGCAGATAAGGCCGTCGAGACCGAAAAACCGGAGAATGGTTGACCTGTGTCAAGGTGAGGTACTCACCTGGCCGGCAGAATGAATTCATCGTGGAGCCGATGCTTCACAGCAATTCTCTGTTGGGGTTGGGGTGCGTTACGACGCACCCTTTTTTTGTCCACGATCTGCGCCGGGTTATTGGGTGTGGCAACTGACCTAGATAGTTCGGACTATTGGTCCTAGATAATACGTGGGTTGATCTAGGTCAAAACGCACTTGCTAGACTAGAATACTATCGCTTTCTATGTGTCCCCTTGGGTTCAGGGAGGTGGGCATTCCGTTTTTTATTTACGAGAGGTGGGTTCATGTCTGGAACGCAAACCACATATAACGATAAGGTTGTACGGCAATTCGCCGTCATGACTGTCATCTGGGGCATTGTTGGCATGTTGGTCGGTGTCATCGTTGCTGCGCAGTTGGTCTGGCCGGAGCTCAATATGGGCTTCCTGCACTTTGGCCGTCTGCGCCCGTTGCATACCAACGCGGTTATTTTCGCGTTCGGTGGCTGCGCCTTGTTTGCAACGTCTTACTGGTGCGTTCAGCGCACAAGCCATGCGCGCCTTTGGGGTGGCCCACTGGTTCCGTTCACTTTCTGGGGTTGGCAAATCGTCATTCTGCTGGCGGCGATCACTTTGCCTCTGGGTATTACCCAGAGCAAGGAGTATGCCGAACTAGAGTGGCCGATCGATATCCTGATCACGCTGGTCTGGGTTTCCTATGCGCTGGTGTTCTTCGGCACGATTGCCAAGCGTACCGTTTCGCACATTTACGTCGCGAACTGGTTCTTTGGCGCGTTCATCATTGCTGTTGCGCTGTTACATCTTGTTAACAGCGCTGCTGTGCCAGTCACGCTGACCAAGTCATATTCGGTATATTCGGGTGTGCAGGATGCGATGATTCAGTGGTGGTATGGCCACAATGCTGTAGGTTTCTTCCTGACTGCCGGGTTCTTGGGCATGATGTATTACTTCGTGCCGAAGCAGGCTGGTCGTCCCGTTTATTCCTACCGTTTGTCAGTGGTTCACTTTTGGGCGCTGATCTTCACGTACATGTGGGCGGGTCCGCACCACCTGCACTACACCGCGTTGCCGGACTGGACGCAGTCGGTGGGTATGGTCTTCTCCCTGATTCTGCTAGCTCCGTCCTGGGGCGGCATGATCAATGGCATCATGACGCTTTCCGGCGCCTGGCATAAGCTACGCGACGATCCTATCCTGAAGTTCCTGATCACCTCACTGTCCTTCTACGGCATGTCTACTTTTGAAGGTCCGATGATGGCGATCAAGACGGTGAATGCGCTTTCGCACTACACGGACTGGACCGTTGGTCATGTTCACTCTGGTGCGCTTGGCTGGGTTGCCATGGTTTCCATTGGTTCCATCTACTATTTGCTGCCGAAGCTCTTTGGCAAGTCAGAAATGTATAGCACCAAGCTCATGACGACCCATTTCTGGATCGCGACCATTGGTACCGTGCTTTACATCGCCTCTACCTGGATTTCCGGTGTGATGCAGGGCTTGATGTGGCGTGCTGTAAATGCTGACGGTACGCTTGCCTACAGCTTCGTCGAGTCCGTCAAGGGTTCCTATCCGTTCTGGGCAATCCGTTGGCTGGGTGGTGTTTTGTTCCTGACCGGCATGCTTATCATGGCCTACAACATGTTCAAGACCATGGCAGGCGGTAAAACTCAGGATGCGCCTGTCGTCGTTCCGGCCGCTCATCACGCCTGATTAGGGGGAATACTAATGTTGAAACACGAGCAAATTGAGAAGAGCGTAGGGCTCCTTATTGTTCTGACCTTGTTGGTGGTCAGTATCGGCGGCCTGCTGGAAATCGTTCCGCTCTTCTTCCAAAAATCGACGACGGCGCCGGTCGAGGGCACCAAGCCCTACGACGCGGTCCGGCTGGTCGGTCGTGATGTTTACGTTCGGGAAGGTTGTTACCTCTGTCACTCGCAGATGATCCGTCCGTTCCGCGCAGAAACTGAACGCTATGGTCATTATTCAGTCGCTGGTGAGTTTGTTTACGATCATCCGTTTCAGTGGGGTTCCAAGCGTACAGGTCCGGATATTCATCGTGTTGGCGGTCGTTACTCTGATGAGTGGCAGCGTGCCCACCTGATGAATCCACGTGACGTGGTCCCCGAGTCCAATATGCCGGCATTTGCTTTCCTGGCAGATAAGAAAGCCAAAGATACCGTTGGTGCTGATGTCGTTGCCAAGATGGAGTTGATGCGTGGCTACGCAAATGCCCGCGGTATTCCGACATACTCCGATGAGGAAATCAAGGGTGCCAAGGCCGCCATTGGCGACAAGACTGAAATGGATGTTCTGATTGCGTACTTGCAGGGCATGGGTACGGCGCTGAAGAACGTCAAGTAATAGCCATGGACATCAACGATCTGCGTTCCATCGTTACGGTTGTCGGGTTGCTCTGCTTCCTGGCGATCGTGTGGTGGGCTTATGGCAAGAGCAGCAAGAAGGGTTTTGAAGAGGCTGCCAACTTGCCATTCGCGGAGCACGATGGTCAGGATGCGGCGTCTCGAACGATGCATCCTCGCTGAACAAAGGAAAGCAAATGAGTGATTTCGTTAGCGGTTTTTGGAACATTTACGTCATTGTGATCGTATTGGTGAGCATCCTCGCCTGTGCGCTCCTTCTCTACATGCAAGGCAAGGCTACTTTTACACCCGGCAAGACCATGGGTCACGTCTGGGATGAAACCCTTGAGGAATACAACAACCCGATGCCCAAGTGGTGGAGTTGGTTGTTTGTTTTCACTGTCATTTTCTCGTTGGTTTATCTGGTTCTCTATCCGGGTCTGGGTGACTTCAAAGGGGTCTTGGGTTGGACTCAATATGGGGCGCACAAGGCTGAAGTTGAGAAAATGGATGCCGCGGTCAAGCCACTGTTTGACAAGTACATGGCCATGGATGTCAAGGCCGTTGCTGGCGACAAGCAAGCCATGGAAATGGGCAAGCGCCTTTACCTGACCTACTGCATGCAGTGTCATGGTGCGGATGCGCGTGGAGCCAAGGGCTTCCCGAACCTGACTGATACGGACTGGCAGTATGGCGGTGAGCCCGATCAGATCAAGGAAACCATCGCAAATGGCCGTATGGGTGTCATGCCCCCGCACGAGCAGTTGGGTGCAGATGGCATCAAGGATCTGGCTAACTACGTACGTTCGCTGTCTGGTCTGCCGAATGACTCTGTTCGCTCCGCCAAAGGCAAGGAAGCCTTTGCTTCTGCAGGGTGCGTCGGTTGTCACGGTATGGATGCCAAGGGTATGGCTGCTGTTGGCGCACCGAACCTGACCGATAAGGTCTGGCTGTATGGTTCGTCTGAGGCGACCATTTCGGAAACGATCGCCAAGGGGCGTCAGAACCAGATGCCCGCCTGGAAAGAATTCCTGGGTGATGCCAAGGTGCATCTGTTGGCAGCTTACGTGATCAGCCTTAGCCAAGGCGCCAAATAATTGGCCGAAACGGGGCGGCTTAGCCGCCCCGTTTTCTTTTGTGTTGGAAAGCACTGATTTGTATCTAAATCGCGTTGCACTCTGCTAGGAACCGCAAGTTCAGCGCCATTTAGATACGGATAAGACCATGACGGAACCTTCCAGATCTAGCCCAAACACCAATTCTGCCGGAACACAGGCAGAGATTTCTTTCTACGAGAAACACAAAAAAGTCTATATCCGAGACGTCAAGGGGTGGTGGAACAACTGGCGGTGGGTACTGGTCTGGGTTACCCAAATCATCTTTTATTGTGCGCCTTGGTTGGAATGGAATGGTCGTCAGGCTGTTTTGCTGCACCTAGTTGAAAGAAAATTCTATTTGTTTGGCTTGGTCCTGTGGCCACAGGATGTCTTTTATTTGGCCTTGCTGCTAATTGTTTCCGCATATGCCTTGTTTTTGTTTACTGCCATAGCGGGGCGCCTTTTCTGTGGATACGCCTGTCCGCAAACGGTGTACACCGAAATTTTCATGTGGGTTGAAAACCGGATAGAGGGTGATCGTTCCGCACGCATGAAGTTGGACAAGGGGCCAATGACGGCAAGAAAATTCCGTCTTAAGGCCGTAAAGCATGCAGTCTGGTTGTTGATCTCGTTTTGGACGGGATTTACGCTGGTCGCGTATTTCACACCCGTCAACGAATTGATCGCTGCGCTGCCGTTCGGCTTTTCCGGGTGGGAGCTCTTCTGGACGTTCTTTTACGGCGGATTTTGCTATATGCAGGCCGGCTTTCTTCGAGAGCAGGTTTGCAAATATATGTGCCCGTATGCCCGCTTTCAGGGCGTTATGTTTGATCCTGATACGCTGATAATTACCTACGACCCTGAGCGTGGTGAGCCTCGTGGTGCCCGCAAGAAGGGGGTTGATGTAAAGAATGCCGGACTGGGTGATTGTGTGGACTGTGGATTATGTGTGGCGGTGTGCCCGACAGGTATTGATATACGGAAAGGGCAGCAATACGAATGTATAGGTTGTGGTGCCTGCATCGATGCATGTGATCCTGTAATGGACAAGGTCGGATTGCCACGGGGGCTCATTCGCTATACGACCGAAAACGCATTGGCAAAACACTTCACATCCAAAGAGGTTGTCGCGCATCTGCTCCGGCCACGGATTGTTCTATATACAGCGATACTTTCAGTGATCACGATTGCATCCGTCTGGTCACTTGCTGTCCGTGTACCTTTGAAGGTTGATGTTTTACGGGACCGCTCAATCTTGGCGCGTGAAGCAGATGATGGTCGTATCGAAAACGTCTATAACTTAAAGATAATGAATACTACCGAGGAGCCCAAACGCTATGCGTTGTCGGTTGAGGGCATGGAGGGGGCGGAGATCGTTGGTGATCGCGTCGTCGACGTGGCTAGCGCGGAGAATCATGAAATAACCGTTGTTGTTCGTGTTCCACCGGATTCCGGAAAGAAGGGCGCGAACACAATTTATTTTGATATTACGGCCGTGAATCACGAGAAAATCTCGGTTCACGAAAAGGCCTCTTTCCTGTTGCCCTGACATGAGTGACTCAATGACATTGAAGAACGACAACCACCCTTGGTACAAGGATCGTTGGCCATGGATAATCATGGCCGGCCCGGGCATCGTTGTTGTCGCAGGCTTTATTACCTTGTGGCTTGCAGTGGCCAGCGATGATGGTTTGATCACCGATGACTATTACAAACAAGGGCTTTCAGTTAACCAAAGCTTGCAGCGTGACCAAAAGGCAGCCAATCTTGGTTTGCATGGTGACGTGATGCGTTCTGGACCAAATTTGCGACTGTTGTTGACCGCGGATAGCCAAGTGAGCTTTCCGTCAGAAATAACGCTGAAATTGGCTCATCCGACTCGCGCCGGGCAGGATCAGTTGGTCAAGATGGTTTTGGAGGGACAGGGTTTCTATAGCGGCAAACTTGCTTCGGAAATCTCTGGTCGGTGGCTTGTATCGATTGAAGACCCAACTAGTCAGTGGCGTCTGCAAGGAGATTGGCAAGCTGATTCCGTGGAACCGTTGCGCCTGATGGCGCGGTCGGGAACGTAGGTTTTTATCTGTTACTGGGAGGTGGCGTATGGCTTGGGAACTTTTGTTTAGCAGCGATTTTGGTCTGATGAGCTTTGTGGTTATCGTCGGTGTTCTGATTATCGGCGGAGTGATGGGAAAGATGTACGCCAACAAGATCGAGGAAGACTCGCGAAAAGCTGGTAAATGACTCACTGAGTCAGCGTTGCTTACAGCGCGAGCTGGCTATAAGCCCCTGATCTGCTTTTTGCGCTCGGGGGTTTGTCTTTTCGGAGAGTGTGAAGCTGCTGCGTGCCTATCAAGGGCGAGTACGTTTGCCCCACGTTTTCGAATTTGCACCGAATTTTTTGGTTGACCGTAGCAGCGGTTGTAGCGGTCAAAACTCCCCGGTGTATCGCCTGCATGGTGTGGTCGCGGGAGTATTCGTAGGTTCGTTAGGCGCCGTTCGTCCCCGACTTTCGCGCCTTCTGTTTGGGGGGCGTCCTGTTAGACGCTGGTTGACTTACATTGCGTTTGATATCGTGCCGTTGCTATTTGGTCTGGCTGGCGATTTTCTGGCTACGGCTGAATGACAGTCAGGCGGCTGAAATATTGGTCTCGTGGAACCCAAAAATACCTGTTGCCATGTCCCCAAGGTAGCGCTCAAGGCATAGGGTGACGCTGCGAAACGCAAGATCATGCCAAGGAATCTGGTCGGGATGAAAGAGGCAGACCTCAAGGCTTTCGATCCCCGGAGAGAAATGGGGACTACGCATGCGCCCTCGATAGAACAGGTGAACCTGGTTGATATGGGCAACGTTGATCATCGCAAACGGCCCATCAACCAGAACGTCCGCTCCAGCCTCTTCGTGTGTTTCGCGAATGGCTCCCTGAGCCGTGGTTTCACCGTTTTCCATAAAGCCGGCGGGGAGCGTCCAGAAACCATGCCGTGGCTCAATGGCGCGTCGGCAGAGCAATATCCGACCTTCCCATTCAGCGACGCAACCGACCACGAGGCGAGGGTTTTCGTAGTGGATGTGCCCACACGTTTCACAGACGTGCCTCGGGAATGTGTCTCCCGGCGGGATCGTAAAAGTTGCTCGGGCGCCGCAGCGCTGGCAGAACTGGATCATGACTACCGAATCCGTATGGCTGTACCGCTCAGTCTACCACTGAGTATTTTTTCAAAGTCGGCAAAGCGGAAATTCTACTCTCTCTCTTTCTTTGCACTCCGGCAATTCAAGTGGCTACAATAGCGAAACGCAATTGCCTGGCGGATCTTCGCTGGTAAACGCAGGCGCTACAGGGGGCTTTGCATGTTTCTGATTGTTGGTTACGTCATCATTCTGGCCTCGGCGCTGGGAACGTACGCATTGCACGGGAGTCTGCTCGCGCTTTGGGTGCCCACCGAGTACGTCGCGATTATCGGTTTGACAATTGGTTATTTTGTCGCGTCAAACGATATCAAGATAATCAAGGCCACAGTCGGGGCTGTGCCCGGCATATTCAAGGGATCAAAATACAACAAGGCATACTATATCGATGCCTTGGCAATGCTTTTTGAGATTCTTGGCAAAGTCCGCAAGGAAGGCTTGATGTCAATCGAGGGGGACATTGAGAATCCCGAGGCCAGCCCGATCTTTAGCAAATATCCGAATCTGGTGCATGACCATCATGTCATGGAATTTACCTGTGACTATCTTCGCATGATGGTCGGCGGGAATCTGAATACGGTTGAAATCGAAAGCCTCATGGATGTCGAACTGGAAACGCATCATCACGAGGCAGCAGAACCTGGCCATGTGGTCGCAGCTATCGGCGGCTCAGTTCCCGCCTTCGGTATTGTGGTGGCTGTTATGGGCGTCGTGAACGTGATGGGCTCCGTTGGTAGCCCTCCGGCTGTTCTGGGCAAGATGATCGGCGGCGCGCTGGTTGGAACCTTCCTTGGTATTCTCATTTCGTACGGCTTTGTTGAGCCGGTCGCCAAATTGCTTGAACAAAAAGCGCATGAAGGATCGACAATCTACAAAACGATCAAGATGGTCCTTTTGGCTTCAATGTCAGGTTATGCGCCACAGGTAGCAATCGAGTTTGGCCGAAAGACGCTGGGTTCCCATGAGCGCCCGACCTTTGCTGAGCTTGAGGAAGAGTTGAAAGCACGCAAAGGCAAATAGCCTGTCGCTAATCCATAGGCATAGAACATGAGCGACGATTCCACACGCCCCATAATCATCAAGCGCAAAAAAATTGTCGCTGGCGGGGCGCATGGTGGCGCCTGGAAGATTGCATACGCCGACTTCGTGACGGCGATGATGGCGTTCTTCCTGCTGATGTGGCTTCTGGGGTCGACTGCCAAGGGTGATCTTTCCGGAATCGCGGAGCATTTCCAGAATCCCCTGAAAGTGTCTCACCAAGGCGGAAGCGGTTCTGGTGACGCAACAAGCGTGCTTCAGGGGGGCGGTAAGGATTTGACGCGGCAAGCGGGGCAGGTGAAGCGCGGGGATGTCGAGGCGAAAAAATCGACATCCTTCTCCAAGGAGGCTCAGGCCGAATTCCGACGCAAAGAGCAGGAGAAACTGGAGAGCCTGAAGGCCGACATCGAGAAAATGATCGAGCAAACTCCGCAACTGGCACAGTTCAAGAAGCAGATGCTGCTTGATATAACGTCGGAAGGATTGCGTATCCAGATTGTGGACGAACAGAACCGTCCCATGTTCGATTCCAGTAGCGCCGATCTCAAACCTTATACGCGGGATATTCTTCGTCAGATCGGCAAGTCTCTGAACGGAGTGGCGAACCGAATCAGTTTGGCTGGGCACACCGATGCGTCACAGTTTTCAGGCGGTGAAAAGGGGTTCTCAAATTGGGAATTGTCGGCGAATCGCGCGAACGCATCACGGCGCGAGTTGGTTATTGGTGGCATGGATGACAGTAAGGTTTTGCGCGTAGTTGGACTGTCCTCCACCGTTCTCTTTGATAAAAATGATCCGCTGAATTCGGTCAATCGGCGAATCAGCATAGTTGTCCTGAATCGAAAAACCGAGACGGCAATTTTGCAGGAAGAGGGTCCTGAGTCCGAGGTGGGTGGGGAGGAGCTTCTTCCAGAGGGCTTGAAGTTGCCTGGGGCGGGAAAAGGCACGGCAGGGTGACTGTTCGTTAAGTTGTTTCACGCAGGGGCAATGGCGACGCAGATCGATACGTATTTATTGCATATATATGCCCTGAAGTCGTTGCCGCAGAAAAATGAGACTTGGACCCCGGTGCATATTCTTTTGAGTTAGGTGGCAAGGCAAATCCCGGTTTGATAGCAAGTTGGGTCAGCGTCTAAGTATGTGCAGGGATTTTTGTTCCCCATTCTCACATTGGCCATATTTCGCAAAAAACTGATGCCATTTCGTAAGAAATAGACAATAATCCCATAGGCAAAAAAGCTTCGCTTATAGTGTCGTTTGGGTAGTTCTGATTTTTTGACGAGGGAAAAATGGCAAAAACCATTCTTGCAGTTGACGATTCCGCATCCATCCGTCAGATGGTGTCCTTTACTTTGAAGAGTGCGGGTTACGATGTGGTTGAGGCTGTGGATGGCCAGGATGGTCTCGATAAAGCCAAGTCCAAGAGCATCAATTTGGTTCTGACTGACCAGAACATGCCTCGCATGGATGGGCTGACCTTGATAAAAAACCTTCGTGGGCTACCTCAGTACGCATCTACCCCTATCCTAATGTTGACGACCGAGTCCTCTGATGCGATGAAGTCACAAGGCCGTGCTGCTGGCGCCACAGGTTGGCTGGTCAAGCCTTTCGATCCCCAGAAATTGATAGAAGTTGTGCGCAAAGTAATCGGCTAAATTTGGCCGCTGGGCCTGTAACGACGCAGGTCTTCGCAATCAATTTTTGGAAATTTATTTGTAGGTGGCCGGATCAGGGGGTGGCATGACTATAGACATGAGTCAGTTCTACCAGGTTTTTTTTGAGGAATCCGCAGAGCACTTGGCCGCGATGGAAGGGCTTCTGCTCGAGCTCGATGTTGAAAATCCTGATTCGGAGCAACTCAATGCCATATTTCGCGCGGCGCATTCCATAAAGGGAAGCGCGGGGACGTTCGGGTTTACCGATCTCGCAGAAACAACCCATATTCTGGAAAATCTGCTGGACCGCATTCGCAAGCAGGAGCTTGGGTTGCGGGCCGATATGGTTGACGCCTTTCTTGAGTCCGGCGATCTCCTGCGCGATATGCTGGAAGCCCATCAGGGGCGAGGTGAGGTGGACTCGTCGCAGGTTGAATCAATTTGTTCTCGCCTACGACTGCTATCCGCCGACCAGGCTGCACAGGTCGTATCAGACTCAGCAGAGCGTGGCGATGTGTCCTGCGTTCAGACCGCAAAAGCAGCCAAGCGCGTCTTTGATATCCAGTTCGTGCCGACCGAGGTATCAGCCCGAGGTGGCGGTGTCGCTAATTTCCTCGAAGAGCTTCGCTTGTTGGGGACGGTGGAAATATTGAGCCAACCGGCTTCGGACATGAACAATGTCGGCTTCTGGCAACTTCGCCTGGTTACGGAAGTGGCTCAAGAGATATTTTCAGACCAGATAGATTTTATTGCGGACAAAAGTGCTTGGCGTGTCGTCGAAGAATCCGCCAAAGATCAAACTGACGGGGCTTTCGGCTTCTTTGATGATTTTCCGGGGGAGCCAGAGGAGGATCAGGGTTTCGGATTTTTTGCTCCACTGGATGCTGGGGCAAACGTGCTTGTCGCGACTCAGTCATCGTCGGCAGACGAGGAGTCATATGGATTCTTTGAGCCCCTAAAGCAGGTGGAGAATGGCTCGTCTGTTGGCGCAGAAAGGGTGAGCGAGCAAGATGATGGCTATGGATTTTTTGCGCCCTTACCTTCCGATTCGACGCCTCAGGTTTTGGCCGAAGAGGGAGATGGTTTCGGATTTTTTGTGCCGATTGCCCACGCTCCAGTCTCGAAAGCCGTTGTTGCGAGTGTAGATTCTCCGGCTGCCTCCGTGGCTGTGCCAGCTGAGAAAAAAACGAATGAGCCGTTGGCTCGTGCCACCAAGCAGGCAATTCCAGCAGCAGCGGCAGACTCGTCGATCCGTGTCAGTGTCGAAAAGGTTGATCAGTTGATCAATCTGGTTGGCGAATTGGTCATCACTCAGGCGATGCTGTTGCAGACGGCAGGACAGATTCAGCAAGGTGCGCCGGAGCGACTGATTAACGGATTGGCTCAACTGGAGCGGAATACTCGGGATTTGCAGGAATCGGTTATGTCTATCCGGATGATGCAAATTTCCTTCGTATTTTCTCGCTTTCCGCGTGTGGTGCGCGACCTTTCTGGCAAGTTGGGCAAGCAGGTCGAGCTAAAAACTTCTGGAGAAACCACAGAGCTCGACAAGGGACTGATTGAGCGGATTGCCGACCCCTTGACGCATTTAATTCGCAACAGTCTGGATCACGGTATCGAATTGCCGGAAACCCGGGTTGCAGCCGGCAAAAATCCGATCGGAACGATAACCTTGAAGGCCTACCATCAGGGTGGAAACGTCGTCATTGAGGTTGGAGATGACGGGGCTGGCTTGCCGCGTAACAAAATACTGGCTAAGGCCCGCGAGCGAGGCTTGCCAGTATCCGATCAGATGACCGATGCCGAGGTGTTCAGTCTTATATTCGAAGCCGGCTTCTCGACCGCAGATCAAGTCACCGACGTCTCAGGGCGTGGCGTGGGTATGGATGTCGTGCGGCGGAATATCCAGTCCATGGGTGGCCGTGTAGAGATTGAGTCCATGTTGGGTGTCGGGACGCGGATGACCGTTCGCCTGCCGCTAACGCTGGCCATCCTTGACGGGATGTCGATTGCCGTTGGCGATCAGACCTACATATTGCCGTTGTCGTATGTGATGGAGTCTTTTCAGCCGCAGATTGGAGACATCAAGACGCTGTCCAATCAAGCGCGCGTCATTCAGGTGCGTGGTGAATACCTGCCCGTAGTTGTGTTGCATGAGCTATTCAACCTCAAAGCACGCTCTAGTGATTTCACGCAGGGAATCATGGTTGTGATCAACGCGGATGGAATAACCGCAGCCCTCTTCGTCGATGCGTTGGTCGGCCAGCATCAGGTTGTCATCAAAAGCCTGGAGGCCAATTATCGGCGTGTTCAGGGCATCTCCGGGGCGACCATTATGGGCGACGGCCACGTGGCACTCATCCTGGATGTGTCTGCCATCGCTGGCATGGCAAAGACAAGTATGCAAAAAGCCGGGTAACGGCTGAACTGAGGAGCAAGAAATGGAATCGATGACGCATGGCGGGTCGGCAATCGACGAAGATCTGGTGGCAAGTGAGTATCTGACATTCACCTTGGGCAGCGAAGAGTATGCAATCGATATTCTCAAGGTGCAGGAGATTCGCGGTTACGAGCAGCCGACTCTGATCGCCAACGCGCCACCGTTCATCAAGGGGGTGATCAACTTGCGCGGCATTATTGTTCCCATCGTCGATCTGCGTATCAAGTTCAACCTCGGAAAAGTCGAATACACCCCGTTTACTGTGGTCATTATTCTCAATGTCGCCGGGCGCGTGATCGGTGCTGTGGTCGACAGCGTTTCTGACGTGTTTTCCCTGACACGATCGCAGATTCGTCCGGCGCCTGATTTTTCGGGAACGTTTGATACCAAATACATCCTTGGCCTAGCGACGGTGGACGCTCGCATGATGATTGTGACGGATATCGAGCGCCTCATGACCAGTGCCGACATGGCACTCATTGATTCGGCCAGTGAATGACCTCAGCCCCAATTCAGGAGCCGCGACATGGTGAGTTTGCGTAATTTCAAGATTGGCCCCCGACTGATGATGACGACAGTCGGCGCGCTGGTGCTGATGGTCGTCTTTGTCGCCATTTCCCTGCTCAGTCTGAATGCGATCAGCGACAGCGTTGAACGTATTGCAAACAACAACATCAAGAAGACTGAACTCGCGGTCGGTATGCGAACGCGGAATCTCCTGATCGGAACGCATGTGCGATCTGCGCTGCTTCATGAGGAAACCGAAAAGCAGATGGGCGAGGAAAAGAAGGTTAGCGCCGATCTGCTGGCTTATATGGAGTCGGAAAACCAGATAGGCGCGACGTTGGGTTCGGAGCGTGGAAAAGAGATATTTGAACGTATCGTTCAGGCCAGAAAAGATGCCGAAGGAGCAACCTCCCGGATGTTCGTGTTGATCAAGGCGGGGAACCGTCCCGAGATCGAGGAACATTTTTTCAAAGAGTTTCTCCCAAAGATGCAATCCTGGTCTGACAAAACGGAGGAAATGGTCAAGCTGCAAAAAGACAATACCGCTCGAGATGTGGCAGAGATTGACGCGGTCAAGTCTCGCGTGCAGACCACCATGTTGCTTCTCGTTGGTCTGGCAGTGGTCATCATGATTCCCGCAGGGATTTGGATTACGCGTCAGATTACCGGGCCGTTGGGCGCTGCAGTTGCGGTGGCCGATGCAGTCGCCGCCGGAAATCTGGAAAATAGTATTGATGTTGGCGGGAGCGATGAACCTGCCCACCTGATGGCCGCACTGAACCGCATGCAGTCGGATATCAAGGACCGTTCTAAAGCAGAGCACAAGGTGGCGAACGAGGCTTTGCGCATCAAGGTTGCCTTGGATGGGACGTCGAATAGCGTCATGGTTGCCGACCCGGACGGGGCAATCGTCTACTGCAATGCTGCAGTGCTTGAAATGATGCGTGTAGCCGAAGCGGATATTCGCAAGGAACTGCCTGCTTTTCGCGCTGCTTCCATCCTGGGTTCAAATTTCGACATCTATCACAAGAACAGAGCCCATCAGCGCAACTTGCTGGCTGCGCTCAAGGGGGTTCACCGTGCCCAGATTTCGCTGGGGGGGCGTACTTTCAAACTAGTGGCCAGCCCGATAGTCAACGAGCGCAATGAACGGCTTGGAACAGTGGTTGAGTGGACTGATCGCACTGCCGAGGTGGCTGTTGAGGAAGAGGTCAGCGGCATTATTTCAGCAGCAGCGGCAGGAGACTTCTCGCACCGTATTGATGCAAGTGAGATGTCGGGTTTCTTCCATTCGATTTCAACCGGCATCAATGAACTGCTTGAGGTAAATGGGAGGGCGCTGGGGGATGTCGGTGCCATGCTGACCCGGCTTTCGCAGGGTGATTTGACCACCAAGATCAGTACCGAATATCAAGGCGTGCTCGGGAAACTGAAAGACGACGCCAATGTTACGGTCGACAACCTGCAGGAGATCATTTTCTCGATCAAGAGTGCGACTGACGCCATTCACACGGCGTCGCAGGAAATCGCGAGTGGCAATCAGGATTTGTCCGGTCGTACCGAACAGCAGGCATCCAGCCTTGAGGAGACCGCATCAAGCATGGATCAGTTGACCGGCACGGTCAAACAGAACGCCGACAATGCCCGCCAGGCCAACGAGCTAGCCAGCAAGGCACAGCACGTGGCTGAAAGAGGTGGACAGGTAGTCGGGCAGGTGGTGGAAACGATGGGCGCAATCCACCAGGCGTCGAGCAGGATTTCAGACATCATTGGTGTGATTGACGGAATCGCTTTCCAGACAAATATCTTGGCCCTTAACGCCGCAGTCGAAGCGGCTCGCGCCGGCGAACAGGGGCGAGGGTTTGCTGTGGTGGCAACCGAGGTCCGCAATCTAGCCCAGCGCAGCGCTGCTGCAGCCAAGGAAATCAAGGGACTGATATCTGATTCGGTGGACAAGGTGCAAACCGGTGGGCGGCTGGTTGATCAGGCTGGCCAAACCATGGGTGAGGTTGTTTCCAGCATCCAGTGCGTTGCCAAGATCATGGCTGATATTTCGCACGCCAGCCGGGAGCAAACTGCTGGTATCGAGCAAGTTGCGCTGGCGGTAAGCCAGATGGACGAGATGACCCAACAAAATGCGGCGCTTGTCGAGCAGGCTGCGGCAGCGGCGGAAAGCCTGGAAGAACAGGCGCGCAACCTGGCGAATTCAGTAGCGGTATTTCGCCTGTCAGGAGGATTGGTCGTACAAGGGCAGTCCGAGGTTGCCGGCCTCGATTTTGACGGGGCGATAAGCGCACATGGCAAATGGAAGCAACGCCTGCTCGACTATGTGGCTGGTGGTGGCGAGCAACTTGACCCTGTCGTTGTGGGTCGTGACGACCAGTGCGCGCTTGGCTGCTGGATTCATGGCGACGGGCGCGCATTGCGTGGTAATGCCAAATACACTGAACTCAAGGGGGAGCACGCGGGATTTCATCGCTGCGCCGCAGATGTCATACGGACCCAATTGGCAGGAAATACGGAAGGCGCCCTGGAGCAGATATCCGGTGAGTTCAGCAATCGATCGCAACGCGTCATCGGACTGCTGGAGGGTTTGCGTGGCGGGTTAAGTGGCGCTTCTCCCAAGCAATTGGCTGGCGCGACACCAAAGACCAGTTCCACCGTCAAGATGCCGGCGCTCGCTGCCCCGGATGATGACGAGTGGGAAGAGTTCTAACGAATTAATGCTATAGAGACCAGATACATGCGAAACAATCAGCCTGTAAGCACTATTGAAGTTGAACTGGATGAGCGTGCCTTGATCGTCTCCAAGACTGATCAAAAGGGCCAGATCACCTATATAAACAAGGATTTCATAGACATCAGCGGGTTTTCCGAAGCTGAGCTGATAGGGCAGCCGCACAACATTGTTCGCCACCCGGACATGCCTGCCGAGGCCTTTGCCGATATGTGGAGAGACCTCAAGGATGGTCGCCCCTGGACCGGCATGGTCAAGAATCGTTGCAAGAATGGTGACCATTATTGGGTGCTGGCCACGGCGACCCCGATTCGCGAAAACGGTCAAATCGCTGGCTATATGTCCGTTCGTCGCAAGCCTGCCCGGCAACAGATCGAGGCTGCGGAAAGCGCCTATCGTCTGTTTCGCGAAAAGAAAGCGGGTGGCCTGCAGATCCGTCATGGTGAAGTGGTCAAGGGAGGCGATGGCTTACTGGCAGGGTGGTCACTGAAGAAGAGGCTGGTCGCCGGGTTTGGCGTGTTGTTAGCTGCAATGGTCTTGGTTGCTGGGTTGGGTATCTGGGGAATGTCTGATACCAACAGGGCGGTGGGTAACCTTTATAACGATCGCTTGCAGCCCACGCAGGCACTGGCCACTATCGGCAAGCTGATGGCCGACAACCGTTCGCAGGTATTGTTGTCCCTGCAACATGACCCCGCGGGCCCATATGCCAGCTTGCATGAGCATCCACTGGATTTTCATATCAAGCAGATCGAAGCGAATATTGCCGAAATCACGCTGCAATGGGAGGTCTACAAGAAAACGGTGAATGCCGATGAGCACCGTCAATTGGCCTTTGCGTTTGAGGAGGCCCGCAAGCGTTATGTTGCCGAGGGCTTGATCCGCGCCAAAGAGGCTCTGCAAGGTGGGCGTTTTGAGGAGGCAAACTTGATCCTGCTCAGGCAGATCAATCCCGGCTACACAGCGGCGGCGCAAAAAGCCTCGGACCTGTTCAAGTTCCAAGTCGCGCAAGGGCAGGTTCAGTTGGCCGACAGCAGCGAAACATTTGCCAGCGAACGCCTTTGGATACTTTTGGTTGTTTTCTTGGCGCTTGCTGTCGGCGTGGCAATCGCCATGGGGATAATTCGCTCAATCACGCGCCCTATCGATTCGATTCTCGATGTCTTCCAGGCGCTGGCCAATGGCGACTTTACCCGCAATGTTGATTTGTCGCGGAACGACGAGCTGGGCAAGGTACTCCAGGGGCTTCAGTCCATGCAGATTCAGCAAGGATTCAATGTTGCGGAATCCCTCAGAATTGCCAACGATAATCTGCGTATCCGCATAGCCCTTGATTGTGTTTCATCCAATCTTCGTATTGCAGATGATGACGGAACGGTGCTTTACGCAAACAAGGGGTTGTTGAACACCTTGCGCCAGATAGAGCTAGGCTTGCGTGAGCAACAGCCCGGGTTCTCCGTTGACGGATTTGTCGGCAGCAACATCGGTGCTTTTTATCAAGACCCGGATGCCGCGCTAAAGACGCTGCGCGAGTTGCAGGGTACACGCCAGACTGAACTGGATATCGGTCATCGCATCTATAACATCATTACCAATCCGATCATCAATGATCGTGGCCAGCGCCTGGGCACAGTTGGTGAATGGGTGGATCGCACCGCCGAATTGAATGCTCAACGTTCAGTCGCTGCGCTTGTCTCGCGTGCTTCGGCCGGGGATCTGGCTGCGCGCCTCGACACCTCTAGCCTGGAGGGGTTCTACAAGGATCTCGGTACGGGTATCAACAGCCTCGTTGAAACCAGCGGAGCGGCAATTGGCGAGATTGCCGGGCTGTTATCCAAGGTTGCCGATGGCGATTTGACCCAAACTCTGACCAGTGAGTATCAGGGGACGTTCGGCGTCTTGCGTGACGATGCCAACCAGACCGTCATCAGGTTGCGTGAGTTGGTCGGCGAGATCCAGTTGTCGGCACAAACAATCAATACGGCGGCAAAGGAAATAGCTTCGGGTAACCAAGATCTGTCGAGTCGTACTGAGGAGCAGGCGAGCAGTCTGGAAGAGACTGCCTCGAGCATGGAGCAGCTGACGAGTACGGTGAAGCAGAATGCTGACAACGCACGCCAGGCCAACCAACTGGCAGGTACGGCGCAACAGGTTGCGGACAAGGGGGGCGAGGTGGTCAGCCAGGTCGTCCACACCATGAGCGCCATTCATCAATCGAGCAGCAAGATCGCCGACATCATTGGCGTGATCGACGGGATCGCCTTCCAGACCAATATTCTCGCTCTCAACGCAGCGGTCGAAGCGGCCCGAGCGGGGGAGCAGGGGCGTGGTTTTGCCGTGGTCGCTACGGAGGTGCGTAATCTCGCCCAGCGTAGCGCGGCGGCTGCCAAGGAAATCAAAGGGCTTATCTCCGACTCGGTAGAAAAGGTCGAGAACGGCAACAAGCTGGTCGATCAGGCAGGTCGGACCATGGAGGAGGTGGTCTCGAGTATCAAGCGGGTCGCGAAGATCATGGGCGACATCGCCGATGCGAGCAACGAGCAGAGCGCGGGTATCGAGCAGGTCAGTTTGGCGGTCAGCCAGATGGATGAGGTGACGCAGCAAAATGCGGCGCTGGTTGAACAGGCTGCTGCTGCGGCCGAAAGCCTCGAAGAGCAGGCTCATCAACTGGCACAGACTGTTTCCGTTTTCCGGATAGCCGATAGCAAGGAAGCCCCGCGTTTAGCGTCGCCACAGCGTCGCTTAGAGCGTGAGACTGCCCCGGCAAAAAGTAGCGAACGGCCTCGTGCCCAAAAGGCTGCGGCGCCGCAGATCAGTCTCGACGATGAATGGGAAGAGTTCTGACCATGGTTGATTTCCGTAATCCCATACCGCCCGTATCTCAGGGTAGAGCGTCACCCACGGCGATCTTGCCAGCCCGCGATGGCGGTGCACGGGAGTTTACGTTTTCGATGACCGACTTCGAGCGTGTTCGCAAGCTGATTTACCAGCATGCGGGGATTTCGTTGTCACCGGTCAAGCAGGACATGGTGTACTCGCGCCTGGCGCGACGTCTTCGCGCGACGGGCATGCCCTCTTTCGCGGCCTATCTTGACGGCCTTGAACGGAACGGAGGGGACGAGTGGGAGCGTTTCGTCAATTCCCTGACCACCAATCTGACTTCGTTTTTCCGCGAGCCGCATCACTTTCCGATCTTCGCCGAACATCTCCGCAAACTGGGCACGAAGCGCCCTGTCCGGGTGTGGTGTTCCGCTGCGTCGACCGGTGAGGAGCCATACTCGATCGCGATAACTGTGGCGGAAACATTTGGAGCCGACGTCTCGCACGTATCGATCGTAGCCTCGGATCTTGATACCAATGTGCTGGCGACGGCTGAGAAGGGGATTTACCCGATTGAGCGGGTTGAAAAGCTCTCGCCAGAGCGGCTGCGGAAATTTTTTCTACGCGGCACCGGCACCCAGGAGGGTTTCGTGTCCGTTCGCCCTGAACTAAAGCGGATGATCACGTTTCAGCGGCTGAATCTTCTGGATGCGAGTTATGCGGTCAAAGGTCCGCTTGATGTCATCTTTTGCCGGAACGTGATGATCTATTTCGATAAGCCTACGCAGTACAAGATTTTGGCTCGCTTCGCCCCGATTCTGCAGCCCGATGGCCTGATGTTCGCTGGGCATTCGGAGAGTTTCCTGCACGCGGCTGATCTATTCAAATCCCAAGGGAAGACCGTGTATACCTTGGCGAATGCCCGATAGGAAAGGTACCTGGTGCAACACGCCTACGACGAGCAATTAGCAACGAATCGGTATTTCGACCGCAAATTCGGGCTTGATGCTGCCAAGATTTTACCGGGCGAATACTTCGTCTCGAGCAAGGAAGCATTGCTGGTCACAGTTCTTGGTTCATGCGTTGCAGCCTGTATTCGTGACGCGGATTCCGGCATTGGCGGGATGAACCATTTCATGTTGCCGGATGATGGCGGCAGGAACCCGACGGGCATGTCAGCTCGCTACGGCACCTATGCCATGGAGGTTCTGATCAATCACTTGCTGAAGTTGGGGGCGCGACGCAACCGTCTCGAGGCCAAGGTGTTTGGTGGTGGGTCCGTCATGGCGAGCCTGTCGAGCAGCAATGTGGGCGCGAGGAATGCGGAGTTTGTGCTGGATTTTCTGAAGATGGAAAAAGTACCCGTTGTGGCCAAGGACCTTCTCGACTCGTATCCGCGAAAAGTTTACTACTTTCCACATTCGGGGCGGGTGCTGGTCAAGAAGTTGCACCGGGTTCATAACGAAACCTTGTTCAGTCGCGAAAATGATTACAAGGTACGTCTGAGCGGTTCCAACATAGAAGGCGACGTCGAGTTGTTTGTTTGATGCGGTCGACTCGAAAAAAAAGCCTAAATTCAAATTTGCCCTGATAGATGCTCATGAAAACTCGAGTCCTGGTTGTAGATGATTCGGCCTTGATGCGTGGTTTGCTCAGCCAGTTGATCGGCTCGGCACCAGACATGGAGGTGGTGGGGGCGGCGCCTGATGCCCAGGTCGCCCGCGAAATGATCAAATCCCTTAATCCGGATGTTATGACGCTGGATGTGCAGATGCCGAAAATGGGTGGCCTCGAGTTTCTCGAGCGCTTGATGCGTTTGCGGCCAATGCCTGTTGTCATGGTGTCATCATTTACGGCATCTGCTTCGGATACCACGCTCAAGGCGCTTGAGTTGGGCGCCATTGATTTCATCGGCAAGCCTCGGGCCGAAAATGGCAAGAGCATGGAAAGCTACGCTGAGGAACTCGTCGAGAAAATTCGTGCCGCCAAAGGTGCTCGATTGCGTAGCGCCCTGAGTTTTTCAGCCACATCGCGACCGGTATCGTCGCCTGCTCCATCGCCATTCCCATCAAGACCTGGCTTGGCAGCGAGCGGGAAAATCATTTTTGTCGGTGCCTCGACTGGTGGTACGGAGGCAATCAAGGAGTTCCTCCAAGGCATTCCGGCTGATTGTCCACCCATTCTTATCGTTCAGCATATGCCTGAATCGTTTACGGCGTCATTTGCTCGTCGACTGGATTCGCTTTCTGCACCACGCGTCATCGAGGCGCAAGGGAATGAAAAGATTGAGCCGGGTACGGTATATATTGCCCCCGGACATTCGCATTTGCTCATTCGGCGAGGAAATGCCGGCTTCGTTACCGAGCTGGCGGCGACGCCCCCGGTCAATCGCCATCGTCCGTCAGTCGACGTCCTGTTCGACTCCGCCACGGCGCTTGTCGGGCGCAAGGCCGTTGGCGTTATCCTTACCGGGATGGGCAAGGACGGTGCGCAAGGCTTGTTGCGCCTTCGTCAGTCGGGTGCCAGAACATTTGGGCAGGATGAGGCGAGTTGTGTGGTCTACGGCATGCCGCGCGAGGCCTTCCTGATCGGTGCGGTAGAAGAGCAGTGCCCACTGGATGATATTGCGCGGCGGGTGATCGCGACAGTTTGTGCCTGATGGGCTTGTTGGACTTGTTGCCCATGGGCAAAAGATTAAACTAGGACCGTACTGATTTTTTGCGATAGGAAAATAAATGCAGGCAAGTATTCTCAATGAATCCGGCAAGGTGATCATCAAGTTGGTTGGGCGTTTTGATTTCAATACGCATCGCGAATTTCGTTCTGCATATGAGCCCCTTGTTCTGGATCCAGCAGTTCGGTCGGTTGCAGTGGACTTTGCTGGAGTCGATTATCTTGATAGTTCCGCGTTAGGTATGTTGTTGATGTTGCGAGATAAGTTGGGTGGCGCGAGTAAAGAGGTTGCACTGACCGGCGTGCGGGGTAACGTAAAACAGGTGCTAGATATTGCTAATTTTGGTAAATTGTTTCAAATTTCCTAAATGTTCGGTGTGGTACAGCCTGAATGGGATATGGTGAGGGTGCCTGAATAGTGTGGCTAGCAGGTTCGTTTCCGGATAAGGCGGGGCTGTAAGTTTTGATTTATTGGCTCCAGCCAGGTGGCCCGGCAGGCAACACGCGAGAGGATGACAATGTCAGAGTTATTAAAGAATATTGACGCGCGAACAAAATTGGCGGGCACGAACAAGCTCGAGATTCTTTTGTTCTTTCTCGGCGTAGATCAGCGCACCGGGCGTCGTGAAACATATGGCATAAATGTCTTCAAGGTTCGAGAAGTCATGCGCACGCCCGTGATTACTGCGGCGCCCGATATGCCATCCTCAGTTGAAGGCATGGTTAGTTTGCGTGGCTCGCTGGTCCCAGTCATCGACTTGGCCAAATACTCCGGCATATCGCCCGAGACGCCCCGCGAAATCATGATTGTGACCGAATACAACGGCCACACGCAGGGGTTCCTGGTCGAAGGCGTCGATACCATCCTGCGCCTGGACTGGAGCAAGATGCGTGTTCCGCCGGAAATGTTGACTTCGCAGACTGGCGGGCTGGTAACAGCGGTCACCGAACTGGAGGACAACCGTCTGGTGATGATGATGGATGTCGAGAAGGTGCTTTCCGAAACCTCCGGAATTGACAACGAGATCATGTTCCGTGGGGTTGTTACGGTCGACCGTCCGGATAGCACGGTTTTCTATTGCGATGACTCAAGCGTAGCCCGCAAGCAGATAGAGCGTACGCTCGCCGCTATGGGCGTAAAGGGTTTGTCTGCAGTCAACGGCCGCCAGATGTGGGAAGAGATGGAGAAGGTCGCTACCTATGCCCAGTCGATTGGCAAACCAGCCTCGTCAATTATCAGCCTGATTTTGACTGACATCGAAATGCCCGAAATGGATGGGTATATCCTGACCAAGAAAATCAAGTCTGATCCACGATTCAACGGGATTCCGGTGATTATGCATTCGTCTTTGTCCGGGATGTCCAACCAAAAGCTAGGGGTATCAGTTGGTGTGGATGAATACGTCCCAAAATTTGAACCGTTGCGTCTGTCCGAAACACTGGCTAGGCGACTGGGCGTGGAAACTACGCCGGTTCGTTTGGCGTAAATGGATAGCGGGAGTTGACGATGGAACTCGTTGAAAACAAAAACCTGCTTGATAGTGTTGATGCCCGGACACGTCTTGCGGGTTCCAACAAGATGGAAATCCTGCTTTTCTCGTTAGGGACGCGCGAGATTTTTGGCATCAATGTCTTCAAGGTCCGAGAGGTCGGCAGGACGCCGCATATAACCAAAACTCCCAACATGCCTCGTGGCGTAGAGGGATTGATTTCGTTGCGCGGGAACGTGATTCCGGTGTTGTCCCTGGCCCCCTTCATGCAGTTGGATGCGCCAGCGGGTCTCGGCAAGACCATGATGGTTGCCGAGTACTCGAAACGTACGCTGGGATTTTTGGTTCACGATGTTGATCGCATCATTCGTGTCGATTGGGAGCGTGTGAAAGCGCCGGAAAGTGTTCTGGCGACCAATCAGGGCTTGATCACGGCCGTAATCGAGCTAGAAAGTGGTGGTCTGGTTTCCATTCTCGATGTCGAACAAATTCTGGCCAATGCATTTGGCGAAGCAATGATTGTGGATATCACTCCGGCGCGGGTTGATCCTGATACGAGCGTATTTTTCGTCGATGATTCGATCGTGGCGCGGCGCAAGATCGCCGAGGTGCTTGATAAACTGGGCGTTCGCCACAAGCACGCAACAAATGGTATGGAGGCGTGGACGCGCCTTCAGGGTATTGCAGCGCATGCCACACAAATGGGGCAGAATGTTCGACAGGATGTCCGCCTTATTCTGGTTGACGCCGAGATGCCTGAAATGGACGGCTATGTTTTGACCAAGAATATCAAGTCAGACCCGCGCTTTGCTGGCGTCCCCGTGGTTATGCATTCATCACTGTCTTCCGAGGCCAACCGTGCCATGGGGAAGTCGGTTGGCGTGGATGCATATGTCGCCAAGTTTGATGCCGAGGCGCTGGCCGACACGCTGCGCCCGCTGATTGAACGATAACAACCCCAGTTTCCGGAGTACTGCATGGCTGCTGATCCCAAAATGAAATTTCTGGTGGTGGATGATTTTTCCACTATGCGTCGAATTGTCAGAAACCTGCTGAAGGAGCTTGGTTTTACGAACGTCGATGAGGCTGAGGATGGTGCGATAGCATTGCAGAAGCTTCAGTCAGGCGGTTTCGAGTTCGTCGTGACTGACTGGAATATGCCGAATATGGATGGACTCACCTTGTTGCAGTCCATTCGTGCAACTCCAAACCTCAAGCATCTGCCAGTGCTGATGATTACCGCTGAAGCAAAGAAGGAAAACATCATTGCTGCAGCACAGTCCGGGGCCAGTGGTTACATCGTCAAGCCGTTTACTGCAGGGACTCTTTCGGAAAAATTGAACAAGATTTTCGAAAAAATGGGCCAGGCGTAAGGGGAAAAAATGTCTGCCAATAACGATTCCGATGATCTTGAAGCCCTCTTCGACTCCATTGCGGCTGGTAGTGCGGCCGCTCCGGAACAGTCCAGCAAGGTGGTCGTAGAACCTCCGGCTAACGCAGCATCCTCTGATGGGGATAGCGATGATCTGCAAGCCTTGTTCGACAGCGTTTCCGCGCAAGCCGAGGTTGCGAATGCAGATACCTCAGCGTTTGCTGATTCTGTCCAGCATCCCGGCGGCTCCGCCGAGAATTGGTCTCAGCAGGAAGCTGTCTTCAATCGGATAGGGCATATGGCGCGTGCGTTACACGACACGCTCGGGCAGCTCGGCTACGACAAGCTGATAGAGAAGACTGTCTCGGCACTCCCTGACGCCAAGGACCGACTTGCCTACGTTGCTAATTTGACGGAGCAAGCGGCTTGCCGAGTCCTGAATGCAACCGATATAGCCAGTCCGCTGATTGAGGGCATGGAGAATGGTGCTCTTGCCCTCGGCAAGCGCTGGGACAAGGTTTTTGCCAATCAAATGAATCCTGCCGAATTCAAGGCGTTGGCGGCTGAGACGCGTGCGTTTCTGAACGAGCAGCTACCTCAGAAAGCACAGGCTACACATGCCCAGTTGACAGAAATCATGATGGCCCAGGATTTTCAGGATCTGACGGGGCAAGTTATCAAGAAAATTGTTGCCCTTGCTCACGAGCTTGAGTCTGGACTGATGACCGTGCTGTTGGAGGTCCTGCCGGAAACCAAGCGCACGGAAGAGGTTGCCAGTTTGATGAATGGTCCGGTAGTGAACGCCGAAGGGCGTACCGATGTCGTGGTTAACCAAGAGCAGGTTGATGACCTGCTGGACAGCCTCGGGTTCTGAGGGAGGTAAAAAATGAGCGACTTTGGCGGAATGGAAGATCTGCTGCAGGATTTTCTGCAGGAGGCCAACGATCTGTTGTCGGATGTTGATAACAAGCTCGTCGATCTTGAAAAGATGCCCGATGATCGTGCGTTGCTGAACGATATCTTTCGCGGCTTCCACACCGTCAAAGGCGGGGCTGGGTTTCTCAATGCCACCGAACTGGTGACACTGTGCCATTTGACCGAAAATCTCTTCGATCGACTGCGTAACGGCGAACTCGAGCTGACTGCCGAGTTAATGGATGTAATCATGGATGCTACAAAGGGCGTCCGTGAAATGTTCGGCGAACTGGGACAGATGGTTCAGCCGCAGCCAGCAGACCCTGCAGTCATTGCTGCACTCAAAGGGGTTTTGAGCGGCGATGCTACTGGCTTAGCCCATAGTGAGGCTGCTCCTCCGCCCGCAGCTGAAGTTACCCCAGTGTCTGCGCCCGTAGCAGGGGAGCCTGACTGGAATGCGCTGCATGCCGCCGTAACCGGTCAGCCGGCTGCGGAACCAAGCCTGAGCGAAGTTATCACTAAAGCGGAAACAGCGATTGTTGAGTCTGTCGTTACGCCAACTGCGGTTGTGGCGCAGGCGCCGGCAGCGGCATCACCATTTGGTCGGCGGGCAACAGATAAACCGGGTGGCCAGCCGAGTTCGGCGCGGCGAGCTGAAGAACGTGGGCGTGAGAATACCATCCGCGTGGATACATCCCGACTGGACCAGGTCCTGAATCTGTCGGGTGAAATTGGCTTGACCAAAAACCGTTTGACCAGCTTGCGCGCCGATATCCTTGCCGGGAAGAGTGACTCGGAAACCTTGCACGCACTGGATCAGGCGGTTAGCCAACTGGATTTGCTGGTATCTGATCTGCAGAACTCGGTAATGAAAACGCGGATGCAGCCAATTGGTCGGCTATTCCAGAAATACCCGCGAATTGCCCGTGATCTGGCTCGCCAACTTGGCAAGGATGTCGAGCTTGTTCTTGCGGGTGAAGAGACAGAGGTCGACAAGACCATGATCGAGGACTTGGCCGATCCTCTGATTCACCTGATTCGCAATGCGGTGGATCACGGCGTGGAGATGCCCGAGGAACGCCAGGCTGCCGGCAAGCCGCCGAAGAGCCTGGTTCGCTTGGAGGCAAGGCAGGAAGGCGACCACATCGTCCTGATCATCGCCGATGATGGCAAGGGAATGAATGCAGAGCGTATTCGTGCGAAGGCGACGGAAAAAGGTTTGATTTCTGAAGAGGAGGCCAATACGCTTGATGAGCGCCAGAGCCTCAACCTGATCTTCATGCCGGGTTTCTCCACCAAGACGCAAATTTCCGATGTTTCTGGGCGAGGCGTTGGCATGGATGTGGTCAAGACCAACATCCAGAAATTGAATGGATCCATCGAGATTCGGTCGGAGCCCGGTAAAGGCTCGGTTTTTATCATTTCCTTGCCGTTGACCCTGGCGATTTTGCCAGTACTGCTTGTCTTGCTTGGCGATCAGCCGTTTGCATTGCCGCTGTCACTGGTTCGGGAAATATTGCCGATCGAGCAGAATCGGATTCAGGAAGTGGGTGGCAAGGAGACCCTGGTTGTCCGTGGCGAGGTTCTGCCGGTAATCACGCTGGCGCGATTGCTAGGTTGGCCGGTTGAGCGATACCCGGAGTACGGCGTGTTCATGCAGACAGCGGAGCGCAGTTTCATTTTGGCGGTTGATAGTTTTGCCGGACGGGACGATGCGGTGATTAAATCGCTTGAAGATTTTCGGCCGAAAGGCGTGGCCGGTGTCACAACACTGTCGAACGGCCAGATTGTCCTGATTCTGGACATGAAGGAGTTGTTGTCCGATCTTGGCCAGCATCCCGATTTCGGGTCGGGAGTCAGGGCGCTCGACTTCGCCTGAATCCTGTTTTCAGTCAACGAGTTGAGAGGGGGCGCTGCCCCCTCTTTTCTTTTTGCAGGTTTACTCTGTTGTCATGGGTTTGCGGTCGTCACCTAAGAAACGAAGTAAATAAACGCACGTACCTATATAATTTTTCTGGTTTTTTCCTATAATAGCCATAACGTAAACCAAAGATGGCTATGGCCGAAGATAGCGACCTCGAGAAAACAGAAGAGCCTACAAGTAGGCGAATCGAGCAGGCTCGGGAGAAAGGGCAGGTCCCTCATTCTCGTGAGCTGAGTACCTTTCTTGTGTTGATCGTCGCTGGCGCTTCTTTCTGGATGATGGGGGGCTGGTTTCTTGAGCGCTCCATCGCAATTCTGAAGAAAGGGTTTGCCGTTGAGTCGGAGGTGATGCGTGAGCCGGCCCTGATGTTGCCGCGCTTGGCTGAGATTTCCGGCGACGCCTTGTTTGCGTTTTCTCCCTTGCTTGGCCTATTGTTGCTGGCCGCAGTCCTACCCCCATTTTTCCTGAATGCATGGGTGTTTTCCCCTCAGGCACTCGTTCCCGATTTCAATCGACTCAATCCGCTGACCGGCTTCGGTCGGATGTTCTCCTGGAACAGTCTCATGGAGTTGGGCAAGGCTACGCTCAAGGCTGGCTTGCTGGGTGGGGTTGCGGTTGCGTTGATCTGGGGCGAGCGCGACGAGATATTCGGATTGTTGGGCGAGCCTCTGGAGGCTGCGCTGGTGCATGCAGGAAATCTCGTTTCCTTCTCTTTCTTGATTATGGCTGCAACGCTGCTGTTGGTTGTTGCAGCGGATGTGCCTTTTCAGTTGTGGCAATACTTTGACAAGCTGAAGATGACCAAGGAAGAGGTCAAGCAGGAAATGAAGGAAATGATGGGTGACCCACACGTCAAGGGTCGCATTCGCAGTCTGCAGATGCAGGCTGCGCGCAAGCGCATGATGTCTGCAGTCCCGACGGCAAACGTGGTTGTGACGAACCCGACCCATTTTGCTGTTGCACTTGTCTATCAGACCGGTATGGCTGCGCCGAAGGTTGTTGCCAAGGGAACGGGCATGATCGCCCTGAAGATTCGCGAAATTGCCAACGAAAATGCGGTACCGATCATGGAGGCGCCGCCACTGGCCAGGGCGCTCTACAAGCATGCAGAGCTGGATTCGGAAATTCCCTCTGCCCTGTATAACTCCGTAGCAGAAGTGCTTGCCTATATCTACCAGCTGGCCACCTGGCGTCAGGTGGGTGGTGTCTATCCGGTGCCTCCCCGCGACTTGCCGGTGCCTGCAGAACTGATTCCGGAGGCGGCGTAAATGGCAGCCTCGTCGGTTGGTATGCAAGATTTCCTGGCACGACTGAATGTCTCGCAGTTGGCGGCGCCGGTCTTGATCATGATGATTCTGGCGATGATGGTATTGCCACTTCCGGCATTCGCGCTGGATGTGTTCTTTACCTTCAACATCGCAATATCGGTGATGGTTCTGCTTGTTGCGGTCAACACGCAAAAAACATTGGATTTCTCGGTTTTCCCGACCGTGCTCCTCGTCACCACCTTGCTTCGTTTGTCGTTGAACGTAGCTTCGACCCGGATTGTGATGCTCGAGGGGCACAACGGTCCTGATGCTGCTGGAAAAGTTATCGAAGCTTTTGGCCATTTCATGGTGGGCGGAAACTTCGCTGTTGGCATCCTTGTATTTCTGATCCTCGTCGTCATCAATTTTGTGGTTATAACCAAGGGTGCCGGTCGTGTGGCGGAGGTGTCTGCGCGGTTTACGCTTGATGCCATGCCTGGCAAGCAGATGGCGATCGATGCGGATCTGAATGCAGGGCTGATTGGCGAGGAGGACGCTCGCAGGCGTCGTTCCGAAATTTCCCGTGAAGCCGAGTTTTTTGGTTCCATGGATGGTGCCTCCAAGTTTGTCCGTGGCGATGCGATCGCCGGCATCATCATCATGCTGCTCAATGTTGTGGGCGGGCTGATCGTCGGGGTGCTTCAGCACAACATGGAACTGGCACAGGCGGCAAAGAACTACACCTTGTTGACAATCGGCGATGGCCTTGTTGCGCAAATTCCAGGGCTTATCATTTCCATCGCGGCAGGCATGGTTGTGACACGGGTTTCGGATGATCGTGACATCGGTCAGCAGGTCTTGGTACAGATGTTCCGAAGCGCCAAGGTGATCGGCATCACGGCGGGGATCATCGGGATTCTTGGTCTCATTCCGGGTATGCCAAATCTGGTCTTTCTCGGATTGGCGTCCGGTATGGGCTGGATATCCTGGCGAATGATGGAAAAAGAGAAGCGGATCGTCGAGGCGCCGGTCAAGGTGGCCCCCGCACCCGTTCAGGAGGCGATGGAGGCAAGCTGGGGCGATGTGGCTCCGCTGGATGTCCTTGGACTCGAGGTCGGTTATCGCCTGATTCCTCTGGTTGATAAGTCTCAGGACGGCGAGTTGCTGCGTCGTATACGCGGTATTCGCAAGAAATTTGCGCAGGAGGTCGGGTTCCTGGTTTCCCCGGTCCACATCCGCGACAACCTTGAATTGAAACCCAATGCCTACCGAATCCTTCTGAAGGGGGTTGAGGTTGGCCAGGGAGAAGCCTTGGCCGGACAACTGATGGCGATTAACCCGGGACGGGTGGCGGGGACGCTGAACGGCACAGCCACCAAAGATCCGGCGTTTGGTTTGCCGGCGGTCTGGATCGATGCTGGCCAGCGTGAGCAGGCGCAGGCTTACGGATACACCGTAGTGGATGCCTCCACGGTGGTGGCGACACACCTGAATCACCTGATCCTGACGCATGCAGGCGAGCTGCTTGGGCGTCAGGAAGTTCAGCAGTTGCTGGACCACCTTGCCAAGGATATTCCCAAGTTGGTCGAGGATTTGGTGCCCAAGGTATTGCCGCTCGGTACCCTGCAAAAAGTTTTGCAGTCGATGCTCGAAGAAGGTGTTCATATCCGCGACATGCGGACCATCATCGAGACGGTCGCCGACCATGCCGCGCGCACACAGAATGCCGATGACCTCGTCAGCCAGGTGCGCATCGCCCTTGGCAGGGCCATTGCGCAACAACTGTTCCCCGGTAATACCGAAATGCAGGTGATGTCGCTCGATCCGACCCTGGAGCGTCTGTTGTCACAGGCTGTGGCTGGGGGATCGGAAAATACAAGTTTCGAACCCGGGCTGGCCGATACGCTGCTGCGCGAAACGGCTTCTGCTGCCGGGCGTCAAGAGGCGCTGGGATTGCCTGCCGTGTTGTTGGTGCCGGCCAGTCTCCGCCTGCTTTTGTCCAGATTTTTGCGACGTACCGTTCCCCAGTTGAAGGTGCTGTCGCACAACGAAGTACCTGAAACCCGAATCATCAAGGTGACCTCGATCATCGGAGGTAGAGCATGAACGTCAGAAAATTCATAGCGGCTAACGCAAGGGATGCCTTGCGAAAAGTGAAGGAAACCCTCGGCAACGACGCGATCATTCTGTCGAATCGCGGCGTTCCTGGTGGGGTGGAAATCATGGCCGTGGCGGCGCGCGACATGGCGATGATTGTTCCGACCCAGGTTCAGGAGCACGCTACATCGGAGCGAAAGCTGCCTGACAGCCTTCATGAGGATGACTATCGTGTCGTTCTGAGTTCAGCGCGAGCAAGGGTTTCTCAGCTGCCACCGCCTACTGTGGTTCCGCCGCAGGTCGCCACGCAGCATCAGGCGAATACGCAAAGGCCTGCAACAGGCGCCGTCAACGCTGGAATTCCGCGGACCGGTGCACTGAGGCAAATGGAAAATGGCCGTTCCGGACCGTCGACCGCAGCACCTGCACGCGTTGCGCCGATTGCTCCTCCTTCAACTGCCGCGCCCGCGAACGCGCCAAGGCGCTCCGAAGCTGACGTCGTGCCGATGGAGGTGATGGACGAAATTCGCTCGTTGCGCAAGATCGTCGAGCAGCATCTGGCCGGTTTTGCCTGGGGCGAATCCGCCCGTTCGGAGCCGGTGAAGACGGATATCCTTCGTCAAATGCTGGATGCTGGCTTTTCCCCGCAGTTTTCGCGCGATTTGCTCTCGGAATTGCCGCGCGAAATGAACGGCTTGGAGGCAATGGCGTGGGTAAAGGGTGCAGCCGATCGCTCGCTTCTTACCATCGGCAATGAGGGTGACATCGTCGATCGGGGTGGTGTTTACGCGTTGGTCGGACCGACCGGGGTGGGCAAGACAACGACAACGGCCAAGCTGGCTGCACGTTGCGTACTACGCCATGGCCCGAGCAAGGTGGCATTGGTTACCACCGATGGCTACAGGATTGGCGCCCATGAGCAACTGCGCATCTACGGTCGGATCCTTGGAGTGTCGGTGCATCTGGTCAAGGATGCCAGCGAGTTGCGGCGGACACTCGGAGAGCTGCAGCACAAGCACATGGTATTGATTGATACGATGGGAATGAGTCAGAGAGACAAACTGGTGCCTGAGCTGACGGACATGCTCGCCGGCTGCGATGTGCAGAGGCTGCTTTTGCTGAACTCGACTTCGCGCGGCGATACTCTGGATGATGTCGTTCGTGCCTATGCGGGCGACACCTTGGCCGGATGCATCCTGACCAAGATAGACGAAGCGGCTAGTCTGGCAACAGTCCTCGATGTCATCATGCGCCACGGCTTGAAGCTTCAGTACGTTTCCAACGGGCAGCGTGTCCCCGAGGATTTGCACATGCCGAATCGAAGCTATCTTCTGCATCGTGCTTTCAAGGATGTGCCTGAAACTTCGCCGCACAAATTTGATGGGCTTGAGCCCGGTTTGATGATGGCGAGCGCCGGTATGGTCGCCGCTGGAGGCCGCCGTGGCTGATTTTTGCGTTGATCAGGCTGCTGGGTTGCGCCGCCTGTTGGGGGGCGGCCAGCAATTGCAGGTCGTTACGTTTGTTGCCGGATGCGATGGCGTCGGTCGTAGCGTGGCGGTGGCGAATATTGGGGTGGCGCTGGCACGGCTGGGAAAAGAGGTCTTGATCATCGATGAACATTCGCCCGGAGACGATATAGCGTCAACTTTCGGTATGACTGCCAGGCATGACCTTCTCAACGTGGTTCAGCGCGAGATGCCGCTTTCTCAGGTCTTGCTGCAGCCCATGCTTGGTTTGCGTGTCTTGCCAGCACCGCGGGCAGCAAAAAAGCTGGGACGACTGTCGTTGCCGCAGCAGCAAACGCTGCTGGATGCCATGTCCAGTCTCGAAAGGCCAATCGACGTGATTCTGGTCGATGCCAGCATGGCTCACCCGGGTGGGTTTTCGCCGTTCGGCTTGGTTGCTCAGGAGGCAGTGGTCGTGCTGTCAGGGAGTAGCGCATCGATCACCGAGGCCTACTCGTTGATCAAGAAAGTCAGCCATGCTTTCTCGCGGAAGCATTTCCGAATTCTGGTGAACAAGGTTCGTAGCCAAGCCGATGCGCGCTCCATCTTTGAAAATATTGCTCAGGTTGCTGCGCAACGCGGCGTAGCGCGCCTGGAGTACGCTGGCGCCATTCCGCTGGATGACGCGCTACGGCAGTCTACGCAGCTATGCCGGCCAGTACTGGTTCAGGCTCCTGACTCACTTGCAGCAGAAGCATTCCGGGATATCGCTTCGGACATGTCGTACTGGCAGCGTAGCGAATGCGAAGCTGGTGGTGTCGGTCAGTTCATGCAGCAACTGTTACACTTGAGCCAACGCATAACCCCCGAAATACTACGAGCCTGATGTACACCGCTGCCGGGCAGCCTGATAGAGACCAGTTGGTCCAGCGCTTCATGCCGCTGGTGAAACGTATTGCCTATCACCTGATGGCAAGGCTGCCGCCAAGCGTGCAGTTTGATGACCTGGTCCAGAACGGGATGCTTGGGCTGCTTGATGCCATCGATCGCTATCAGGAAGGCTTTGGCGCCCAATTTGAAACTTACGCCACGCAAAGAGTGCGTGGCGCCATGCTGGACGGGCTCAGGGAGAATGATTGGCTCCCGCGGAATTTGCGTCGCGAGTTGCGGCGTATTGAAACGACGATCAACCAGCTAGAGCATGAGCACGGTCGGGCACCATCGGAAAAGGAATTGGCGGACGCTCTGGGCATGTCCTTGAGTGACTATCAGCGGACTTTGCAGGATGCGCGTGGGCACCAGATTGTCTATTACGAAGATTTTTCGGGTAGTGATGACGAGGATTTTCTGGAACGCCACTTTACCGACAACGATGCTGACCCGGTTAGTATTCTCGAAGATCGCGGGGTAAAGGAGCAGTTGGTTCTGGCCATTGGCATGTTGCCGGAACGCGAGAAACTGATGATGGCTTTGTACTACGAACAGGATCTCAACTTGAGGGAAATCGGTGAGGTGATGGGCGTTACCGAATCACGTGTTTGCCAGTTGCATACACAGGCCATCGCACGGCTGCGTGCTCGTATCGTCGGTGAAATTCCCTCTGCCGCGAAAAAGCGCAAGGAGAAGGCTGGTGGATAAGATCAGCCTGGCCGGTCTCGCCATTAGCATCGTGGCGATCATTGGCGGTCAGTACCTCGAGGGTGGTAGCATTGGCTCTCTGGTCCAGCCGACAGCCTTGCTGATCGTGCTTGGTGGTACCTTGGGTGCTGTGCTTCTGCAGAGTCCGATCCATGTGTTCAAGCGTGGAATGAAGATGGCCAAGTGGGTCTGGGTTCCCCCTGTTATAGAGCAGAAACGCCAGATCGAGCAGATTTTGAACTGGAGTCAGATGTCGCGCCGCGAAGGCTTGCTTGCCCTTGAAAACTATATCCCTGGAATCAAGGATGAATTTGCTCGCAAGGGCTTGCAACTGTTGGTTGATGGTGCCGACCCGGAACGAATCCGGGAGTTGCTGGAGGTTGAAATAAACACCTTCGAAGACGAGTGGCGCCAGTCAGCCAAAATTTGGGACGCAGCCGGTGGTTACTCACCAACGATCGGTATCCTTGGCGCTGTAATGGGGCTCATCCATGTCATGGAAAACCTCTCGGATCCGACCAAGCTTGGTGGCGGCATCGCGGTCGCATTCGTCGCTACGATCTATGGCGTTGGCTTGGCGAACCTCGTCTACCTCCCAATTGCCGGCAAGTTGAAGTATTACGTCACGCGCATGGTTTCTTCGCGGGAAATGCTGGTCGATGGCCTTGTCGGTATCGCCGTCGGAGATAACCCCAGGATTATCGAAGGGCGCCTGAAGGGCTATTTGCACTGATGGCTCGTAAGCGCCGTGAAGAGGAACACGAGAACCACGAACGCTGGTTGGTCTCCTACGCCGATTTCATTACCCTGCTGTTCGCATTTTTTGTCGTCATGTACGCTGTTTCATCGGTGAACGAGGGAAAATACAAGGTCTTGTCCAATTCGCTGAACAACGCGTTCAGCAACAAAACCGGCGAGCCGGGTGGTCAGCCGATCGCGGTCATGCCCGGTGCTCTTCCCATGCCGCCAAAGCCAGCCATCAAGGTAGATAAGGTGCCAGAGACGGCCAAGAACGAGGCCAAAAAGGTAGAGCAGCGACAAAAGATGAAGAACGTGGCGGGCAACATCATGGATGCGTTGCAGCCTCTTGTCGCTGCTGGAAAAGTTCGTCTGCTGGAGACAAGTCGTGGCGTAACAATAGAAATAAACGATAGCGTGCTCTTCTCTGCTGGGCAGGCGCGTCTTCAACCGGCATCGATTAGTGCCATGGGCGTCATCGCCCAAGTGCTTGCAGGCACGGATTTTCCAATCACGATCGAAGGCCATACCGACAATGTGCCGATTGCAACCCCACAATTCCCGTCCAATTGGGAATTGTCCGCCATGCGGGCGACAACGGTGCTGCGGCTATTCAATGATGGCGGTGTCGGGGCGGAGCGCCTGACGGCCATTGGGTACGGCGAAACACGGCCAGTGGAAACCAATACCACCCCGGAAGGTCGTGCCAGAAACCGCAGAGTCAGCGTCCTGATTGACTCAAATCGTCCGGAAGAGCCCACTGAGATCAACGAGGCGCCCAAGGCGCCGGTCCGCTGACTATCCGATTATGGTTGTCAGGCTGAATCGATGATTCGGCTGCCGGTGCTTAGCGATGCCTGGCCATCGCTACCATACAGCGATTGATCTGCTTTTCCCTGCGTCAGAATGAAGAGAGCGTCGCTGGTTTTCTGGTGTAGGACCTGAATCAGGTTGCCGTTCAATTCATTGATGTCGCGCGCTTCTCGCGCGGTCTCAAGCAAATTGTTCCACTCCTCGGCAGCCTCTTTTTCTGATGGGCGCGAAGCGAACCAAGCCTGCATATCAATAGTGTCTATGTCGCCGGAAGAAAGGGCGTGGGCGCGCTCCACACCTGCAATATTCAGGCTCTCAACCAGTGAGAGCTTTTCTGCATTTACCTCGGCCAAGCCATCCGATGTGCCAGACTGAAGAATGTGCTGTTCGCGCAACAACGTATCCCGAAAGCGCATGACCAATTCGGCCTCGCGCTTAAGCATTTTGGCAGCTGTGGACATCAAGCCTTGCGCTGGGAGTCGAGCAGATCGCGCGCGGACTGGATCAGTCCATCGGCAATTGCTTCCGGGTTGATCTTGAAACGCCCTTGGGCGATGGCTTCCTTGATCTCTTGGATGCGCGCCGAATTGATGGGCGGCCTGTCAGCCCCCTGCATGGTGCTGGACAACTGGCTCAGGCTCACCGATTCAGCGGATGACGACACCCCTTGCGAAGGCCGGGCGGCCGGGCGGGAGGTGATCTGCGTATTGGCAGGAGTGTATGTGCTGTCGATTTTCATGATGTGGCTCGCAATACTTTTTTGGTCTCAGACGGTATATCGGCCGCCTACGCCGAAACTTTAGCTCAAAATTCGATTTCTACAGTGCCATCAGCACGGGTTGTGCCAGTTATTGTTTGTCCAGAGTTCATGCGAATCTGGGCGGGTTGGCCAATAGCGGCATTGTTTACCGCCTTGCCCTCGGCGCTGACCGAGAATCCGCTGCCTTTTGAGATAACCCTGACCGTCTGGCCCTGACGGATGACGATGGGTGCGAGCAATTGATCGAAACGGATGGTCTGACCAGCGCCCAATGAATTGCGGAGCGTCTTGCCGACCACGCCGGAAGGATCACTGGCTACGCCGGCGGGCAAGTGGGAAACGTCGCCACTTAGCGTGACTAGATCTGACTCGCGGATAATCTGACCGGCAATTAATGGTCGGCTTGTCGTGACATAGTTGCCGGAGACGGCAATTTGAGCCGGTACCAGAACTGACCAGCTATTAGGTGACAGGCAACGGACGCCGATGTGGGTGCGTCCGATGATCTTGCTCCCCTGTGGCGTGAACGCCTCAAGCGCAGAACAAGGGGGAAGTTTGCTGGCATCAAATTGCCCCATTGTGATCGTTGTTTTTCCGGCGAGGTTTTTCGTCTGGAGGCGAATATGTTGTTCAGCGGTATCGAGGATCGTGGTCGCGTCAGCCGAAAGGGCCGGCAAAGGCAGTGAGAGGAGGCAGAGCAAGGAAAGAAGACGCATCAACATGTGCTCATTTTGCCCCAACGCCACACCAGCGGCACATCAATTTTTTTATGGCATGAAGTGTGCTTTTTGTAGAGCATCAATTGTTGGAGGCAACCATGGCAAGTATCGCGCAAAGCTTCTCTGTTCTAAGCAAGGCACTCGATATGCGCACGCAACGCCATCAAGTGCTGGCATCCAATATTGCCAATGCGGACACGCCGAATTACAAGGCTCGCGATATCGACTTCAAATCGGCCATGCAAAATGCCTTGGCCGGTCGCACTGATGGTGGCTCTTTGCCGATGGCAGTAACTGCTCGTTCCCACCTGGCAGGCAGCGACGCCGGTGCTCCCGGTGCTTTGCAATATCGTACGGAGACGCAGTCTGCTGTTGATGGCAATACGGTCGATATGGATGTCGAGCGTGCCCAGATTACCGATAACGCCCTGCAGTACCAGATTCTTACCCAACTGATCAGCAACAAGTTCCAGGGCTTGCGTAGCGCGATGGCTTCGACTCAGAGCTAAGGAGAGATTGAATGAGCCTGTTTAACGTATTTCAGGTGTCGTCTAGCGCCATGACTGCCCAGTCGATGCGCCTCAACGCCGTGGCCTCCAATCTGGCCAATGCCGACAGTATCGTGTCGTCGGATGGCAAGCCCTACCGCGCCAAACAGGTGGTGTTTGAGGCGACGCCCATGGGCGGTAACGGCGACATCTCTAAGGGGGTGCGGGTACGTCAGGTGGTTGATGATGCCTCGCCTCCGCGCATGGTTTACGACCCCAAGAATCCGGCAGCTGATGCAAAGGGGTATGTCGCTTTTCCGAACGTCAATGTGGTCGATGAGATGACCAACATGATTTCTGCCTCGCGCTCCTATCAGACGAACGTCGAGGTTATGAACACCGCAAAGACCATGATGCTGCGAACGCTGCAGATTGGCCAATAAGGAGATGAATCATGAGTAGTGTTACGAGTACTTCCACGGTCAACTCGGTTTTAAAGCAACTTTCTGAGTCCAAGACCGCCTCGGCAAGCGAGACCGACCAACTGAGCGACCGCTTCATGACCCTGCTTGTGACTCAGATGCAGAATCAGGACCCGCTCAATCCTCTGGATAATGCGGAGCTCACAAGTCAACTTGCACAGATCAATACCGTCAAAGGTATCGACAGCCTGAACAGCACGCTGCAAAAGTTGCTTACCTCCTATAGTGATGCGCTTTCGATGCAATCTTCCTCCCTCGTCGGCAAAAATGTCCTTGCCGCCGGCAATTCTCTCCAGTTGGGTGATGCCGGGGCGCTGGGGGGCGTCAAGCTGGCCGGCGATGCGGACAAGGTCAGCATCACCATCACCGATGCCAAGGGGGTCAAGGTCGCACAGCAAGACCTGGGGGCGCAAAATGCCGGCGTGCTTGATTTTGGCTGGGATGGCAAGAATTCGGATGGTGTTCGCGTGCCCAACGGCAGTTACCAGTTCTCCGTTCAGGCCACCCAGGGTGCCAACAAGGTAACAACGACGGCACTGGAAGTTGGCACGGTATCTGCTCTTGTTAGAGGACAGAACGGCTTCCAGCTTGAAATCCCGGGCACCGGCCTGGTCGATTTCAATTCGGTCCAACAGATTTACTGAGATTGATTCAAGGAGTACATCATGGCATTCCAACAAGGTTTGAGCGGGTTGAATTCTTCTTCCAAGGCGTTGGACGTAGCCGGCAATAATATTGCCAATGCATCGACTGTCGGTTTCAAGTCCTCGGCTACTCACTTTGCCGATGTTTATGGTGCTTCTCTGCAAGGGGGCGGCGGTTCGCAGATCGGTATCGGCGCGACGCTGGGGGCCGTTGCGCAGCAATATACCCAGGGCAACATCACAACAACGAACAATCCGCTGGATATCGCGATCAACGGTTCCGGTTTCTTCGGCATGTCCCTGAATGGCGCCACGAGCTATACACGAAATGGCCAGTTCCATCTGGACAAGGACGGTTACATCGTCAATGACCAGAGTCGGTCCTTGTTGGGCGTGATGGCCGACTCGACCGGATCGATTCCACAGACACCGCCGACCGATCAGCTCAAGGTGGATTTCGTGACCGGAACGCCGGCTGCTACCACCGACGCTTCTATTACGGCCAACCTGGACTCCCGTAAGTCTGCACCCACTGTTTCGCCCTTCACTACGGCGAATCCGGATAGCTACACGAGCTCTACAGCGATGACAGTTTATGACTCGCTGGGGAATCCGCATACGCTTTCCTATTATTTCGTTAAGTCGTCCACGGCCAATCAGTGGGATTTATATACCGGGCTGGATGGCGCAGCACTTACTGCCGCGACATCGACACCGAGTCTTTTGACGTTTTCAGCCTCTGGTGTTCTCACTTCAGCGGCAACATTGGCCAAATCCTTCACCGTTACCACTGGTGCAAGCGCGTTAAATTTCGATATTAACGTATCGGACATGACCCAGTTTGGCAGTGGATTTGCCGTTAATGACCTGAGTCAGAATGGTTTCGCGCCAGGAAATCTGGCGGGGGTTAGCGTTTCTGATGACGGCATTGTCCAGGCCAGTTACGACAACGGTCAGGTTCGTGACATCGGTCAGGTGGCCCTGTTCAACTTTCGTAATCCGAATGGCTTGGCTGCGATTGGTAACAACCAATGGACGGAGACCGGGGATTCCGGCCAGCCGACGCCGGGCAATCCGAATACCGGCATTTTCGGGGTGCTACAAGCATCTGCAGTCGAAGAGTCGAACGTCGACCTGACGGCAGAACTGGTCAATCTGATTGTCCAGCAGCGTAACTACCAGGCGAGCGCCCAGTCGATCAAGACCCAGGATGCGATTCTCCAGACCCTGGTCAATATTCGTTAATAGTTACTGAGCCGTCAGGGACTGCACCATGGATCGTCTGATCTACACCGCCATGACCGGCGCCAAGCATGTCTTCATGCAGCAGGCCGGGACAGCGAACAATCTGGCCAATGCCAGCACGGTGGGATTCAAGGCGCAGGAGCATCGTTTTCGGGCGGTGCCTGTCCTGGGCGAAGCCATGCCTACGCGGGCGTTTGTAGTGGACGCTTCGGTCAGCGATGTCATGGACGAAGGTCCATTGATGTTTACCGGCAACAATCTTGATGTCGCAGTCAATGGCAAGGGCTGGCTGGCCGTGCAGTTGCCGGATGGTAGCGAAGCCTATACCCGTGCCGGTAGCCTCGAAGTCGATGTAACAGGCTTGCTGCTGACCAAAAGTGGCTATCCGCTGGTTGGTGATGGTGGCCCAATCAATGTGCCGCCGGACAATCGGGTTGAGATTGCGCCCGATGGAACTGTCTCCGTCATTCCCAAATTTGGCACGCCGAATAACGCCAGCGCGATCGGCAGGATCAAGCTGGTCAATCCGCCTGAGGCTGCGCTGGTTCGCGGGGCTGATGGATTGTTCCGGGTGAACAACGGCCAGCCGGCGGCGAGGGATGATGGCGTCAAGCTGACCGCTGGCACGCTTGAGGGCAGCAACGTCAATGTGACCGATGCCATGGTCAATCTGATCAGTTTGTCCCGCCAATTCGAAATGCAGATAAAGCTCTTGCAGACGGCTGATACCAACGCCCAGCGGGCTGATCAGCTGCTGTCATTAAACGCCTGATAGGACCCGCCTCATGATTCGCTCCCTGTGGATTGCCCGAACCGGACTCGATGCCCAGCAGACCCAACTGGATGTCATTGCAAACAACCTGGCCAACGTCAGCACCAACGGTTTCAAGCGTTCGCGGGCGGTGTTTGAGGACTTGTTGTATCAGACCATCCGGCAACCCGGCGCCCAGTCCTCGCAACAAACCCAGATTCCGACCGGTCTGCAACTGGGCACGGGGGCTAGGCCGATTTCTACAGCCCATCTCTTTTCTCAGGGCAATTTACAGAAAACGGACAATTCGCTCGACGTGGCGATTCAGGGTGAAGGTTTTTTCCAGATCCTGCTGCCCGATGGTACGACCGGTTACACCCGCGATGGGTCCTTCCAGAAGGATAACCAGGGGCAGATCGTGACCTCGAACGGTTATCCGCTGTCGCCGAACATTACCATCCCCGCCAATGCCCTCACGGTCTCGATTGGCACTGATGGCACGGTGAGCGTGACGCAGTCCGGAAGTGCTGCATCGACCCAGATTGGCAGCATCCAGGTGGCGACTTTTATCAATGCCGGTGGTTTGCAGAGCATGGGCCAGAATTTGTTTCTGGAGACGGCGGCGAGCGGAACGCCAACGCCGAATACACCTGGATCGAATGGCGCTGGCCTGGTGAATCAGGGCTATGTCGAAACATCAAATGTCAACGTCGCCGAGGAGTTGGTGAGCATGATCCAGACGCAGCGTGCCTACGAACTCAACTCGAAGGTGATATCAACTTCCGATGCCATGCTGGGGCGTCTGACCCAGCTGTGAGGTAAAGCCATGAAATCCATTTTTTGGCTATTTGTCGCGTTGACCGCAGCTGGTTGTTCGACCGTCCCCGCGACCAACGTGCACCAGCCGATGTCTGCGCGCCCCGCGGTACGCTATGACACTCCGATGGCCAACGGCGCAATTTTCCAAGCGAATGCCAGCCGTCCGATGTTTGAGGACCGGCGAGCCCGTTTCGTCGGTGACACCATTACTGTGACCATCACCGAAAGCACTTCGGCGTCAACTTCTTCGAACGCCTCACTCGATAGGTCGAGTACCGCAACTGCCTCAATCTCGGGTTTGAGCAAGGTCCCGGCGAGTAAGTTGTTGAATGGAGTGAACCTTAATGCCAGTAGCGCCAACGCCTTTAGCGGCGAAGGTGAGGCGGCCAACAAGAATGCCTTTTCCGGCAACATGACAGTGACCGTGATCGACGTGATGCCCAATGGAAACCTGTTGGTTTCAGGCGAAAAACAGGTTTCGATTGGTCGTGAGCAGGAGTTCGTGCGGATTTCCGGCATCGTTAACCCCAGTTTTGTCAGCGCCTTCAACGTGATCGAATCGTCAAAAATAGCCGATGCTCGGATCGAGTACAAATCGTCCGGGCAAGTGGCTGATGGCCAGATGATGGGTTGGCTGGCACGGTTCTTCCTTACAGTCATGCCATTCTAGGAAAATTCTTCGGAGAGGCATCATGAGAGCGAGTTGCGGCAAACTGTTCCGGCATACGGCAATTCTGGCCGCGTTCCTGTTGCCGCTCTGGTCGCAGCCTGTGCTGGCCGAGCGCATCAAGGATCTGGCCAGTATTCAAGGTGTCCGCAGTAACCAGTTGATCGGCTACGGCATTGTCGTCGGGCTCGATAGTACAGGCGACCAGACGACGCAAACGCCATTCACCACACAGGCCATCAGCAATATGCTGTCTCAACTGGGGGTCAATCTGACAGAGGCCCAGTCGCGGGCGCTACAACTCAAGAATGTCGCTGCTGTCATGGTGACAGCCAGCCTGCCGGCTTACTCGCGGCCGGGCCAGACCATCGACGTGACGGTCTCGTCAATGGGTAACGCCAAGAGTATTCGTGGTGGCACCTTGCTGATGACCCAGTTGAAAGGTGCTGACGGACAGGTCTATGCCATTGCCCAGGGTAACGTGCTGGTTGGCGGTGTGGGTGCCTCTTCGGGCGGTTCCAAGGTGGCAGTCAACCACCTTTCTGCAGGCAGGGTTCCTGGTGGAGCAACGGTCGAACGTGAAGTGCCAACTGCGGTGGGCCAAGGTGGTTTTGTCTATTTGGAACTGGTTAATACAGATTTCGGAACAGCGCAAAATATGGTTGAGGCGATCAATAGAGCTGTTGCGCCAGGGACGGCGCGAGCCATCGATGGTCGCCGGATTGCGGTACGTGCGCCTGACGATATGGACGCCCGTGTTGCCTTTCTTGGTCGCCTGGAAAATCTGGATGTCAAACCGGCAGTCGGCAGTGCGCTGGTGGTCATCAATCCGCGAACCGGTTCGGTGGTCATGAATCAGAAAGTAACCCTCGAACCCTGCGCGGTGGCGCATGGCAGCCTTTCCGTGGTTGTTGACGCGGGGAATCAGGCGACCGGACAACCGGCGGATATTCAGGTAACCCAAGCCAACGGCAGCCTGATGAACATCAAGGCCGGGGCCAATCTGGCAGATGTGGTCAAGGCGCTCAACGCGCTTGGCGCCAACCCACTCGATCTTCTGGCCATTCTTCAGGCCATGAAGGCGGCGGGCGCCTTGCGCGCCGAGCTTGAAGTGATCTGAGCGGTAGTCGGCCAGATGAAAATTCAAGATACGCCTAACCGGGCCGCCTTTGATGTCAAGGGAACGCAGGATATTCGAGCCCAGTTTCAGAAAGATCCGCAGCAAGGATTGAAAGCAGCCGCCCAGCAATTCGAGGCGCTTTTCCTGCAGATGGTAATGAAGAGCATGCGTGATGCCACGCCGCAGGATGGGTTGCTCAATAGCGATCAATCCCGTTTTTACACGGGCATGCTTGACCAGCAGATGGCGCAGAACATGGCATCGAGTCGCGGCGGGGTCGGCTTTGCTCGTCTGATTGAACAGCAGCTTGGCCAGCACATGACGACCGCCAAAGGGCAAGGCGAACTGACCGCACCGGCAACTGCTGCCGCCAAGGACTTGCCGCTTGCCGTTTCCGACGTGAGCCATTTGCAGCACAGACCGGTGCCCAGTGGCCTGCCGACTTCCGCATCCTATGGCACCAACGCTGCAGTAGCGCCAGCCGTCAGTCAGGAGGCGCCTGCGTCGTCGAAAGAGTTCGTCAATCGCGTTTGGCCACATGCAGTCGAAGCCTCACGGTCAACCGGAATTCCGCCCGTATTTCTGGTTGGTCATTCGGCCCTTGAGAGCGGCTGGGGCCGGGGCGAGATACGCAAACCGGACGGTTCCAACAGTTTCAACCTGTTCGGGATCAAGGCAGGAAAAAACTGGACGGGCGATACCGTCGATGCAGTTACCACCGAATACGTCGATGGCCAGCCTGTCAAGGTGACGGAACGTTTTCGCGCCTACGCTTCCTATGAGGAGAGCTTTCGCGACTATGCCAATCTGCTTCGGAATAGCCCACGCTATACCGGGGTGATTGGCTCGCAGGATGGCACAGAGTTTGCTCGACGTTTACAACAAGCAGGGTATGCCACTGATCCCATGTATGCCGACAAACTCTCGCGCATCATCAATGGACCTACGCTGCGCCAGGCCCTCATCGGTTAATCCGCCCTCAATATTTCGGATTTGCGGCCGTTATTGGAGTTGTAGAGTAAAGGAATTGCTATGGGCAGCGGAATGCTTTCAATCGGGATTACCGGGATACAAGCGGCGCAAATTGGGCTTGAGACGACTCAGCACAACATCGCAAACGCCAATACGCCTGGCTATAGCCGCCAATACATTCAGCAGTCGGCGGGCATTCCGCGGCTGACTGGTTCTGGCTACTTCGGTAGCGGTACGACGGTAGACACGGTTCGTCGTGCTTACGATAAATATCTGACGGCCCAGACTTTTGCAGCCCAGGCAACCGCCTCCGAATATCAAACTCAGTTGGCCAAGCTTAGCCAGGTGGACAATATGTTGGGCGATCCGACATCTGGCCTGGCCCCGGCCATGCAGGATTTCTTTTCCGGCGTACAACAGGTGGCCGCGAATCCGTCACTTGTCTCCGCGCGTCAGAGCATGTTGTCCTCAGCAGAGTCTCTGGCCAGTCGCTTTAACTCAATGTCTGGTCGCCTAAGTGAGCTATACGATAGCGTCAATGGCGAGATAGCCAGTGAAATCGAGTTGATTAACGTTTACGCCGAGCAACTGGCGGAGGTGAATGGCCAGATCACGCGTGCGATAGCCTCGACCAACCAGTCGCCAAACGATTTGCTGGATTTGCGCGACCAGATGGTCGCCGATCTGAACGAGCACGTGCGGGTGACGACTGTCGAAGACTCGATAGGCAACTTCAATGTTTTTATCGGCAATGGTCAGCAATTGGTGGTTGGCTCCGTCGTGAATGGGCTTGTCCCGATGACCTCGAGTTCAGATCCAGAGCGTATCATCGTTGGCTTGCGTGGGCAGTCAGGTGTTGTCCAGGAGTTGTCGGAGTCCCTGATTGAAGGAGGTGCTCTCGGCGGTTTGATGAAGTTTCGCGCCAACTCTCTTGATGATGCGACGAATACGCTGGGGCAGATCGCTGCGTCGCTGGCCCTGACCTTCAATGCCCAGCATGCGCTAGGACAGGATCTGGAGGGATTGAACCAGACTTCTTCGACAGCAGGCTTTCAGGCAGATTTTTTCACTGTTTCCCAGCCCAAGGTGCTCGCCAGCAGTACGTCGGCCGCTACCGTGACTGCCAGCTTCTTGCCGCCTGCAGGTGACCCTGCGACGGGAAACTTCAAGACGAATTTGACGGGTAGTGACTATGTCTTACGAGGTGACGGAAGCAACCTGACGCTGACCCGCCAGTCCGACGGAAAGGCATGGACAGCGGCAACAGTTGCGGCCTTGAATACCTCCATCGCGACTGAAGGTTTCAGTATTACGGGATCGCCGACGGCCAATGTCGATTACCTCATTGAGCCTACCCGCGATGCAGCGAAAAATCTTCAGATCAATTCTGCGATAGCCGCTGATGTCAAGCGTATCGCGGTGGCTGCGCCAAGCGTAACTTCGCTGGGTTCAACAAATACTGGTTCGTTGGAGGTGGGTCAAGGAACTGTTTCAGATGGTTATTCGCTCTCTAGTTTGCCGACGTTTACCTACACAACAGGCACTACAGCAGCCAACGGAACATTTAGCATCAGTGTTGCTGGGGCAGTCACGGCGTACTATGCCGATGGAAGCTCTGTTTCCGGTGCCGCAGTGTCTTCAGTCAATCGGCTGAATGGTACTTCTGAGTTGGCACGGATCACCTACAATGGCATTTCGGTCGATGTTTCCGGATTGCCGGCTGGAGGCGATACCTTCAGCATCGCAGCGAATACCGGTGGCGTTTCCGATAGTCGTAACGCGGTAAAGCTGGCGGCATTGCAGACGCAAAATACGATGGAAGGCGGTAAAGCAACTTTCCAGGGTAGTTATGCCAGTCTGGTCAGCGGTGTTGGTTCGGTAACCCGCCAGGTCAAGATCAGCGGAGAGTCACAGAAAGCCCTGCTCAAACAGAATGAATTGGCGCGTTCGGCAGTATCGGGTGTTAATCTTGATGAGGAGGCGGCAAATTTGATCCGCTATCAGCAGGCCTATCAGGCATCAGCCCGATCACTTGACATTGCTTCGAAGCTGTTTGATACGCTTCTCGGCATCAGCAATTAGGGAGTGACATCATGCGCATCAGTACTTCGATGATGTTCGAAACCGGAACGCAGAATATGCTGCAGTTGCAGACTGGTTTGTACAAGCTGCAAAATCAGCTCTCCACCGGGCGCCGTATTCTGACCCCGGCGGACGATCCTGTTGCGGCTGCACAGGCACTTGTAATTCGTCAGCGTCAGTCGATCAATACCCAGTTTATCGACAATCAGGGCAATGCCGAGAGTCAGCTCGCCAGTCTGGAAAGCCGCCTCGCAGGGGTTGGTGATCTGATTCAGGCGGTCAAGACTCGTGCTGTCGAGGCCGGCAATGGGGCCTATAGTGACAGCGACCGGCGAACGATTTCAGCCGAAATTCGAGAGCGTTTTGACGAGTTGGTGGGTTTGGCCAATAGTTCCGATGCCATGGGCAACTACGTGTTTTCCGGATTCCGTGGCGACACACAACCCTTCTCCACGACAGGCGCTGCCGGCAGCAGAACGACAGCATATGACGGAGACGATGGTAAGCGGCAATTACAGGTTGAGACTGGGCGTTTTATGGATGTCACCGAGTCGGGGCGCGATGTCTTCATGAATATACCGCAAGGTAACGGTCAGTTCATGTTCAAGGCAGATTCGGCAAATACGGGAACCGGTGTCGTGGGAGCTTCATCGCTTATCACCGGGTACGATGACAGCAGCTATCAATTGAAATTCAACGCGAACAGTACCTACGATCTGACGGTGACCACCAATGGGGTTTCAACCGTTACTGCGGGGGTGGGTTACACTAGCGGGGCGGATATTACCCTTGGTCCTGTCGGTCAACAGTTCAAGATCAGTATCTCCGGTACGCCGGCTGCCAACGATACATTCGAAATTGAACCGGCCACCAACCAGGATATTTTCAAAACGCTGGACAACATGATCAAGGCGCTGGAAGGGAACGTTTCATCCAGCGCAGCAAGTCGTGCTGCTTTTCAGAACCAGATGACTGGCATCGGTGAAAGTCTGGATCAGGCGCTGGACCATATTCTCACCAAGCAAACTTCGATCGGTGCCCGGCGCATTGAGTTGCAGTCTCTGACAGATGTCGCCACCGATTTGAACATTCAGTACAAGCAGGATATCTCCAAGCTTCAGGACCTTGATTACACCGAAGCAATTTCCGATTTGACCAATCAGAAAATGGTCCTTGAAGCCGCTCAGCTTTCCTTCAAGCAGGTTAGCCAGTTGTCGCTGTTCAATTTCCTATGAAGCGGATTGGCGCCGCTGTGATCGCAGCCACCTTGCTGGCTGGTTGCGGGGGGACTCCCCTTGTTCCGAACAAGACTATTCAGCTGACCGCCACAACCGGTGTCAGCCTGTCTACGCTGGCTACTGCCGCGGTGGTTGGCGCGGCGATATATGTGGTCTACGATCCGCTAGCACCGAACTGGGAGATCGAGGAATCCAAGCTGTCGCCTGATGTGTATCGTTTCTCCATGAAGATGAAGCGTTACCACACCGGCGGCGCAGGGGAGTCCGTGCAGATTCTCAAGCGGCGCGCCAGCCAGTTGCAATACGAAAATGGTTATTCCAGCTACCAGATTCTGGAATACGCCGAGGGTATCGACTCTCAAACAATTGGTGCCCGGCGCATGGCCGAAGGGACAATACGGCTGGTTCAGCGTCAGGATGCTGATTCCTACAAAATGAATGAGCGCTACTGATTGGCGGGAACTGCGAAGCCCAGTATTGCGCTGAGGGCGTATTCGTAGAGCCCTTGAAGCGGAGTCGCCAGGTAGTTCATGCTGATAGTCAGTGCGACGAAACCGCCGATCATCGTGATCGGAAAACCCAGTGCGAAGATGTTCAGTTGCGGCGCAGCTCGCGTCAAAACCGCGAGCGCAATATTGGTGATCATCAGCGCGACCACGACGGGCAGTGCTAGCAAGACTCCGACCGAGAACATTTTTGTCCCGAGTTCGACCAGGTTAAGCCAGCTCGCTGCCAGCAATGGCGTTGTGCTGACCGGGATGGCATAGAAACTCTGGGCCAGGGTCGCGATGTACATGAGATGCCCATTAAGGGATAGAAACAGCAGGAAGCTGATCAGGCCCAGAAACTCGCCCATGACAGGTGTCTGTGAGGCACTCATGGGGTCGTAAGCCGTCGCGAAGCCGAGACCCATCTGGGCGCTGATGAACTCTCCGGCTACATCCACAGCAGCAAAGACGATGCGGGCAGCAAAACCCATTCCTATGCCGATCAACATCTGCTGCGCCATTATCCAGAGGCCAGCCAGCGAACCCGGCGCAACGTCAGGCATCGGAGGAAGTGCCGGGGCGATCGCCATGGCGATGCCCAGACCGAGTATGAGGCGTGTGCGACGGGGGATGCCGGCAGAGCCCCAGAGCGGAGATGTCGCAATGAAGGCCAGGATCCGGGTCAGCGGAAAGGCAAAAGCGACGATCCAGGCGTCTAGTTGTGCCGTGGTTATGTCGAGCATGATCAGCCGATCAGCTGCGGAATGCTCTCGAACAGACGCTGGATGTAGTCAATCATGTATTGCAGCATCCAGGGGCCGACGAGGATCAGAACCAGGAACATGACGACCAGCTTCGGGACAAACTGCAACGTTGCTTCGTTAAGCTGGGTTGCTGCCTGAAAAATGCTGACGATAAGGCCGACAATCAATGCCGAGAGCAACATCGGCGCAGCCATGATCAGCGTAACCTCAATGGCCTGGCGGCCGATTTCCATGACGACGCCCGGGGTCATGGGTTGAAGCTTTTGACCAGTGAGCCGATAACGAGATGCCAGCCATCGACGAGGACGAAGAGCATCAGCTTGAAGGGCAGTGCAACCATGACCGGCGACATCATCATCATACCCATCGACATCAGCAGACTGGCTACCACCATGTCGATGATCAGGAAGGGGATGAATATGATGAATCCGATCTGAAACGCCGTTTTCAACTCACTGATGACGAAGGCAGGCACCAGGACGCGCAGAGGAATGTCGTCCGGTTTCTCGAATTTGTCGACCTTGGCAACACTCGCCAGCATGGCGATGTCCGCCTCTCGGGTTTGGCGCAGCATGAAGCTGCGCATTGGTACCGCTGCCCGCTCGCCAGCCTGGGCGATGTTGATCTTGTTCTCAGATAGCGGAAGATAGGCGTCGGTATAGACCTTGTCGAGGGTCGGCGACATGATGAAAAAAGTCAGGAACAGGGATAGCGCAACCAGAATCTGATTGGGCGGCGATGTCTGCGTGCCCATGGCGTGGCGGAGCAGGGAGAGCACGATGATGATGCGGGTGAAGCTCGTCATCATCAAAATGGCGGCCGGCAGGAAGGTCAGCGCCGTAAGGAAGAGCAGCGTCTGGATGGTCAGGCTGTAGGTGGTGCCGCCGCCGCTCGAAGGCGTACTCGTAACCGATGGTAGTCCGCCTGCAGCCTGGGCAAGTGCGATGATCGGAGGGAGCAGCAGGGCGAGCCCAAATGTGACTCGCTTAAGCATTGTTCTGGCGTTCCTTGATGGACTTTAGCCACTGCGCAAATGGCGCTTCAACGCTGCCGGTGGCGGCCTCAATATCCACGCTGCTTCCCTTTGGGAGTTGATGCAGTGTTCGAATCTGTCCTGGGACGATGCCAATGACCAGCCAGGTTTCGCCCACTTCGACCAGTACGATACGCTCGCGCGGACCCAGTGCAACGCCGCCGACGATCTTCATGCCACCCTGGCCGAACCCTTTGCCTCCCGAGAGTTTGCGGGCTAGCCAGGCGGTCCCGAAAAGCAGCCCGACGATGAGCAGAAGGGCGAGCATTGCCTGGACGTAGGTGCCGGCCGGAATGCCAGGGTTGGCGGCGTCGGCAGCCCACGCGGTGATGGGCAGCAGCAGTGGAAATGTTAGACGCAGCAAGTCGGGAACCGTATTCAGATGGTGTCAGGGCGCTATCTTAAACCCAAACCCGAAAATTGGCTTTGCTACGGTCAACCTGAAAAAATGCCCGAAATTGAAATGGTGGGCGACGTTGCCATTGGCTACGCCGAGGCGCTTAGCGGTTGAGCTTGCGCATGCGCTCCGAGGGCGTGATGATGTCAGTCAGCCGGATGCCGAACTTGTCATTGACGACAACAACCTCGCCCTGTGCGATGAGCGTGCCATTGACCAGAACATCCATCGGCTCGCCTGCCATTGCATCAAGTTCGACGACTGAGCCGTGGGCGAGTTGCAAGAGATTCTTGATGGTGATTTTGGTCCGGCCAAGTTCGACGGTGATCTGGACGGGGATGTCGAGAATCATGTCGAGTTCGTTCATGATCCCGCCCTGGCCCTGAGGGGTTGAGAACGAGGGGAATATGTCAGCCGGTTGGACGCTTGCGGTGGCGGCTCCTTCGCTAACGACCTGCTCGGCCATGGCGGCAGCCCAATCGTCCTCGCTGATCTGGCCGTCGTCCTCGGCGGGGGTTTCCATGTTTTCGATTTCGTCAGCCATTTTTTTCTCCCATCACCGGTTCCCCGGGCGGTGCGTCGGGCGAAGCAGCAATGAATCGCTCGACTTTAAGTGCGTACTGGCCATTTTGCTGGCCATAGGAACATTCCATCAAAGGGACGCTATCTACCTGCGCTTCGATGTGTTGCGATAGATTGAGGGGGATCACGTCACCCTCCTTGAGATTCAGGATTTCGCGCAGCGAAATTTTCCCCGTGCCAAGATGCGCAACGATCTCGACTTCCGCACCTTGCAACTGCTTGCGTAGCGTGCCGATCCAGCGTTTGTCAGTTGATAGCTGATCGCTTTGCATGGTGCTGTAGAGCAGATCCCGGATCGGTTCAAGCATCGAGTACGGGAAGCAGATATGCATGTCCGCTGTTGCGCCACCAAATTCAAGCGTGAAGGTCGTTGAGACGACGATTTCGGACGGTGTCGCAATGTTCGCGAACTGCGAGTTCATTTCCGAGCGAATATATTCGAAATTGATGTCGTAGACCGGTTTCCACGATTTGCTGTACTCGGTGAAGACGACACTGAGCAAGCCCTGGATGATGCGCTGTTCGGTGGCAGTGAAGTCACGTCCCTCAACGCGGGTGTGAAAGCGACCATCGCCGCCAAACATGTTGTCGACAACCAGGAACACCAGATTCGGATCGAAGACGAACAGTGCTGTGCCACGCAATGGTTTCGCAATCACCAGGTTCAGATTGGTCGGAACGACCAGGTTCCGGATGAACTCGCTGTACTTCTGCACGCGGATCGGGCCGACCGAGATTTCCGCATTGCGATGCATGTAGTTGAACAGGCCGATACGCAGATAGCGCGCGAAGCGCTCGTTGACCAGTTCCAGTGTCGGCATCCGGCCGCGGACGATCCGCTCCTGGGTGCCGAGATTGTACGAACGTATCCCGCCGCCTTCCCCTTCGTTTTCGTCGGGTTCGTCGGTTTCACCGGTGACGCCCTTGAGCAGGGCATCAACCTCGTCCTGGGATAGGAAATCTCCCGCCATGGAACCTTACTGAATAATGAATGAGGTGAAGAGAACGGCTTTGACCGGGCCATCGGGTGCAACCACAACACCTTTCTTGTTCTTCACGGGAGGATCGATGACGGAATTGATCTCGTCCTTGAGCGCGTCAGCCAGTTGCTCCTTGCCTTCCTTGGGCAAGAGTTCGGATGCTTTCTTGGAGGACAGCAGCAGCGTCAGGTTGTTTCGAATCTTGGGCATCTTTGCCTTGATGTCAGGCTCAGCAGTCGCATCTTCGACTTCAAGGGAGAGCGCCACCTGCAAATACTGATCGCCCGTTTCCGGCACTAGATTGACGGTAAATGCATCCAGGCTGATGAAGACCGGCGGGGCGTCCTTGTCTTTTTTCTTGTCTTTCTTCTTGGCAGGCTTGGCAGTTTCTTCTGCAGCCTCCTCGTCATCCTCGGCGTGGTCCCCCTTTTTGAGCAACATGAAGGCAGCGCCTCCGCCCAGAACCACCAGAAGAACGACGGCAAGGATGATGATCAACATTTTTTTGCTTTTTTTCGGGGGGGCTTCTGCCCCTTCTTCCGCTGGCTTGGCATCCTTGGCCATTGTCTCTCCCTAATTACTCGATCGTGACGATCCGGTTACGCGAACAGGTCAACCAAACCTCGTCCCCGCTGAATTGGCATTCCAGCAGGATTGGTGCTTGCGTGGCTATCGGGCGAAAGTATAGCGTTTTCCCCGGAGGTGCGGGCCTCATTGGCAAACTGAAAGGCCGCCTCGCGGTTCTGCGATGGCATATGGCTGCCAACGTTGGCTTGACCGAGATTAATCCCGGCAGTCGAGAACATTTCACGGAGCTGTGACAACGACTCCTGAATGGCTTGGCGAACTTCCTGATGTGGGGAGGCGAAAATGGCTGTGGCCTGATCGCCGCTTATCGAGATGGAGATTTGCACGGGCCCCAGCTGTGGCGGATTGATGCTGATCTGGGCGAGCTGCTGGTCATTTTTTGCTAGCCAGACAACTCGGCTACCAAAGTCCCCGCTCCAGTTTGGTGAATGGAGCGGCGTGTTGACGCTGGACTGCTGGGTAGGTGGCATGGGCGCTGCGCTGGTACTCGCGGCGCCGGCAGCGGCAAGTGCCGATGCAAAGGCTGGCGTGCTGCCGCTGTTGCCGGGATTGGCGTCGCCGGCAAGAATTGCCGCATTTGCGGTTTCGGACCGCGGACTGATCTTTGGTTCGCTGGCGTGGGCCGCTGGAGGTACCGTGGCGCCGTTAGCGGCAGCAAGGATCCGTTCTGATTGGGCAGAGCGCCCTTCTTTTGAATCCGCTTCCAGACTGTCAGCTTTGGCTGTTGTTCCTGGGAGAGGCTGCTTGTTGCGGTCGACGTTGTCTGGAAGGCGATTTTGAGAAGGCGCCGTCGCCAGTGGAATGATGTACTGGGCTGCCATGCCTGGATCGATCGGAATGCCCTCTGGATCAGTGGCTGAATTCCTGTCCTTGTCCTCGATTTTCCGTTCGCCTTCAGGGTTTATGACCGGTTGGGCTGCGCCTTGTTTAGCGTTCGGGACAAGCGCTGCCAGAACGCTCTCCGCATTTTTTTCCGCAACCTGTGAGACTGAGGGTAGCGTGTCGGGAGCAGGCAGCTTGCCGTCCTTTGAAGGGCTTGCGCTAGCAATAATTTCACTGAGCAGCTCCCCATCCGGTTTGGAGGCGACCGCGGTGCCTGCGGCTGCATCCGTGGTCAGCAACGCAGGGGTCGACTGGCCCGTGGGCGTAAACTGGTCCGCCAGAAGCGTGGCAAAATCCAACGGCAAACCGGAATCCGGAAGTGTATCGCCAAGTCCAGGCAGGGCCGTTTTACCCCCCGTGGCCACAGTCAAACTGGGGATTGCCGCAATAGTCATGATCGGACCTTGAAGTGCGTGAAGATGCTTCAAGGTAAGCAAGGCATATGCCTGAAATCAGTCGCTGTCTTCGTCGTTGCGTACGGCGTATTTGCGTGTCGAATGTTCTTCGAGGATTTTTTGTTGCTGCTTGTTGTCGAGTACCTTTTCTCGCGCATTGTGCCGATGAGATAGGGTATCAATGGCCTTCAATCGCTTGTTCTGCTCTTTCCAGTTTTCCTGGCCGCTGACCGTGCTTTGCTCCGAATGGCGAACGGCCAGCGCTTGCTGGTTGATAGCCTCATCAATACGAGCCAGAAAGTCCTGATAGTTGCGCAGTGCGATTGGCGTGACTCCTTGAGCGCAGGCTTCCCGTAGCTTGATTGCGTATTCAGCCCGATAGTCCTCCAGCATCTGCAGCCGGCTTCGTGCACTGTGTTCAGCGGCGATCAGTCGACCGAGCTGGCGTGTGGCTTCATCTGTGCGGGTCTGCATCAGTTCAAGCAGTGGTTGCAAGGAGAATTTGCTGGTCATAACTTATGGGAAAAGGGCTGATAGTGCGCTGACGCTACTCGGGAAATCGGCCTGCTCGGTCAATTGCTGCTGAAGAAACCCTTCCATGCGTGGATAAAGGTTGATGGCCTGGTCCAGGACAGGATCGGAGCCGGGTGAATATGCCCCTACCGAAATCAGGTCGCGTGAGCGCTGGTAGCGGGCAAAAAGCACCTTGAAACGGCGAATTTGATCCATTTGCGAGGGGTCAATCAGGTTGACCATGGCCCGGCTGATCGATTGCTCGATGTCAATCGCCGGGTAGTGCCCAGCGTCAGCGAGCGTTCGGGATAGAACGATGTGACCGTCGAGAATGGCACGCGCCGAGTCGGCAATCGGGTCCTGCTGGTCATCGCCTTCGGCCAGAACTGTATAGAAGGCGGTCATCGATCCACCGCCTTCGGGGCCGTTGCCAGCGCGTTCCACGAGTTGCGGCAAGCGTGCAAAAACCGATGGCGGATAACCACGCGTAGCCGGAGGCTCGCCGATGGCCAAGGCAATCTCACGTTGCGCCATGGCGTAACGGGTCAGGGAGTCCATGATCAGAAGAACCTGCTTGCCCTGGTCGCGGAAATACTCGGCAATGGTCGTGGCGTATGCTGCTCCCTGAAGTCGCATCAGCGGCCCGGTATCCGCTGGCGCAGCAACAACAACAGCCCGGCGCATACCTTCCTCGCCGAGAATCTGTTCGATAAACTCCTTAACCTCGCGACCGCGCTCGCCGATGAGCCCAACGACGATAACTTCCGCTTCGGTGTAGCGAGCCATCATGCCGAGAAGTACGGACTTGCCTACACCAGAGCCTGCAAACAGCCCCATGCGCTGCCCTCTGCCAACGGTCAACAGGGCGTTGATGGAACGAATGCCGACGTCGAGCGGGTGCTCGATTGCGGCCCGTGTCATCGGGTTGATCGGGCGACTTTGCAGGGGGCGGGTCAGGTTCGAACGAAGTGGGCCTTTGTTGTCCAGCGGGCGGCCGACTCCGTCGAGCACACGACCCAGCAGTTCGTCGCCAACCGGCCCTTGCTTGGCCCGATCAATGGCCCGGCGTTTGTGCTTGACCGGGAAGTCGACACGTGGAGCAGGGTTCGGCGGATCGCAGGCAATGACGCGTGCGCCAGGAGCCAGTCCGAAGACATCATCGGAGGGCATCAAGTAAAGCTTTTCGCCGGCGAATCCCACCACTTCGGCCTCAACCGGCGCGCCACTGGCCGGGAAAATGTGGCACGAACTGCCAAGTGGCAGCTTCAGGCCCGATGCTTCCATGACCAACCCGTTAATCCGCGTCAGGCGACCGGCTGGCCAGAGAGGCTGCGCAGAAGATGCCGAATGTTGGCAGCCGTTCAGAAAGCGCAGCCAACGCCCGACGTGGTCGGGAAGAGGCGTCAGGGTTTTGTCATCCATTCGGACGGAGTGACCCCAATGGATTCAAGAACGCGCTTCCAGCGTGTCTCGATAGTGGCATCCACTTCGCTAGTGCCTGCTACAAGCAGGCATCCGCCTAGCGAAATTTCAGTGTCGTCAACGATCTGCGCGCCCGTCTGTGAGAGTTGCTCGCCGATACGCTCGCGAATCAACTTGGCATCTGCTGGATTCAGTCGTACGACAATATGGGCATGGTGCAGTGGCAATGCCGTGATTGCCTCGCGAATGACCGGTAGCAGCAGCTCGGGCCGTGTGCTGATGGCGCTACGGAGTACCTGAGCAGCGACCTCAAGGGCCAGGTCAAGTATCTGGTCAGCGATGTGCTGGTCGATGTGTGCCAGCGAAACCTGCAGGTTGCCAAGGAGTTCCGCGAATCGTGCTGTCGCTTCAGTAACGGCTGCTGCGGTGGCCTCTTGGCCCGCTTCCAGTCCTTCTCGATAGCCGAGGCTGCGGCCGGTTGCTCGTGCCTCCTCGTGAATTCGCTCTATCTCCTCAGCACTCACCTGGCTCTGAGTGCCATGAGCTTCTGTTTGGACAGACGGGGCGGCTGGCGGGCTGGACGCAATGGTCACACCATCAACGGGCGACCTTGTTTGTGATGCGGCATGCTTTGCATCGAGTGAGCCGATATTCCACCGCTGATAGCCGGTGAGTTTGTCCTTGGGAATGACGCCAGCCATCTCGAGTTAGACCATTTGCTCGCCACCTGCGCCACCAAGGACGATTTGTCCCTCGTCGGCCAGTCGACGTACCACCTTGAGGATTTCCTTCTGCTCGCCTTCGACTTCGGAAAGACGGACGGGGCCCTTCGACTCCAGGTCTTCGCGCAGCATTTCTGCCGCCCGTTGCGACATGTTTTTGAAGATTTTTTCGCGGAGATCGGGGGAGGCCCCCTTCAGTGCCAGGATCAGGGAGTCGGACTGCACTTCGCGCAAAATGAGCTGGATTGAGCGATCGTCGATTTCCAAGAGATTTTCGAAAACGAACATCTCGTCGAGAATCTTCTGGGCGAGGTCCGGGTCGTACTCACGAATGGCGTCGACAACGGAAGTTTCGTTGGCCGTGCCGATGAAGTTGAGAATTTCAGCTACCGTGCGAACGCCGCCCATCGCCGTCCGTTTGACACTGGTGGAGCCGGACAGGATGCGCATCATGGCTTCGTTCAACTCGCGCAATGCGGTGGGCTGAATCCCTTCAAGCGTGGCAATGCGCAAGACGACGTCGTTGCGCAGGCGCTCAGTGAAATGATTGAGAATTTCGCTGGAGTGGTCGTGTTCGAGATGGACGAGGATCGTCGCAATAATTTGCGGGTGCTCGTTCTTGATCAGGTCGGCAACCGTTGTCGCATCCATCCATTTCAGTCCCTCGATCCCCGAGGTCTCGCCTCCCTGCAAAATGCGGGAGATAAGGTTTGACGCCTTGTCGTCGCCCAGGGCCTTGGTCAGCACGGAGCGGATGTAGTTGTCAGTGTCGACGTGAACGGCGGTGTGCTCCTCGGCATTTTTATGGAACTCGTCGAGTACGTTTTCGACGGTTGTTCTTGGCACGCTCTTTAGCGCTGCCATGGCGTGTCCGAGTTTTTGCACCTCTCGTGGTCCGAGGTGCTTGAGCACCTCGGCAGCATGATCCTCGCCGAGCGCGATCAGCAGGGTCGCACTCTTCTCCAGGCCGTCGTCGCTAGGTGGCATTGGTGCCCATCCAGTCCTTGATTATGTTGGCTACAGCTTTCGGGTCTGCCTGCGCTATGTCGCGGGCCTTTTGTACCTTGACCGCATAGTGGTCGATCCGAACGGTGTCTTCTCCCGGCTCGCCGTCGACGCCGGCAATCGTGACGTGACCCGCGGCGCCGGCAACACCCTCGGCGGTCGTTGGCGAATGGCGGTGATCGGCTGGGGGCGGGAACATTGTCTTCAGTGAAGGCTGAATGACCTTCAGGAAGAGGAATGCGACGATCAGGGCGATCAACAGGTACTTGAGAATATCCTTGGCGTAGGAAATCGTTTCCGGATCCTTCCAGAGCGGGATGCTGTCGTCGATTTTTTCGCTGGCTGTGAAGGGGGCGTTGGCTACCGAAATGGAGTCGCCCCGTTCCTTGTTGAAGCCCATGGCTTCGCGGACAAGATCGTTGATCTGTTTCATCTCCGCTTCGGGAAGCGCTTTGGTTACGGGCTGGCCATTCTTGTCCACATCTTTGCGATGATTGATCACGATGGCGGCTGAGAGGCGCCTGATGTCGCCCATGCCTTGCTTAGTGTGCCGGATGGTTTTGTCGATCTCGAAATTGACGGTGGCAGTTTTGTTGGTATTGATCGGCTGGCCAACGGCATTGAGTGGCGCCGTGACACCGGCCGCATCCAGCCTCCCCTGAATATCACCCGGTTTTGCCGGTTGACCGGGAGCGGTTCCCGTGGCTGGTTGCGTCAGTGGTGCGGTCGCGGGAACTGGCGGCTGATTGGTCAGGGCGCCCGGAACGCCTCCGGCCGACTGGTTGATGCTGGCCGACTCGTTGGTCTGGCGGCTGCGGATGGCCGTTGTTTCCGGCGTGTTGTTGGGTCGGTAGCTCTCGGCCGTTTGCTCACTTTGGGAAAAGTCGATGTCCGCAGCTACCTGAACCTTGTAGTTCTCGCTTCCCAGCATCGGCTTGAGGATGTCCTCGATGCGCTTGATGATGCTGCCCTCGATATCGCGAACATACTTGACCTGGGTGGCGTCCAGGCCTGCCTCGGTCAGCTTGTTTTTCAGTTGCGAGAGCAGGGCGCCGCTCTGGTCGATGACGGTGACGTTGCTTGCCGGCAAGTGCGGCACACTGGAAGAAACCAGATGCGTGATGCCGGCAATCTGCGCGCTATCCAAGGCACGACCGGCAAAGACGTTGAGCATCACGGAGGCCGTCGGTTTCTGCTCTTCGCGGACGAATACCGAAGGCTTGGGAATGGCCAGATGGACGCGTGCCGACTGCACGGCGCCAATCGACTGGATGGTACGGGCCAGTTCGCCTTCCAGCCCGCGCTGATAATTGACCTGCTCGGCAAACTGGCTGACGCCGAATTTCTGGTTTTCCATCAACTCGAAACCGACCATACCGCCGCGCGGCAGGCCTTGTGAAGCCAGTTTCAGCCGAATGTCGTGAACGCGCTCGGAGGGAACCTGTACTGCGCCGTTGTCGCTGAAGCGGTGTGGGATATTCTGTTGTTCAAGAATGGCGACGATAGCCCCGCCATCCTTTTCATTGATGTTTGAGAAAAGCGTTTTCCAGTCTGGCTGCCGGCTCCAGAGGATCGTGCCGACGACAATGGCGATCAAAGCAGCCGTTGCCACCATGAAGACTAGCTTTTGTTGACTCTCGAGCCGGTTGAAGGCGTCGCGCAGACGCTCCAGCGGATTTCCGGCCGGTGCATTTCCTGCTGTCGTCTCAGTTGTTGCTGCCATCAATAGCCGGTCAAATTGCGGTGAAACAGAAGAAGAATCAATCGAGAAGCCAAATTATCCTAGAAATATTCTACTATTACCCGGGCTGAATTCACCCTTTCTTTTTCGATGTGGCCGCGCTGATCAATCCCTTGACTCCCGATCCCGATACCAAGACTGCTGAATTGCAACGGGCATTTGCCATGTTCAATCAGGTGTCTGCCGAGTTGACTCAGGCATACGAATCCTTGCAAGTTCGTGCCGCCTCCCTGACAGAGGAGCTGGCGGTGGCAAATGGCGAATTGCGTCGGCAGTATCAGGAGAAGGAAGCGCTTTCCGAGCGTCTGTCATCCCTGCTCGATGCCTTGCCGGCTGGCGTGGTGCTGCTTGATGCCTCAGCTATCGTTGCTGCGGTCAACCCCGCTGCGATGGCCATTTTTGGCGACGATATGGTCGGGCGGCATTGGGGTGATGTGGTTCGGGCCAGCCTGGAGCCCACGATGGCAGTCGGTGAGTGGTTGCATGGCGAAGGGCGCTTGTCGATCGGCGAGAGCGCTTTGCCTTCCGCTGGCGGAAAAATCCTTCTGATTCACGACGTGACAGCCGCCCACCGGATGAAAACCGAACTGGAGCGTAATCAGCGCCTTGCTGCCATGGGTGAAATGGCCGCTTCGCTGGCCCATCAGCTCCGTACGCCGCTGGCTGCGGCGCTGCTCTATACCTCCAATCTCGGCGAAGCTGGCGTTTCGGACGAGGCGCGTGCCCGATTTTCAGAGAAGGCGAGCGGGCAGCTACGGCGTCTTGAGCGCTTGATTCAGGATGTTCTTCTTTTTGCCAGGGGCGAGAGTATCGGGCGCGATGTGATTTCCGTCTCGGATTTGCTGGCCGAAGCGGCTCAAACGGTCGAGCCGCTGATGCGTGAGCATGGCCACGTCTTTTCCGTGGAAGAATCCTGTAGCGGGGCGATTATCGTCGGTAGTCGCAAGGCCTTGTTTGGGGCGCTCGTCAATTTGCTGGAGAATGCCATGCAGGCAACGGTAGCGGGCGGCAAAATTTGCCTCTCCGGCAATTGCCGTGGCGATCTGGTGGTAATTGGTGTGCGCGATAGCGGCCCGGGGATTGCGCGTGAAATGCAGGCACGCATCTTCGAGCCCTTTTTTACCACAAAGGGGCAGGGAACCGGCCTGGGTCTGGCGATTGCCCTCGGCGTGGCAAGAGCACATGGTGGCACAATCGACCTGCTTTCGGAGGCGGGCGCTGGCGCCGAGTTTGTCATCACCTTGCCGGTGTCGCCGGCAGAGAGCGAGTCTGAACACCATGGCTGAACATAGTTTGCCCATACTCGTAGTCGAAGATGATCCCAGCCTGCGCGAGGCGATTGGCGACACATTGGAACTGGCAGGGCGCCCCTACGTGGCTGTCGATGGCGGAGAGGCAGCCTTGAAGGTGCTCGGCGAGCAGGCGTTTTCCATCGTCGTCAGCGACGTCCGCATGATGCCGATGGACGGGATTGCATTGTTGAAGGAGATTCGGAATCGCCTGCCGCATCTGCCAGTCGTTCTAATGACCGCGTATGCCGAAGTGGACAAGGCGGTCGACGCCATGCGATCTGGTGCCTGTGACTTCCTGCTCAAGCCTTTTGAGCCAAAAGCCTTGCTGGCCCATGTCAACAAATATGAATTGCCGAATTGTGACGACGGCGCGGGGGTCGTCGCCATCGATCAGGCCAGTCGCGATCTGTTTGCCATCGCCCAGCGCGTGGCGCAAACCGATGCAACGGTTCTTTTGACAGGAGAGTCAGGCGTTGGCAAGGAAGTGGTCGCTCGCTTCATTCACCGGCAGTCGGCGCGAAGGAACGGTCCTTTTGTCGCGATCAACTGCGCCGCGATTCCGGATAGTTTGCTTGAAGCCACCTTGTTTGGTTACGAGAAAGGCGCGTTTACCGGCGCCCAGCAGGCGCAGGCCGGCAAGTTCGAGCAGGCTCAGGATGGCACTTTGCTGCTAGATGAAGTCACTGAGATGCCGATGGGCTTGCAGGCCAAGTTGCTCCGTGTGCTGCAGGAGCGCGAGGTGGAGCGGGTCGGTGGCAAGAAGCCTGTGGCACTGAACATCCGGATTGTTGCAACTTCTAATCGTGATATGGCCGAGGCGGTAGCCAGAGGCGTTTTTCGCGAGGATCTGTATTACCGGCTGAATGTATTTCCGGTGGCGATACCGCCGCTCCGTGATCGGCCGCTCGATATCGTACCGATTGCACGCTATTTTTTGGTCGAACACGGTGGGCGATTTGGGCGAAACGGCGTCAGTTTTGGTGCGCAGGCAGAGCAGGCGCTATTGCGTCATTCGTGGCCGGGTAATGTTCGCGAATTGGAAAATGTGATCCAGCGCGCCCTGATATTGTCGACTGGGCCGGAAATTGGCGGCGAACACCTCAATTTGGCATCTGCTCCAGGGAGAGAATTGCCGAGGGGTATCGCTGAGATGCCGGTGCAAGAAAGCGACAAAAAGGTCGATAATATGAAGGATCTCGAGCGCGAACATATCCTTCGAACCTTGGCAGAGGTTGATGGCTCTCGAAAAATGGCTATTGAGCGTCTCGGTATTTCGGAGCGTACCTTGCGCTATAAGTTGCAGCAGTACCGGGATGAAGGGTATTTCAAGGATTAGATTGGCCTGACTATTGCTTATGTTTAGGCAGGTTTAAGGAGCTGGCTATGGACACCCAAGGTATTGATCAAATGTTAAGCGTTCTGCGGTCGACCGCAGCACAGGCCTCTGGCAAGCCGGCCGAAAGCGCCGCGACGGGCGCCAGCGGCGGCGTGGACTTCGCGCAGGTGCTGAAGTCGTCGATCGACAAGGTCAACCAGACTCAGCAGCAGGCTAACGGGATGGCGGAAAAACTTGCCGCCGGCGATACATCGCAGAATCTGCATGAAGTGATGATCGCCCTGCAGACGGCCAGCGTTTCATTTCAGGAAATGGTTCAGGTGCGCAATAAACTGGTCACCGCCTATCAGGACGTGATGAACATCCAGGTTTAAGGCTAAGGATTAGTCCGGAACCGAGTAGAGCGACTTTCGCTCGCGCTCCAGTCGGGTGATATAGCGCTCGATAAAGGCGAGTCGGGTTCCCGGCAAGCTGACGAATTCGCAGCCGAGTCGGAATTGCTGCTCGCCAGAGGGGTGTTCCATCTTCAATACTTCACACACGCGCAGATTGACGGACAGCACGCTTTCCCCTGGAATTTCCAGTCGGCAGTCATGAAACAGTTCGCCTAGGGAAAACAGTTCAGCGTCGCCGATGGGGCCTAACAGGCTGAGTCCGCCGCCGCTGAGGTCGAAAAGCGGATAGTCCAATACGTGGTGACCGCCCGACGCGTTTGGCAGGGCGAGTTTGCAGCGCAGCGGGTTGATGTGGCGAGGTGTTTCGACACGAAAAAACTCACGTCGCTGCAGACGCAGGATTGACGTCGGGAGACGGGAAGTCAGGGCTTTTTTGCCATCGATGGTCACCATTGACAGGCCATGCACGCGAATCTGGATTTTGACCCGGTCCAGCGGGGCAGAAAGGGTAATGCGGGCGGATTTCAGCGCAGCGTCGTTGCTCGCTGCATGGTTCGAGCCGTCAAGTATCAGCAGGTTGGTTTCTTCGTCAATTGAGAGCAGCGTCGAGAGAAAAAATTGCTCCCCGTCGTCCAGGTAGACGGTAATCAGGGTGTGATTTTTGAGCAGGGCGCGCAGATAAACGAGGATTTCAGCGCGGTTATGGAGCAGGTACTTGGCGTAGGCGGCGGGCTGGTCGATTTCGAAAACAGGAACCGAAACTTCGTTCTGTGCAAGGGTCATGAAGCCTGAATCATCGTGGAGGTTGAACGGGAAGGCTGATCTGGTTGCCGGGGGTGCTGTGCTCAAGCCGATACAGCCAGGCCAGAAGTTCAGCTACTGCCATGTATAACTGCGGGGGGATGCGTTCGTCAATATCCACCTGGGTTAGCAGTGCCACCAATTCCGGAGATTCATGGACATAAATGCCGTGCTCCTTGGCGCGGGCGATGATTTGTTCGGCAATCAGCCCCTTGCCTTTGGCGACGACGCGGGGTGCCGCATCGGTCTGGCTATAGGCCAGCGCAACCGCCTCGCGGGTGGCGTCACTCCCCGGTTTGGCCATGATCTACTCGTAACTGGGTTAGCGTTAGCCCGGCTGCTGCCAGCTGCTCACGAAGCGGCTGACTGCTATCGCGAAGCGTGGCTTCACTCTCCGGATTCTCCGCGTTGAGCGAAATCGCCAGGCTGCCTCCAGCACCCAGTCGCAGCGTGACATCGATACCGCCTAGCGCAGGGAGGTCGAGTTTGAGTCGGGTCTGCCACTGGCTGGCGGGCTCGTTTTCATGGGAAGCTTGCGATTCAGGGTCGCTGGAAATTTCCCACCACATGGGTTGTCCGGGCCAGACTTGGCCTTGCCAGACAAAGTTCTGCGTAGCCAGCCCGTTCAATTGTTGTTGAACCAGCGGGACTAATTCGCGCGGCACCGGATTTTCGTTCGGTACCGCCATCGCGCTCGTTGAAACAGGGGCTTGTGGTGCAGAGGGGCCTGTCGCGAGCGGTTTGTCTGTTAACCTCGAATTCTCGCCAAAATTCCGGTTGACCGCAGAATCGGCAGCCTGAGTAGCCAATTTGTTGCCTGCTTCGCTGCTGAGTGCCGGAAGCGAACCTTCAGCGTCCGGCGAGAGGGATGAGGGTGTCTGCGTTGTCGAAAGCGTGGGGCGAAGGAGCGCTTCGGCAGACACGTCATTGCCCGGATTGCCGGGCGTAAAGTTCGAACTGCGGTTAATGAATTCAGGTGCATTCAAGGGCGCCGGGGACAGCTTTCCCTGTGGCTCCTGCAGCAAGGCGGCGGTAGGTAGTTGCCCGCTAACCCAGCGAGCCTGATGTGCTTCATAGAACATGCCACTCTGGGTGAGCGCCTGCTTCAATACAGGCGCCAGATCCGCTGCAGTTTTTGGCATCGTTTCGACCAAGGGCTGGCTGCGATTCAGGGCGGCAGGTGCAGCCTGCTTCCCTTCACCTTCAAGCGGATTCAGCAGGTTTCCGATGACCTTGCCGGCTGTGCTCAGTGAGGTGCTTGCCGATTCGGTCGGGCTTGCGGCACTTTTTCCCGAGGTGCGATTGGCCACGAAGGCGAGGATCAGCTTGCCGTCACTCTCGGTAACTTCAAGTTCGAGGGTGTCGCCGGGTTTTGCCGAAAATGGCAGGGCTAGCGTTATTTCGCGTTGAGCAACCACCGCGCGGTAGGTGCCGTTCGGCAACATTACCTGAATTTCAGCCAGGATACGCTGGCCGGGAACCGCGTTGCTGAGAACGTCGGCAATACGCTGCGCCGCAGGAACGGGGGCGGTTTGCTGGGACTGTAGCGCGTTGGTGTCGGGTAATACCAGACGCAAACTGCTGGCAACGTCGGGCGGTATCATCCGGGACGATTATGGAGAAGGGGAAAGGCGGGGCAGCAGCTTTGCCACATCTTCGCGCCAAGGCGTTACATACGCCAGAATCTCGCTGTCCAGCCCCTGGATTTCTTGAATACTCAGGCGCATGGCTGCCTGTTCGGCCGGCGTCATGCTGGCCAAGGCCGGGGGCAGTCCCGCGATCAGCCTGGCGCGTTGCTCCTGGACTTGGGCAAGCGACTCCCAATCCTGCTGTTTGGCTAGCGCCAGCATTTGGCAGGAAAGCGCCAGCAAGGTGTCGTAACCTGACGTGTTCATCGATTACGCGGCAGCTTGTTCGCCCGGGGCAATCTGCGCCCAGGCTTCGCGCAGGCTGGTCAGCAGTTCTGAAACCTCATCGAGTGCAGCAACGCTGTTTTTCAGATTGGCGAACAACAAGCGCTGCGCCATGTACTCATACAAGGCCGCCAGGCGCTCGGCCAACTCGCCACCCGCTTCCATGTCGAGACTGGCGCGCAGGCCGTTGGTGATCAGATCGATGGCCTTGGAGATGGCAGCCCCTTTTTCGGGAATCTGGCCGTTCTGCATTTGGATGCGAGCCAGTGAAATGGCCGTCATGGCGCCATCGAAAAGCATCAGTACCAGACGGTGCGGATCTGCAGTCTCGACTGCAGCATCGACGCCAACTTTGGCATAACTCTCTGCGGGGCTACGCATCATCCCGAACATTGTTGATTTCCTTTAACTTGAAGCGGCGCCGGGCAGGTTGGCGAGTTGTTGTGTCAGATACGAGCTGGTCTTGTTCATGCTGGCAACCAGCGTGTCCAGTGCAGAGAACTGCTTGCGGTAGCGTTCCTCGACTTGGGTAAGGCGATCAAGCAGGGCCGTCTGTCGTTTGCCTAGCTCCTTGATCAGCCGGTTGGCGCTATCAGTTGCTGCCGTAATGTTGCCGGAGGTGCCGACCAGACCCTCAATACTTTCCTTAAAACGCGTTCCCACTGTGGATACCAGGCTGGTCACGCCGGCATAATCAGCGGCAACGGCTGCATTCAGTTTTGTGGTATCGAGCTTGAGCGTACCGTCGGTTTGCAATGCAATCCCGATGTTGGAAAGTGTCTGGTACGCAGAGCTTCCGCCCGCCGTAGTTTGCAACAGCGATCTAACCTGGCTCGTGGCGCCGCGCAGCGTGCTGTTGCCCTGAAGCGCACCCGCCTGTTTGGTGTCGGCGTTGAAATATCCGAGGTCTTTCATCGATTTTGCTGCTTCGTTAAAGGCCTTGACGAAGCTGTTGATCGCAGCAGTCAACGAAGTTGTGCTGTCCTTGGTGACAGTCAGGTTGGTCGGGGTGCCAACATTGGTCTTGCTCAGTGTCAGGGTTACCCCATCCAGCACACCGGTAACCGTATTCGTGCTGCTGGTGGCAGCAATACCGTTCAGTTTGAAGGCCGCATTCGACGCGGCTTGGCCGCCTTTGGCCGTAGCCTGGGAAAGTGCGCCGGTGCCAGCACCGGCTGGATTGAAATCAAGCCCGCCAATGCCGGACAGTTTCAGTACATTTTCGGTGCCCGTCTTGGCGCTGGACAAAACCAGCTGTTTGCCATTGGTGCCGTTAACTATTGTGGCGCTGACCCGGCCATCGGTCGCCGCCGTGTTGATAGCGTCGCGCACATTTTCCAGCGTGGCGCCCGCTGCTACCGTGACATTCAACTCGCGCGCCGTGTCCGCGGCAAAAGCCAGAGCCGGGCTGGTGCCCGTCAAAGCACCCAGCTCGATTTTCAGCGTGCCGCCGGCCGCCAGGCCAGCTGTCAGGGCTGCTGCGCCAACGAGGTCGGTCGAGTCAGGGCTGGTCAGTCGGTGTCCGGCTGCCAGGGCGCTGACTTCAAGACTATAAACGCCGGCTACTGCGCCTGTTGATGCGGATGCCGAAGCAATGGTGGTATCCGCTAGCGTGGCCGAAAAACTGGCGTATTTGTTCAGCGCAGTTTGGCCAGTGGCAGGAATGAAGCCTTGAGCGGCCGTTTGAAGTGACGACAAGGCCCCTTTGAGCGAACCTAGCGCCGAGATTCGTGCCTGATAGGAGGCTTCTTTGGTTTGCAGTGCGAGCAAGGGTTGTTGCTCAGCCTGCATCAGGCTGGTAAGCAGGCTGTTGAGGTCCAGCCCTGACCCTACACCGAGAGAAGAAACGGCCATGGTGGGCCTCCACGTTTAACGTTGGCGTCAGTTTACGCCTTTTGCTGCACCAGCAAACCCTTCATCTTGTCGATGGCCTTGGCGATGCCCAGCATTTCCTCTGAGGGGAACTGCCGGATAACGTCCTTGGTGGCCAGGTCGATCACCTTGACGATGGTCTTGCCGGTATCGTCGTCCAGATTGAACTGGATCGAATTGTTGATCGGCTTGAGAAAGTCGTTGACCTGCTTGACCGCCTCTTCAAGCTCCTGGCGGGTGGCGTCGGCCTTTTGTGTCTGGCTGGGTGCCTGTTCGGTCTGAACGTTGGACGCGCTGCTGGCCTGTGCGGCGCGTGCCTGGCGAACCTCTGTAGCCGATGCTTCGGCGGCGACGGGGCGCGGCGTGGTGCCGGGCAGGTTGTTGTTGATGGACGAGATGTTCATTGCCAACTCCTTGATTGACGGGCGAAGGGCGCGGGGCGTTTCCGCCACCGCGCCCGGTTCGTTGCAGCCGGGCGCGTGGCCTGGCTAGCCTCGGGATTAGCCGCGCAGCAGGGTCAGTACGTTCTGCGGCAGAGCATTGGCTTGGGCCAACATGGCGGTGCCAGCCTGTTGCAGAATCTGCGCACGGGTCAGGTTGGCCGTTTCTGCTGCGAAGTCGGCATCCTGGATGCGACTGCGGGAGGCAGAGAGGTTTTCGGAGGTTGCGCTTAGGTTGCTGACGGTTGCTTCAAGGCGGTTTTGAAGAGCGCCGTAAGATGCACGTTGTCCGCTGATCAAGGCAAGTGCTGAGTCGATGGTGGTTATTGCTTTGTTAGAGCCGGTCGTTGATGAGATATCAATATCGGATACTTTGTTAAGGGCAGATGCAGTCGTAACAAGACCTGCTGCACCAAGTAGATTTGTACCGCCTGCTGCTTGGGAAACCGAGAACGTTTTCTCCGAATTGAACGAAATCTGTCCAACTACAATCGATGTGTCGGCAGTGGTGTCAGCCGCCAGGGTTCTGGCGGTACCAAGGGCCGTCGTTCCATCGACTGCAAGGGCGGTGAGTACGGTTGTTCCTGCATTTGCCGTAGCAGTGTCGGCGATGCTAATGTCGTTGCCGGTTGCGTTGGTCAGGATAATCCCTGATTTGTCAGCGTTAAGAGTGGCTGTAACCCCAGTTTTTGCAGACTTGTCGTTAATAGCTGAGATAGCTGTCGAAAGTGCATCTCCACTGCCTGCAGTCAGTGAGAAAGTGACTGTTTCAGCGGTACTGTTATCACTCTTGATGGTTAATGCGTAGTTGCCAGCAGCGCTGAAAACAGCTTTAACATCAGTGCGTGCCGTTGCTGAGACGCCAGTCTCCCCTGATACATTATTGATCTGAGCAGCAATTGTTTTCGCGCTTGTGGCTGCAACGACGGTAACATCCTTTGATCCCACCGAGCCATTAATCGTAAGGGCGCCGCCAGTTACAGCTTGGGCTGTGGCCAACGCACCTGCACCACCGCCTGAGCCAGTTGCACCACTAGTCACCTGATTGTTGCCGTAGTTGGTCGTGCGGAGATTGCTTGTGGCTGCAGTAATGGTTTGATTGGCATTTGCCCCTACTTGAAATTGGGCGGTGCCAAAACTGCCGTCGAACAAAGTGCGACCGTTGAAGTTGGTGGTTGTGGCGATTCGATCCAATTCTTGCGCAAGTTGTGCAACTTCGTTTTGGAGCGAGTTACGGTCACTGGCGGAGTTCGTTGCATTGGCGGACTGAACTGCAAGTTCACGCATGCGCTGCAGAAGATCGCCAGCAGAGGAGAGGGCTCCTTCCGCCGTTTGAGCCAAAGAAATACCATCGTTGGCATTTCGAGCGGCTTGATTCAAGCCACGAATCTGTGAGGTCATGCGGTCTGAAATGGCCAGGCCTGCTGCGTCGTCCTTGGCGCTGTTGATGCGCAAGCCAGTTGAGAGGCGCTGCAGCGATGTCGCCAGGGAGCCTTGGGACGTGTTCAGGTTACGTTGCGCATTCAGCGACGAGATGTTGGTGTTGATAGTTTGTGCCATTTTGAATCTCCTTGGATCGTTGATCTGTTGGCTAGCGCTGGGCGCTGCCCGCTTTAAATCTGGGAGGAGCAATCAATTTGTTCCGCCGTTGAATCAATTTACGGAACTGGCAGAAAAAACTTTAGAGGTATTTTTGGTGTTTTTTGCGGTTGACCGTGGCAAGCGGTCAACCGCCGCTTAGTTGGCTTGGTTGCCGGCGGTGACGACGCGGTTCTTGCCGGTTTGTTTGGCTTGGTACATCGCCTCATCGGCCCGTTTGATGACCGTTGCCTGCGTGTCGTCCGGTTTCATCTGGGTGACCCCGGCGCTAAAAGTGATCAGGACTTTGTCGTTGCCGTGCAGGAAGAACTTTTTGGTGAGTTCTCGCTGGAGGCGGGTGAGGGCGCTGGCGGCGTCGTTCAGCGGCGTGTCCGGGAGCAGGATGATGAATTCTTCGCCGCCGTAGCGGGCGACGGTGTCCTGAGGGCGGAGCGTTTCGCGGCAGATGGTGGCGAGGTGGATAAGCGCTTCGTCGCCGGTGTCGTGGCCCATCGAGTCGTTGAGTTTCTTGAAGTTGTCGATGTCTATCAGGGCGACGCAGAGTGAGGTTTCGTGACGTGTTGCCCGCGCGGCTTCCTTGGTGAAGATTTCCTCCAGGCCGCGCCGGTTGAGGACGCCCGTGAGCTGGTCGTGGCGGACAAGGTCGCTGGTGGTTTCGAGTTCGCGTTCCAGCTCAGTGATGCGCGCTTCGGATTCCTGGACTTTTTTCTGGGTCGACCGCAGCTCGTCGCGGGAGCGTTGGGCGTTTATCTGGATTGTCCGGGTTTCACGCATGACTTCGCCGAGCACGCTTTCGAGTTCGGAGATGTCATTGGCTGCGCTGATTTTCTCGGCGCAGCTTTCAATTTTGTCGTGGTAGTCGGAGGTGGCATCGGCGAAGTCGGCAAGTTGGTCGACGAAGCCGGCAAGCATGCTCTTGATGGCTTCACGCGCTTCTGAGAGGCTGGCCTTGAGCTGGCTTTGTTTGTAGAGAACTTCCTTGAGCCGCCGTTCGGCGTCATCCAGGGCGCGCTGCGATAGCGGCTTGTCGATGATCTCCCGAACCACGTCGATCTGTCCGTGCAGCCAGTTGTCGTCCAGAACCAGATCGGTGATGTTGCCGACCAGCAGGCGGAGCAGGCCAAGGAGGCTGTGCCGGAGTTCGGTCTGGTCTTCCGCGAGCAGTTCGAGCTTGAAGGCAAAACGCTTCAGTCGGGTGAGAAATTCCTGCAGCTGGTCTGGGCTGTTGGCGTTACGTATCTCCGTGGCCAACGCCTTGGCATCTGTCGATAGCTGTGGGCTTTCAATCAACTGGGTGGCCATCGCTGTTTCGAGCGTAAAGGCAAAGAGTTCGCGCAATTCGGGCAGCAGATCATTGGATGCTACGGTCGACTTGGAAATTGGGGCAATTTCGGAATAGTCTGCCTCGGTTGCAATGATCGCATCCGTGGGCTCCGCCTCCCTGCCTTGCCCCCACGAGCGCAGCAGGCTTTGCATTCGGGTGAACAGGGTGTCGGGATTCGCAACGCTGGTTTTCAGTACATGTTCTAGCGACTCGCGCTTGCGGGCCGATGTCAGCCCGGCATGCTTTGCATCCCACTGTCGCAACAGGTCGGCGATAAGTTCTGACCAGCCGAGCTTTTGAGATTCGACGAGGGCTGCAACAAAGTCGGTGAGGTGTTTCTTGTAGTCATCCCAGTTCGCAGCTTTGACAGCTTCATCGAGTTGTCGGGCCAGCCGTAGCTGGTCAGGCGATGTCTTGGGAAGCGCAGCTGCCAGAGAGCGCAACTGCACCTCCGGAAACAAGCCGCCGCCCGCCTTTGTCCCGGCTATCTCATGATAAAGCGTCTGGTAGTTTTCCGGCGAGGGCGGAATGCGGCGAGCGGCCAGTAACCGGAGCGTTTCCCGGGCGATCTCGAATGGATTGGTAAGTGTGCTCATGTCGAAATTTCAATGTTCAAGCTATAATCGCGCCCCATCGCTCGGGCCCCCGTAGCATGAAGGTCGTGCAGTTGATTTGTAATCATCAGGTAGCGGTTCGATTCCGTTCGGGGGCACCAGTAAAATCAAACAGTTAAGCCATTCTTCGGAGTGGCTTTTTTGTTTTCTGGCTTCCGTGTACGCCATGTGTACGCAAATTTCATCGATGACTCCCGGGCAGCGATTTGATATGGAGTCTGATGATAGCAATATCCTCTCCCTCACTACTGGGGATAATTCGCTGTTGTTTCAAATACAACGCTCATCGGTTGTGTTCCTTGATGGCTGCGATAGAGAACCGGGCCAAAATAGACAAATGGTGCCGCTTTCCCCGCTGCAAGCTTGTGCTCTCGAATGAACATGTGAATTTTTCTGCCGACGCTTTGGTGCTCGATAATTTCCTTGCCACGCTTGCTGCTGGGGCTGGTTGAATTCTGTGACTGCCAGTGGAAGGTCTTTTCGTCGATCCAGTAATCGGTGTAACGATGGTCTGCTGATTTGCCTTGCTTGTTCAATGTGATCAGCAGCACGTGGCTATTCTTCTGGCTGAGAACAACATGGCCGCTGTGCCAATTGCCGGCATTAAAGATTTCACCGAATAGGCCAGGAATCTCCTCTCGCATAAACGATTGCCCAATTGCAAGATCCAGCGGATCGATTACCCGTTTGAGTCGTGCCAGCGTACGCATGTTTTCATCGGCGGCTAGATCGCTGTAATCCGGATTGTTGGCTTTTAGTAGGTAGCTGCCATCGCGATTCTTGTTTACAACGCGTAGTAAATACTGGTTATCGCCGGTTTCATCCTGACGTTCGATAGCGACAATGTGGCCACTGATCGAACCGGCATTGCTTGATGTTAATAGCTCCAAAAGAAGCAAATCTCCATCGCAGATCGGCGTTTTTCCGCCATTCATCGAATTTCCAATAGCGCGTGCGATGAAATGTCGAGCTGGGTCGAGTTGACCGTAAGAGACCGGAATTGCGCGGTGTTCTAGTACTTCTGATGTGCTGGTACGGAAATGGCCGCAAGCAATACGTAAGTCATCGAAATAGGGAAGCTCGATGCTTGGAAGCTTATTGGTTTTTGTGAAAGGAATGACTTGTGCAGATTCCGGTTGGCTAGCCTGGCGCGATTCGTAGCATGCGAAACGGTAATCGATCAGTTCTTGAACGAGACTAGTCAGAGCTTCGGTTTGGCTGGGCGAAACAGGCAGTGTGGTTTTGAAAAAATCGCCTTCTAATGTGAAAAATGCGCGACTTTGTTCGGTGCGATTCCCTCCTATCCAAGCGTTCACTGGGTTGTTAAGGGCCATTCATTTTTTTCGAGCTTGCGCGCAAATTGTCCTAGTTCGCGTAGTTGACCTCATCTTCGACAACGTCCGTAAGCCAGCGCTCCAGGTCGGATTTGCCCTGACGAATCATCTCTTCTTTCGCCTCGGTGACCGGCGCGTTCCCCTTGGCGTTGAAACCGGTGAGATCGAGTTTGAGCAGATGGTCCATCAACGCTTCCGCACCGCCTCGGTTATCCCGCCAATCGACAAAGTTGCCTCCTGCACTAACCATGCGTGCGACGTGCCTCTCAGCACTCTTCACCGTGCGAGCCAATTCCTTGTGATCAAGCGGCGGGCTGTTGCTGAGATTCCAGCCGTTCATTGCCTCCAGGACCTCTTCTGTCGAGTGACCATTCTCGAAGAGGGTGCAGGAGCGCTTAAAGGCTTCGCTGTTGCGCAAACCTTCTGCAACGCCTGTGGTCGGCGGCGGCAGCAATGCGGCTTCAGGCTGCGAAGGAGCTACTGCCTCACGTTCGCAATAGCTTCGTTCTTTCCGTGTGTACGTAAGCTGCACTCCAAGAACATACAGTTTTGCCTGAACCTCCCAGGTAAGAGGGGGGTATCTCGAAGGCACGTTTTTTCGCTTTTTCGGATACCTGTGCGGAACTGCGCCCTGATGGCATCGATCAAAGCGTTCGTAATGGTGTTTTTATTGGTGCTACTATTGGTGCTATTGCGAACGGGAGGCGGCTATGGCCCACCAAATATTGTCTGAAACAGCAGCGAGCATTTCCGAGTTGAAGCGCAATCCCATGGGCACGGTTGCGGCCGGCGAGGGCTTTCCTGTAGCGATTCTGAATCGGAATGAGCCGGCGTTCTATTGCGTTCCTGCTCAGGCCTTCGAGGCAATGATGGAGCGTCTGGAAGACTTGGAATTGAATGCGCTGGCAGATGCTCGTGCTGGTCAAAGGAGCGTGAAGGTCAAACTCGATGAGCTATGAGCTCGAATTCCTGGAAGTGGCTCTAGCCGAATGGCACCGACTGGACGGTTCGGTCAAAGCACAATTTAAAAAGAAACTGGCTGAACGACTTGTTGAACCGCGTATGCCGTCGGCCAAGCTATCAGGGCATCCTGATCGCTACAAGATCAAGTTGCGCACTATCGGTTATCGGTTGGTTTATGAAGTTCAGGATGGAAGGTTGGTTGTGCTTGTCGTTGCCATTGGTAAGCGCGACAAAAATGCAGTGTACAAGGCCGCCGAGGGACGCTGACATCACCTATGTTGCGTCAATGCGGGCTGAAATAATTGCTCTATAGTCGGTCTATAGTTGTCTATAAAGTTATATATTTTCAGCTAGGTATCAGGCCTGATCGAGGCTCAGGAAGCGTTCTGCAAGATTGTCGGTGGTATAGAACACGAATGCGTTGCCTTGTTTGAGCTTCACAAGCAAGCCGAGTTCTTCCAAGCCCAACAGATCGGCACGGGCGGTCTGGTAAACGACATTGTGCACAGCCTGGTGCTTTGCAACCCGATAGACTTCACCGGGGTGTTTCAGTGCGTGCGTCAGTAATGCGAGCTGTCGATGGTTCAGTTGAGCACGTAGCTGACCTGTCTTGATCAGCAGACTCTCCGCTTCTTTTTGTTCCGCGAACTTGCGGCCAAGGTATTCGTGAAGGGTGGCGATGGATCGCCGAATGATGTCTAACTGATAGAGGACGAAGTAAGTGGTGTCGTTCCGGTCGGTTTCTGTGTGCAGGTAAGCCTGGACGTATTGTCTTGGGGCGCTACGCAGGAACTGTGAGATCGAGAGAAATTCCATCAGCCAATAGCCACTCCGTGCCATCGACCAGTAGAACAAGGCGCGCGCAGTACGGCCGTTGCCATCGGCGAACGGGTGGTCGTATCCGATCATGAAGTGCAGGAGGATCGCCCGGACTACTGGATGGACGAAGGGAGAGCTATCGGCATCAGCATTCGCGAATGCGCACAGCTTTTCCAAACGTTCGGGAAGCTCCTTGAAGTTGGGTGGTTGGTGCAGGAGCTTGCCGTCACGATTGTCGACCACGTTAACGTCATCGGAGTCTCGCAGTCTGCCTGCATCAGCAGGATTGTCCAGCGTATCCTGCGTGATGACACGGTGCAGTTCGAGGATGTGTTCTGGCGTGATCTTCTCGTCTTTCAGGTGACGTAACTGCTCCATCGCCTGATAGTTGTTGAAGATCATTGTCTCGCTGCGATCCCGAGGTTGCCGTCTGTCGCGCAGCATGGCCTCGGCGACCTTTCGGGTGGTCGAAGCTCCTTCGAGCTGACTTGAGGTGATCGACTCCTCGATCAATGAGTGCAGCAGGTAGCGTTCCCGATTCTCGTGAATCGAACTCGACGTTGGTGTCTTGATTTGTCCTGCAGCATCGCGATCGATGTGATGGAGATGTACAAGCAGTGGCTCCGGGGTTGCCAACCGGAACGGATTTCCTTCTTTGTCTGTGAATGGCAGTGGCTGAAGGATTGAGCCCCTGGCTAGCGATACGGCAAGCCACCACTTTTCTGAAGAGAGTCCCTCGGGTGGCGGGCGGTGCCGTAGATCATCCCAATGCAGATATTTACCCACAGGCAGAGGGTTCGAGTGTTGGAATATCTTCGCGAGCTCGTTTGGTACGAGCTGCGCGAGCAAGCGTTCCACAGTCGGTGGGCTCATTGGGATTTTCATGTTTACTAATCTGTATGTGTTTTAGTAGATATTAGTTTCCGAACCTAGCAAAGTCTACTAATGATTAGATGAATTAGTATACATTGTGAGAGTCATGTTCCTCTTGAAGGGTAGCCTCTCTCTTTACTTGTTTTTATTGTTGGTTAATAATTATTCGTCAGCAATAATTAAGGATAAAGAGCATGAGCGATATTTACCTTAGGCCGCAACTTGCGGCCCAGATGGCTCAGCAACTCTTGAAGCCAACAGGGCTTGATGTAGGGCTGCGCTCTGGACTTTTCCTGTCTGGTCTCCGTCGAACCGGCAAGACGACATTCTTGCGAAATGATCTGATACCCGCGCTGGAAGCGGCAGGGGCACTCGTTATTTACGTTGACCTGTGGAGCGACACCCAGACAAACCCTGCAAAATTAGTGCACTCGGCGATCCGGAAAACCTTGGAGGATTTGCTGACGCCAGCGTCATCGCTTTTGGAAAAGCTCAAGTGCATCAAAGGAGCTGACTTTGGTGCATTTGGGTTCAAGTTTGGCTTCAAGTTGGAGAGTGTCGGTCTTGAAGGTGGCGCAACGCTTGCGGAAGCGCTGACAGAGGTGGTCGATCAGGCAAAGACGGATGTGGTACTGATCGTGGATGAAGTGCAGCACGCGATAACTACTGATGAAGGCAATCAGCTTCTGCTCGCACTCAAGGCCGCTCGTGATGCGATCAATCCTCGTCCTGCTACGCCTGGCCACTTCGTATTCATCGGGACCGGGTCGCATCGAGCCATGGTCAGCGAACTGACAGCACGTAGAAATCAGGCTTTTGTAGGGGCTACGTCGGTTCCTTATCCCGTATTGGATGAGGATTTCGTGAGGTTTTTGCTGACGAGACTGGAGAAGGATGGGTTTGGACCCTTACCCTCCATCAGTGTCGCAGCCGAGGCATTCAAAATGCTGGGAAGTCGTCCTGAAGAGCTTATCCGCGCACTACGGCAACTCCTGTTGAACTCCCCAAAAGACAAAAATCCTGACGAGATGCTTCCTCTTATTGCATCGACACTGCGCTCCGCTGCTGCAGATGTCGAACTCACGAAAGTCGAGGAGTTGGGGAGCCTTGCGCAGGCGATCTTTGATCGAATCGCATCAACTGATGGAGATGCGCGTGGCGTATTTTCAACTGAGGCTGCCGCGGAATATTCCAAGTTGGTTGGTCGCGAAGTTCGAGTCGAGGAAGTTCAGCCTGTTGCTAATGAGTTGCTGGCTGCTAACCTCATCATGCGCCGAGGACACGGTATTTATGGAATCACAGATCCGTTCGTCCAGGAAATCTGGCGCGAAAAGCAGATCATGTTGGGAAAGAGTTAGTTCGTTGCTGAGCTAACTGAGAGATTTTCTTCTCTTCATCGGCAAGACATTGCTGTCCGATGTATTGCCCTTGGCAATGTCATCGAGGCGGCGTTCCCAAGCCTCTAGCGCGTTTCGTTTCTCGGTAATGTATTCGTAGCGGTCATAGTGGGCCGCCTGCACACCCGAGAGACCATGGCTGAGCAGTTGGGCTCGAACGTCCTTGCTCACTCCCATGCCGGCCAGCATGGTTTCGCATGTCCGGCGAATGTCGCGCAGGTCGAACGCTTCACAGCCCATAACCTGGCAAATCGAGAAGACGCGCTTGCCGGGTGTGGTTTCCACCATGGGGGTGCTGCCATTGGAAGAAAACAGCAGATCGCTTTTCTTCTTTTTCGCCATCGCAAGCAGCTTCTCGACAATTGCGGCTCCTTTGGGCGCCAGCGGAAGAAGATGCTCGCGTGGCGTGATCCGTTTTCCCTTCTTATCCCATAATCGGAGCGTCTCAGTTTCCTGGTCATAGTCGCTTACCTTGGCTCGAAGTAGCTGAGCCATGCGTTGACCGCCGGCAAACAGCGCTAGCTGTAGCGCCAGGTCGGCAATGCTGTTGACGCTCGTTGAAAACTGACCAGAAAAGCGAGGTTGTGCGCGCTGAAAATTGACCAGGGTGATTAACTCGTCCGCTCATTTTTTGAGCAGGATTTTAGGAGATGATCACCATGAAGGATCTGGGAAGGATTCGGC